>JBKQVS010000001.1:0-4316 GCA_052139855.1 Desulfobaccales bacterium
GAGGTAATTATGTGCGGCATCATCGGTTATCTGGGGCCCCGGGAGGCCATGCCCATCATCCTGGACGGCCTCAAGCGCCTGGAGTATCGAGGCTACGATTCCGCCGGGATGGCGGTGATCAGCGATCACGCCTTAGACATTCGCCGCAGCCTGGGTAAACTGGCGGAACTGGAGAAATTGTTGAGCCAGCGTCCCCTGGCGGGCCGGGTGGGCATCGGCCACACCCGCTGGGCCACCCATGGCCGCCCCTCCGAGGCCAACGCCCATCCTCACCTGGTGGACTCCATCGCCGTGGTTCACAACGGCATCATCGAGAACTATCTGGAACTCAAGGAAGAGCTGCTCAAGGAAGGCCACCGCTTCTCCTCGGAAACGGATACGGAGATCGTCTCGCACCTCATCGTCAAGAATTTGCGCCAGGGGGCGGAATATCTGAAGGCGGTGCGCCTCAGTTTAGATACCATCCGGGGATCCTACGCCCTGGTCATAGTCAACGCCAATGAGCCCCGGATGCTGGTGGCGGCCCGCAAGGAGAGCCCCCTGATCCTGGGGCTGGGGGAAGGGGAATATTTCCTGGCCTCCGATATCCCCGCCATCCTGCCCTACACCCGGGAGGTGATCTTTCTGGAAGACCACGACCTGGTGGTTCTCAAAGAGGGTGACTTTTCCCTGCTGGGGCGGGACGGGCAGCCGGTTAGCCGCCAGGTGCACCACATCTCCTGGAGCCCGGCCATGGCGGAGAAGGCGGGCTACAAACACTTCATGAAAAAGGAGATCTTCGAGCAGCCCCAGGCCTTGATCGACACCTTTAGGGGCCGGATCAACCCCGACGAAGGGGAAGTGATCCTGGAGGAGATCGCCCTCTCCCCGGGGGATATCCAGAAGCTGGGCAAGATCTTTCTGGTAGCCTGCGGCACCTCCTACCATGCCGCCATGGTGGGCAAGATCCTGATCGAGAGCCTGAGCCGCCTGCCGGTGGAGGTGGACCTGGGCTCCGAGTTTCGTTACCGCCAGCCCCTGGTAGATTCCCGGACCCTGTTGATTCCCATTTCCCAATCCGGGGAGACCGCGGACACCCGGGCCGGACTCCTCGCCGGCAAGGAACTGGGGGCCAAGACCCTGGCCATTGTCAACGCGGTGGGTTCCAGCATCGCCCGGGAGGCCGACGCGGTCCTTTACACCCACGCCGGCCCGGAGATCGGGGTGGCCTCCACCAAGGCCTTCACCACCCAGTTGGTGGCCCTCTACCTCATCGCTCTGTTTCTGGCCAGCCGCACCGGCAGGATCACCCGGGACCAGGTGCGGCTGCGTCTCCAGGAGTTATTGAAGCTGCCCACCTGGATCCAGGAGGCCCTGGACCGGGACCAGCAGATCCGGGAGACCGCCCGGCGCTACATGGAGGCCCGCAACTTCCTCTACCTGGGGCGGGGCCTCCATTATCCCATCGCCCTGGAAGGGGCCTTGAAACTCAAGGAAATCTCCTATATCCACGCCGAAGGTTACGCCGCCGGAGAGATGAAACATGGCCCCATCGCCCTCATCGACCGGGAGATGCCGGTGGTGGTCCTGGCCACCCGGAGCCCGGTGCTGGAGAAGATCCAGGGTAACATTGAGGAGGTGACGGCCCGGGGCGGGCGCATCATCGCCCTCACGGAAGCCGACAATTACCAGGTCCAGGAACGGGTGGAGAGCGTGATTACGGTGCCCCCGGCGCCCCTGGATCTCTCCCCCAGCGTCCTGGTGACCCCCCTGCAACTGCTGGCCTATCACATTGCCGACCTGCGGGGCACCGACGTGGACCAACCCCGCAATCTGGCCAAGAGCGTCACGGTGGAATAATACGGGGCAGGGGTTAGGGATTAGGGGTTAGGAATTATAACCCGGCCCCTATCCCCTGGATTAGGCGCGCCGCAAAGCGAAGCGCGGCCGGCGGATGGATTCGTGGTGGCAGAGAGGGCAGCGGGAGGGAGTGGTGAGGCGCTCCCGCTTCTTAAAGGCGAAGCCGCAGTGGTTGCAGACCGCCGGGGTGGTGCGGAACCGGCAACCGGGCCCCGGGGCCAGGGCGAGGTGAGCCAGGTGGTCCAGCACCTCCTTCTCCGGCAGGGAGAGGCGCTGGGAGAGCTCCAGGCTGGTGAATTCCCCCTCCAGCAGCAATTCCTTGAGCATTTGACGCTGGGTCTGCATAGAGACCGGAAACTCTTTCCCCCTCCCCGCCGCCAGATCTGGGCTACTGTTTGATGATCGGGCCGCAGGCGATCCGGGGGCCGGCGTTGCCCGCCGGGTCGGTGACCTCGTCATCGGGGTTGGCGTGGATCACCAGGGAAGTCCCGCCGGGTTGAAACAAGGAATTTATTTCCCCATCCTTCAGGGTGACCAGGTTGGCCACCACCGAGACCGTGGCGCGGCCATCCGGGCCCACCGTGATGTTGGGAAGGTCCCCGGCGTGGGGCCCCAGGGGATTTTTTAAGCCATGCTGTTTGTGGTACGGGTTAAAATGACCCCCGGCGCTCATGAAGTCCATACCCTGGCAGACTGCTTTATCATGGATATGAAAGGCGTGCACCCCGGGAGGCAGATTCTCCACGGTGAGGTCGATCTTCACTCCCTGGGGGGTCTGGCTCAAGCTGGCTTCCCCCACCTTCTGCCCCTGGGCGCCGACCAGGGTCGCCTTGGCCGCCGGCGCCTTGGATTCACCGCAGCCCCAGATCAGGATTGCGGCCAGAGCCAATAGTGCCGCGATGACCCTCGGTTTCATCTGAACCCCTCCTTGCGCGGTGGGTCTTTCGACCTTGGCATATAAGCTAATCTAAGTCGCCCCCGCTAAGAAGCCACCCCCCGGAAAGAGAAAATTATCTTGAAGGGAAATACCTAAAGAACTGGCGGCAATGCCCACCCCAACTTATCCTAGACGGCTTTGGGAGAGGCCAATACAGGACTGAGGGCCGAGTCTGGCCCTCGCGGCCCGAATCACTCAATCCTGCTCTTAAACGCCTTTCTTCATGGCTGCCACCATCTTGGGGACATTATTCTTAAACATATCGAGGTAAGTGGGCGCCGCTTCCCCAGGCTTAGAGAGGGCATCGGAATAAAGCTCGCCCCCCAGGGTCACGCCGCTTTCTTTGGCAACCTGCTGCATAAGGCGGGGGTCGGTGATGTTTTCGATGAATACCGCGGTGATTTTTTCCTTGCGGATCTGTTGGATAAGCCGGGCGATGCCGCCGGCGGAAGCCTCGCTCTCGGTGCTGAAACCCTCGGGGGAGAGGATGGTGACGCCGTAGGCGGCGCCGAAATAACCGAAGGCGTCGTGGGTAGTGATCATCCGGCGTTTCGGCCTGGGGATGGCGGAGAATTCCTGCTTTACCCACCGGTCGAGTTCTGCCAGCCTGGCCGCATAAGCCTTGGCATTGGCCTCATAGACGGAGGCGCCGGCGGGGTCCAGCTTGGCCAGGCCTGCGGCGATATTGCGCACGTATAGTTGACCGTTATGCAAATCTTGCCAGGCATGGGGATCGGTCACCAGCCTGGGGGCGCCGGGCTCGGTGGTCTCCTCCGCGGTCATTTTCCGAGGCTCCACGCCTTTACTGGCTATCACCACCGCGCCCTTATAGCCGGAAG
Source organism: Desulfobaccales bacterium (assembly GCA_052139855.1). Taxonomy (GTDB): domain Bacteria; phylum Desulfobacterota; class Desulfobaccia; order Desulfobaccales; family 0-14-0-80-60-11; genus 0-14-0-80-60-11. The sequence continues at coordinate 3,616 of JBKQVS010000001.1, forward strand.
CCCGGATCAGGCGGTCCATCCAACCTTCAAACCCGAGGCCATTGACCACGACCAGGTCGGCGCCGGCCACGGCCTTGGCATCAGCGGGGGTGGGCTCGTACACGTGGGTGTCGCCGTTGGGACCGACCAGGGTGGTTACCTCAATCCGATCGCCGCCGACGTTTTTGACCATATCGCCGAGGACGCTGAAGCTGGCGACTACGTTGAATTTTTTCTCAGCCGGGGCCGCGGCGCCGCTGGCCGCCAGGAAGACAGCCAAAAGCAAAACCAGAATCCGGGTGCCTCTAGACATAATGTGGATCCTCCTAATTTATCAGGGGGTTAACCGGTAAAATGTTCGCCCAGGCTAAGGCGTAAATGCCGCATAGACTTAAACTTGGCCTAAAAGCTATAGTTCACGGTTAGTATGGGCATGTATTGAATGGCGCCCTGCTTCGCTGCCAAATAAAAAGCGGCCCCGGTCGAAAAGGCCCATTTATCATTGAGCTGGTACTCAAGCCCCGGAAGGATTCCCATATAGGTGTAGGGGGATTGGTAGCCCTGGGGGGTGGAAATATTGGTCCAGGACCAGTCGCTGAACCATTCGAGCAGGGCCGGAGGATTTCAAGACTTCCAACGCCTGGATTTTGTAAACATTATCACAAGCTGCAAGCTACCTAATCATAAAAAAAAGTACTTGCTGCATTCACAAGTACTTTTTT
>JBKQVS010000002.1:0-2691 GCA_052139855.1 Desulfobaccales bacterium
CCGGTGGGTTCATCCATCTGGCGCACCAGCGAGGTGGCGGACTGATGTTCCAGGATAGCGAACTCGCAGGCAAAGACCAGGGTGCCCTCGGCCAGGTGGCCACCGAAGGCATGGCCGTCCTTGTCGCCCAGGGTGACGTGGGCATGGACCATGGGTTTACCGTCCTTCACGGAAATATTGCCGATGAGACTCAAAATCTCCAGGGGGCGGGCCAGGTCGATGTAGTAATATTTGCGCTCCGCCTGGTTATAAAAACCGATGCGCGCCTGGCTGACGGCGCCGATGGCCGACACCTCTCCCAGGGTGATGCCGTGGTCCCGGGCGAGCTTCTCCAGGGCCGCCAATAAGTCCTGGCCTTTAGCCAGCCGCCCGATAATCTTGCGGCCGGGGTTTACTGCAATGTTCATGGGATCTTCTCCTCTTGAGAAAGGTGGTGGAGGGGAGGGCGGGAGGGAGTAAATCCCCCCGCCCCCAATATATCATGCTTAGGGCAGCATGAACTTGAACCAGTAGGCCTGGAGCAGGGTAAGCACGGCGATGACGGCGCACATGCCGACGCTGTGGAAGAAGGTCCAGCGGAAGATGGCCCCTTCTTCGCCCACCAGGCCGGTGGCGGCGCAGGCCACGGCGATGCTCTGGGGTGAGATCATCTTGCCGGTGACGCCGCCGCTGGAGTTGGCGGCCACCATGAGGTGGGGATCAACCCCGATTTGCTGGGCCGTGGTTTTCTGCAAGGAGGTGAACAGGGCGTTGGAGGAGGTGTCCGACCCGGTGAGGAAGACGCCCACCCAGCCCAGGAAGGGCGAGAAGAATGGGAAGGCGGAACCCGCGGCGGTAAAGGCCAGTCCCAGGGTGGAACTCATGCCGGAGTAGTTCATGATAAAAGCCAGGCCCAGGATCAAGGCGATGGTGAGGATGGGGAAACGCAGCAGGTAGATGGTCCGGCCCAGGCAGGCAAAGGCCCGGCCGAAGCCGTACTTGGGCATAATCAAGACTGACAGGAGGCCGGCGATGAAGATGGCGGTGCCGGCGGCGGAGCCGAGGTTGACCAGATAAACCGCGGGGTAGGGAGTATCTTTGGCCACGATGGGGGCGGTTTTGATTACCAGGTTGTGGAGCAGGGGCCAGGAGAAGCCGGTGCCGAAAGGCTTGAGAAAACCTTTGACGGATTCCAGGCCCCACAGGAAGACCATGATGGCCAGGATGACGTAAGGGGCCCAGGCCCGGACCACTTCTCCGGCGGAAAATTGACAGGTCACCGGGCCGGCGGGCTTTTCATCGGCAAAATGAAAGACCTGTTTGGGTTTCCAGAGGTGGAGGAAAATCCCCAGGCCGATGATGGTGACGACGGCGGAAATGATGTCCGGCAGGTACGGGCCGACGAAGTTGGAGACCACGAACTGGGAGACGGCAAAGCAGAGACCGGCCACGATGATGGCGGGCAAGACTTCCATGGACCGCTTCCAGCCGCACATGGTTACCGACAGCCACAGGGGCACGATCAGGGAGAGAAAGGGGAGCTGGCGGCCGACGATTTTGCTGATGTGCATCATATCCAGGCCGGTGACCCCGGCGGCCACCACGATGGGGATACCGATGGCGCCAAAGGCCACGGGCGCGGTGTTGGCGATGAGGCAGACGCCGGCGGCGTAACGGGCGTTGAAGCCCAGGCCCACCAGCATGGCCGCGGTGATGGCCACCGGGGTGCCGAAGCCGGCGGTGCCTTCGATGAAGGACCCGAAGGCAAAGGCGATGAACAGGGCCTGGAGGCGGCGGTCATCGGTGACGCAGGCTAAAGAATTCTTAATAATTTCAAAGTCGCCGCATTCCACCGTCATGTTGTACACCCAGATGGCGGTCACCACGATCCAGACGATGGGGAAGATCCCGAAGGCCGCCCCGTAGAGCGTGGCGGACACGGCGTGGCCCACCGGCATGCCCCACACGATGATGGCCAGCAATACCGCGGCCAGGGTGGCGAAGAACGCCGCATAGTGCCCCTTGGAACGCCGGATGCCCAGCATGTACAGTAGGATGAACAGGGGGATGGCCGCCACGATGGCGGAGAGGCCCAGGCTCCCCAAGGGGTTGTAATGTTGTAACCAGTTCATCAGCTTTCCCTCCAATACCGTAATTTTAGAAATGCTAGAGTAAATTAAGGGGTGAGGCCCCGGCGTCCGGCCAGGGCCGCCCCGCTTTCTTAACCCTGCTCAGGCTCGACTTGGGCGGCGGCGACGGCCTCGGCGATGTGCTGGACCTTGACTTTGCCGCCGCGCTTATCCATGCCGCCCTTGAGCTGCAGGACGCAGCCGGGGCAATCGGTGACCAATAAGCCGGCGCCGGTTTCCTCCACGGCGTCCAGTTTTTTCTTCAGTAACTCCGCAGAGAGCTCGGGGAAGTCGGCGGAAAAAGTCCCGCCCATGCCGCAGCAGGTATCCTCGTCCCTAGCGGGCAGATATTCCAGGCCGGCGATGGCCAGCAAATCCCGGGGCTCCTGCACCACCCCCATCCCCCGGCAGAGATGGCAGGGGGAGTGATAGGCCACTTTCTGGTTGCCGCCTCTGAAGCGTTCGGGCTTCACTTTAAGGACCCGGGTCATAAACGAGCTGAAGTCTATGAGCTTATCCACTAGCTGCTCGGCTTTCACGGCCGCCGGGGTGCCGCCCAGCAGCTTGGGGTAGGCCTCTTTGA
>JBKQVS010000003.1:0-12173 GCA_052139855.1 Desulfobaccales bacterium
CGTACTCGGTGGTGGGCATCCAGTTGCCGTAGTGGTAAGTGGCCCACCCCCAGGGCTCCGAGGTTTCAAAGACCCAGCCGCTGCGGCTGGGCATCCAGCGGCCGTCCAGATAGGGCCGCCAGGACGAAGACACCTTGGTGGGATACCACACCGGCCCGTATTTGCCGTAATCGACCCAACTGCCATAGGGGGCCAGGGCCTCGTAGAACATGGCCAGATCCTCGGCAGCCGCCTGAGCCGACCTTACTGGCCCCAAACCTAGAACCAGTTGCAGAAAACAGGCCAGAATTACAGTCCTTTGGACGATTCGTCTTGCCACCATCTGCGCTGACCCTCCTGCGAAGATTGACTTATGGCGTGCAATCTCCGGTAATTGTGAAATTAAGAATGGCGGGGCTGAAAATCAAGTGAGCCAATTGACCAGGCCAGTGAAGATAATTCATAAGAACTTAAGGGAAAGGGCTAACTTGATCCTGCGGTGGTAAGGGGCAGTGCTTCAAAGGAGCTGGCTTCGGAAAAAGTGACGGTAAGCCGGGTGCAGCTGGGGGCCTGCAGCCGGCCCGGTGCTTCCTGCCTTCAGGCCCGCTGCAGTTCGGCCCGCCAGAAAATGTGGTGCACCGGCAGCCTTCTCGTCAGATCAAGCCGCTCCCCAGGGCTACGGCAATGCCCAAGAGCATCAGGGTTACCAGGAGTTGCACCAGACGCAGGGTCACTTTGGTCAGCAGGCGGTTTCCCAGCCAGGCGCCGCTAAAAGCGGCCAGGACCGCGGTAGCCAGCAGCAGGCGGTTGTCGGCCAGGTGCAGCCCCGGCAAACTGACGCCATACATGACGATCCGGGGGATATCCACCATGACGGAGATGACCACCCCGGTGGCGATGAAGCCCTCCTTGGTCAGTCCCGCCTTAATGAGAAAGGCGCTGCGCAGCGCCCCCTGATGCCCCGACAGGCCCCCGAAAAAGCCGCTCAACACCCCGCCCAGGGGGAGATACCGGGGCGTCAGAGCCAGGGGGGCGCGCCGCGGCGCCAGTTCGAACAGGGCAAAGACCACCATCAGGACCGCCACCACCAGCTTCACCGGCATGATGTAGGCTTCCCGGCCCAGAAGTTGGTAATGCAGGAGAGGCTGAAGGTCGGACAGATACAGGAGCAGCCGTGCCCCCAGAAGGGCGGCCAGGATGGCCGGGAGGCCGAATTTCAGGACCACGGCCTTATCGGCGTGGCGGCCCAGCAGCCAGCATTTGAACAGATTGTTCAGGGCGTGCACCACCGCAGTGAGCGCGATGGCCAGGTCGATGGGGAAAAACAGGGCCATCACCGGCAACAGCAAGGTGCCCAGGCCGAACCCGGAGAACAGGGTCAAACCGGAGGACAGGAAGGCGGCCAGACAGATGATGAGATAAGACATGGCTCGCTTTTATAAGACCTCTCAGGGTGTTTTGCGGTGAGGCCGGGGCTTTTGTCTCTGGCCCCTTCCCCCAGCCATGTTTGCCTTCCTCCTCTTGACCCTCACCGAAAATGGCAGGCCACCCAATGGTCCGGAGCGGTCTTTCGCAAGGGGGGGACGGACTCTTGGCAGAGGGGAAATTGGGCCTCGGGGCAGCGCGGGTGGAAGGGGCAGCCCGTCGGCACGTTGACCGGGCTGGGCGGCTCCCCCTTGAGGGCTGGAGGGTTGAAGGTCCGCTCCGGGGTGGGCCGGGGCACCGCGGCCAGGAGCGCCTCGGTATAAGGGTGCAGCCGGCCGGCGGCCAGGACCTCCCGGGAAGCCATTTCCATGAGCCGGCCCACGTACATCACGGCCACCCGGTTGCTGATCTGGGAGATGACCCCCAGGTCGTGGGAGATGAAGAGGTACGTGAGGCCGTGACGCTGCTGCAGCTCCGCCAGGAGGTTTAAAATCTGGGCCTGGATGGAGACGTCCAGGGCGCTGACGGGCTCGTCCGCCACGATCAGTCGGGGTTTCAAGGCCAGGGCCCGGGCGATGCCCAGGCGCTGACGCTGCCCGCCGCTGAATTCGTGGGGGTAGCGGTCGGCGACATCGCTGGTGAGCCCCACTTCCGTGAGCAGCTCCTCCACCCAGGCCCGGCGCTCTTTGCGAGTGCCCAGGTTATGGATGACGAAGGGCTCTTCCAGGATCTGGCCTACGGTCATGCGGGGGTTGAGCGACGAATAGGGGTCCTGGAAGATGATCTGAACCTGACGCCGCAGCTCTTTTAGGCGCGGGCGCGAGACCCGGGCCAGGTCTTCCCCGGCAAAGACGATCCGGCCCCCGGTGGGAGGTAAAAGGGCCAGCACCAGTCGGCCCAGGGTGGATTTACCGCAGCCGGACTCCCCCACCAGCCCCAGGGTCTCCCCGGGCGTCAGGTCGAAGCTCACCCCATCCACCGCCTTGAGCACCGGCCCTTTGCCCCAGGCGCCGGCCAAGTGGAAGTAGCAGCTTAAATCCTGGGCTTCGAGCAATTCAGACATAATTCCAACACCTGACCACATGCCCGGGGCTCACCTCCGCCCACGGCGGTTCCTCCAGACAACGCCCGTGGGCTAATGGGCAGCGGTCCCTAAAGAGGCAGCCCGGGGGGGGCTCCGCCGGCAAGTGGCCCTTGATGGCCGCGAGGATTTCTCCGGGCGGGTGCCGGAAATCCAGCCGCGGCACGGAATTGAGCAGTCCCACGGTATAGGGGTGGCCGGGATGCCGAAAGAGGTCCCCGGTGGGGGCCTGCTCCACCATGAGCCCGGCATACATCACCGCCACCCGGTCGGCGGTCTGGGCCACGATCCCCAAATTGTGGGTGATGAACAGCACCGACAGCCCCAATTCCGCCTTGAGTTTGGCCAGCAAGGCCAGGATCTGGGCCTGAATGGTCACATCCAGGGCGGTGGTGGGTTCATCGGCGATAAGGAGCTCCGGGTCGCAGGCCAGGGCCATGGCCATGAGGGCTCGCTGGCGCAAGCCCCCCGAAAGCTGGTGCGGGTATTGCGCCAGGCGGTGCGCCGCGTCGGGGAAGCCCACCCGGGCCAGGGCCGCGGCCGCTTCCCGCCAGGCCGCCGGGTGGGACAGACCCCGGTGCAGGCGCAACGCCTCGGCCACCTGCTCGCCGATGGTGAGGACCGGATTCAGGGCGGTCATGGGTTCCTGGAAGACCATGGCGATGCGGTTGCCCCTGATCTGACGCATCCGGTCCTCCGGGCAGTTCCCCAGGTCTTCCCCTTGAAAGCGGATCACCCCGGTCACTTCGGCCGGGGGGGCCGCCAGGAGCCGCAAGATGGACAGGGCGGTGACGGTCTTGCCGCAGCCGGACTCCCCCACCAGGCCCAGGGTCTCCCCGGGGGCCAGGTCGAAGCTCACCCCGGCCACGGCCCGAACTCTGCCCCGCTCCGCGGCGAAGTTTACCGTGAGATCGCGCACGCTCAACAATGGGGCAGTATCCGGCTGGGCCGCCAAATTATTTGCCATATAATTCAAAGAAGTATCCTGCTCAATCGGCTTGGGCCTCAGGTATTTTAAGCAGCCGTGATCAATAAATCCGGGCCCGCCCCAAATTATGAGGCTTCCGGTGTGGCCGGGCGCCCCCGCGCTTACTTCTCCACCACCGGCGCTTCGTTGAGGGGCAGTTGGATGGTAAAGGTGGTCCCTTTGCCCAGGGTGCTGGTTACCGAGATTACGCCGCCGTGCTCCTGGATAATACCCTGGCAGATGGCCAACCCCAGGCCGGTTCCCTTTGCCTTGGTGGTAAAATAGGGCTGAAAAATATTGCCCGCCACTTCCGGAGACATGCCCTCGCCGGTGTCGCGGACGCTGATCTCGGCGAAGGCCCCCTTAACCCGGCTGGTGATGGTGATCTTACCACCTTTGGGCATAGCCTCCAGGGCGTTCTTGAACAGGTTGATCAGCACCTGGTGCACCTGCTGGGGGTCGAAGATCACGGGCGGCAACGGCGTTTCCTCCTTCCGGCGCACCGTGACCCGGTGGTCCGCAAAGGTATCCTGGAACAGTTCCAGGGCTGTAGTAAGGGCGTCGCCAATCTGTCCCGGGCGCTTCTGGGCCGGCGGGCGCCGGACAAATTCCCGCATTTCCGCCACCATCGCCTCCAGTTGGCCCACCTCTTCGGCGATAATGTTCAGCTTGTGGAGCGCCTTGTCTTCCAGGCCCGGGATCTTGAGGAGCTGCCGGGCGAACCCCCCGATGATGAGCAGCGGGTTTTTGATTTCATGGGCGATATGGGTCATGGTATTGCCCACCGCCGCCAGGCGTTCGGTATGGAGCACCCGGTCTTCCATCTCCTGATATTCGGTGATGTCCCGAATGATGCCGGTGAAATAGAGGTTGTCCCGAATCTCGGCCACGGAAAAGGAGATGCTGATGGGGAATTCGCCGCCGTCCCGGCGCTGGGCGTTGAGGCGCACATGCTTGCCGATCATCCGGGCCTCCCGGGTGGCCACGTAGCGCCGCACGTAACTCCGGTGTTCGGCCTTATACGGCGGCGGAATAATGATGGTTAAGTCCTGGCCCAGGGCTTCGCCCCGGGTGTAGCCGAACATCTGCTCCGCCCCGCGGTTGTAACCGACAATTACGTGGTCTTCGTTGATGGTGATAATCGCGTCGGTGGCGCTGTTGATGATATCGGTGTTGATTTCCTGCTTCTGGCGCAACTCCTGGAGCTGGCACACCAGCCCGTTCAGGAAGTGGGCGGCGGGGCCAGTGACGAGGTTGTCCATCTGCTCCGGCGAAAAATCGGCCAGCCCGGCGGTTATAAACTGGCCGTCAAGAATGAGATCAAAGGCCCCGGGATCCAAATCGGGCAAAGGGTTCACCTGGCAGCTTGGTGCGACCTCGGGTTTGGTGCCGTACAAAACCAACTCCACCGGCGGGTAGCCTTCCAGGGAGAAGGGCAGGGTGACCACGTGGCAGATAAATTCCTGCTCGTTCAAGACGATGGCGATACGGATGGTTTTGGGAGCGGTAGTCATCGCAATCAACCCGGTCAGGTTGCCGCGCGGGGCGGCGCGCCCGCGTCAGCCGGGGAGGTCTCCTTGATGGGCAGTTGGATGGTGAAGGTGGCCCCCTGGCCCGGGGCGCTGTCTGCGAAGATGCAGCCGCCGTGCTCGGCCATGATATTCTGGCAGATGGCCAGCCCCAGGCCGGTCCCCTTGGCCTTGGTGGTGAAATAAGGCTGAAAAATATTGCCCGCCACCTCAGGGGCCAGCCCCACGCCGGTGTCGGTGACGCTGATTTCCACCTGGTCCCCCTTAACCCGGCTGGTGATGGTGATCTCCCCGCCTTTGGGCATGGCTTCCAGGGCGTTTTTGAACAGGTTGATCAGCACTTGGTGCACCTGCTGAGGGTCGAAGGTCACGGGCGGCAGCGGCGTTTCTTCCACCTGACGAACCGTGATCTGGCGCTCCTTAAAGGTATCCTGGAATAGTTCCAGGGCCTCCGCCACCGCCGTGGCGATCTGACCCGGGCGCTTCTGGGTCGGCGGCCGGCGCACAAAATCCCGCATCTCGGCCACCATCTCCTCCAGGTTACTCACCTCTTCGGCCATGATGGACAATTTCCGTCGCGCCTCGTCGTCAAACCCCGGGGCCTTGAGAAGCTGCCGGGCAAACCCCCCGATGATGAGCAGCGGGTTCTTGATTTCGTGGGCAATATGGGCCACGGTATTGCCCACCGCCGCCAACCGTTCGGAATGGAGCACCCGGTCCTCCATGGCGGTATATTCGGTAATGTCCCGCATGATGGCGGTGAAATACAGATTGCCTTGAATCTCGGCCACTGAAAAGGAGATGCTCAAGGGAAATTCCTGCCCGTCCCGGCGCCGGGCGGTGAGACGCCGTTGCCGGCCCAGGACGTGGGCTACCCGGGTGGCCAGATAGCGCCGCAGGTAGTCCCGGTGGACTTCCGTGAACGGCGGGGGAACGATGAGTTTCAGGTCCTGGCCCAGGGCTTCCTGGCGGGTGTATCCGAACATTTGCTCGGCGCCGTGGTTGTAACCGACGATGACGTGGTCTTCGTTGATGGTGATGAGACCATCGGTGGCGCTCATGATGACGCCGGCGTTGATCTCCTGCTTCTGGCGCAACTCCTGGAACTGGCACACCACGGTCTTCAGGAAACAGGCCGCGGGGCCGGTGATGAGATTGTCCGCCTTCTCCGGCGAAAAATCGGCCATCCCCGTGGTCAGGAACTGGCCGTCCAGGATGAGATCGAAGGCCTCCGGATGCAAATCCGGCAAGAGGTTCACTGTCAGGCCGGGGGCCAGGGTCTCGGGTTTACCGCCGTACAAGACGAGATCTACCGGCGGGTAGCCTTCCAGGGAGAAGGGCAGCATGACCGCGTGGCAGACGAATTCCTGGCCGTTTAAGACAATGGCGATGCGGATGGGTTTGGGGGGGGCGGTCATATTGTCAGGAGTAAGCAGTCAGCAGTGCGCAGTCAAAGATAAAGTTCGATGTTACACCTGGCAAAGCTGACCTGCTGATAGCTGGCCGTGCTGATCAAACCAGACCTCCGCCAGGTGGTTCAGGGCGGGAATCCCCTGGATTTCCTGGTCACAGGGGCACCAGGGGCCGCACCTGGCCGTTGCAGAGTTTATAGTTGGATTCACAAAAAGAGGTGAACCCGCAATTGAGAAGTTAAGGGGTTTGCAGAGAATAATACAGCTCGCTTTTAAGCTCCGGAGGTTTGGGTTCCGTTACCCGCCATAACAACACGGCAGTCGGGGCGTGGACGATGACTTTTTGAGCCACACTCCCCAAGAGCCAGGCGATCTCGCCGCCACCATGAGAGGCGATGGCGATGAGGTCCATATCATGGTCGGTCGCATATGCCACGATCTCCTTAGCCGGGTTCCCCTGTTTATAGACCCAAGTCACTTCTACGCCTGGGGCCCGCAGCTTACCGGTGGTTTGCTCCAGATATCTGGCTAACGGGAGTTCAGGGCACGCGGCGCCCTCCTTGATGGTCTCTGGAGGCGCCTTGCCACCACCGGCGCACGTGTCGGAAGAACCAACGGCCAGCAGCGTTACCTGGGCATTAAACTGTTTGGCCAACGTCTCTACCTGGGGAAGGATTTGCGCCGCCAGGTCCGAGCCATCCAGGGGCACCAAAATCTTTTTAAACATGATCTTATCCTCCTGATCGGGGGAAACAAAACGCCTAAATTATCTGAAGTAGTACCGGTCCTGCCGCTTTATTCCGACACGACCTCCAAGACCCTCTCCCCGTATTCATCCATTACCGTAGTTTTCACCTTCAGCAATTCAAACCACTTCTTGATGGCCCCCACAAACACAATGACCATGAGAATCATAATGATGATCGACATGACCATGAGCAGGTAGAGATGCTTGGGGAGAAAGTTGTTGACCACAGTCAGGTATCCGGCGTACATGGTGACAAAGGCCATGAGAATACCCGGAACCGCGGTGATCCAGGCGTACTTGACTTTGTTCATCCTCATGATCATGGTGGTACCGATAATCAGGGCGCTGGAGGCCAGGAGCTGGTTGCTCATACCGAACAACGGCCAGATGGTGGAGATATTCCCGGTATAAACCAGATATCCCCAGAAAAAGGTGAAGACGCCGCTGGTGATGATAATGCCGGGGATCCATCTCTTTTCGGCAAACTTGGGGATGTATGTTCCCACCATTTCCTGGAGAAAGAACCTGCCGACCCGGGTGCCGGTGTCCACCGCAGTGAGAATAAATACGGCCTCGAACATAATGGCGAAGTGATACCAATAGCCCATTAAGCCTTTCAGAACCGGGATACCATCAAAGATATACGCCATGCCAACGGCCAAAGACACCCCGCCACCCGTCCGGCCCTGAAGGGTTTCCCCCACCTCCCGGGAAAGATCGGCCAGGTGGACGGGGGTCATACCGAGTTTGCCAAACACTGCCGGCAGGGAGTTGATGGCGAAGTAATCGGCCGGCACCAGCACGCACGCCGCGATCAAGGCCATAATAGCCACAAAGCCTTCCAACAGCATGCCCCCGTACCCGATGAATAAGATATCCCGTTCATTGCCGATCATCTTGGGGGTGGTGCCGGTGCCGATGATGGCATGGAATCCCGATAAGGCGCCGCAGGCGATGGTGATGAAGACAAAGGGGAAGACCGCCCCGGGAATGATCGGGCCGCCGCCGCTGACAAACTTGGTGATCGGCTCCATCAGCAATGTCGGCCGCATAAACGCGATGCCGATGGCCAGCATGGCGATGGTCCCCACCTTCAGATAAGTGGAAAGATAATCCCGGGGGCAGAGCAACAGCCACACTGGCAAGGCCGAGGCGACAAAGCCGTACACTGGAATAATCACGGATATCTGGTTTTTGGATAAGGTGAAGATGGAGGCCAGGGTGGGATTAGCCACCACATAAGGACCGGCAATTACCGCCGCCGCCAGGAGGACCACGCCGATAATACTGGCGCCCAGGACATCGTCATGTCGCCAGATGTGCAGATAAATCCCCATCAATAGCGCGATGGGCATGGTGGAAAAAACCGTGAAGGTGGCCCAGGGGCTGGAGAACATGGCGTTGACCACCGCGATGGACAGGCCCGCCAGGGTGAGAACGAGAATGAAGAGAACAGCCACGGACGCCACCCCGCCGATGGTCGAGTTGATTTCTTTCGAGGCAATGTTCGCCAGGCTTTGCCCCTTATGCCGTACCGAGGCGAAGAGGACAACCATGTCATGCACGGCCCCGGCAACGACCGCGCCGATGATGATCCAAATCGCACCGGGCAGATAACCGAACTGGGCGGCCAGGACCGGCCCTATGAGCGGCCCGGCCGCGGCGATGGCGGCGAAGTGGTGCCCGAACAGGACAAATTTATTGGTCTTTACATAATCATGACCATCGGCCAGTTTGACGGCCGGCGTCAGCCTTTCGACCTTCAGTTCCAAGACCCTCCTGGCGATGAATAAGCCGTAGAACCGGTAGCCGATGGTAAACACGCATAATGCCACGAAAACCAAGGTCAAGGCATTCATTCTAACCTCCTTCTGGGTATTAGCGCCTTGGAGATCATTTTATAAACATATGCCGATATTGTCCTCACTCCATGGTGGCCTAAAGTCAGGGAAGCTAAGCTTCATAGCGTTTGAACACCAGGGCCGCATTGGTGCCGCCGAACCCGAAGGAATTGGACAGGACATGGCGGATATCGGCAGACCGGGCCTCACCCGCGACGATATCCAGCCCGGCACAATCCGGGTCCAGGTCGTCCAGGTTAATAGTGGGTGGCACCTTGCCGTCCCGGATGGACAGAACCGAAAAAATGCCCTCCACTGCCCCGGCCGCGCCCAGGAGATGGCCGGTCATGGACTTCGTGCCGCTCACCAGCAGCCGTGAGGCGCCATCGCCAAAAATCTCTTTCAATGCCAGGGTTTCGTTGCGATCGCCCACCGGCGTGGCTGTGGCATGGGGGTTGACGTAATCGATGTCGGCGCAGGTGACGCCACCGTCTTTCATGGCCTGCTGAATGCAGCGCTTGGCGCCCTCCTTATCTGGATCGGTAATGTGGTGGGCGTCGCCGGTCATCCCGAAGCCGATGATTTCCGCATAGATATCGGCGTTGCGGGCCAGGGCGTGGTCCAGTTCCTCCAGCACCAGGATGCCGGCGCCTTCGGACATGACAAAACCGGAGCGCTTGATATCAAAAGGACGGCTGGCGCCCTCGGGGTGGTCATTGTAGCCCATGGCCAGGGCCCCCATGCGGTAAAAGGCCGTCATGGTCAGGATCGTCACCGCGGCCTCGGTGCCCCCCGCGGCCATGAGATCCGCTTCCCCCATTTGGATGGAACGGTAGGCCAGGCCGATGGCATGGGCCCCGGCGGCGCAGGCGGTGGACAGGGCAATATTGGGACCCTTGGCTTTAAAGCGGATGGAGACGTTGCCCGCGGCCAAGTTGGGAATCATCTTGGGCACCAGGAAGGGAGAAACCCGGCGCACCCCTTCGGCCAGGAGTTTCTTAACCCCTTCCTCCCACGAACTCACCCCGCCCATGCCACTGGCGATGATCACCCCGGCCCGCTCCGGGTCCTCCGCCTCCAGGTTGAGACCCGAGTCATGCACCGCCTCCACGCTGGCGGCCAGGGCAAACTGGGTAAAGCGATCGGTGTACTTGATCTGTTTCAAATCTTCTTTGGTGACTTCTTTGCGGGTCTGCAAAATTTCTTTCAGATCAAAATCCTTGATCACTCCGCCGATGACGGGAAACTCCTCCGGAATCCGGTAGCGCTCCATGAGTTCATCATTAAAGCGGTTTAGGCGTCTTACCCCGGATTCACCGGCCAGCAGGCGCTTCCACACGGTGGGCACATCGAGCCCCATGGACGTCACCATACCCACGCCGGTGATCACCACCCGCCGCATTCCCAAGGTCTTTCTTAACGACATGTATAAAAACCTCTCCCCCGGCCAACGAGACCCATGACCCGGGCGCCTCTCAATGGCCATTAATTGTCGGTTCCCCGAGGGGAGCCAAATACACAATTACGTTAATGATTCATTGCCATTGTAAATTACTCGTGTTACTATTGCAACGGGTTTCCGGCCTGCAACCGAGAGCCGGGAACGGCCGGGATTTCAGGGGCGGGCACCAGCCCGTTTTTTCTTATTATCCCTTTAACCAACCACTGACCGATGGATTGCCGGGTACAAACATATTCCGGGTTTCGACTCCACGAACGCCCCCGGCGTTTTACCTGGGAAGGGACCTGGCTGGAAGTGCACCGGGTCATGGACCAGTGGGTGGCTCCAGATCATCTCTGCTTCAAGGTCAGGGTGGCGGACCGCGTCTATTTCTTGAAATACCACCAGGCTCAGGATGTCTGGGAGGCAGAGTTGGTAAGGTCCGGAGCCGTGCCCCCGCCGGCGGAGAAAATTATAGATTTACTTTCTAACGGGCTCTAGGGTAAAATTGGATATTTTTAGCTGATTTGCCTGAGATTTTTCATTAGCCCGGCTGCCCAGTCTATACCCGAAAAGAGGATTTTATATGAAATGCCAAGTGAATCCGCGTTATATGGAACAATTATATTCGTTTTATTCGCCGTTCTATGAATACGTTTTCGGCAAACTCCTGGGCCCCGGCCGCCGCAAGGCCTTTAAATACGTGCCCCGGCTGCCTAACCAGAAGGTCCTGGAGATCGGCGTGGGCCCCGGCTCCACCCTGGATTTTTACCCCCCCCGGACCAAGCTGGTGGGAATCGACATTTCCCGGGCGATGATCGAACGGGCCCGGGAAAAAGCCGCCAATATCAACAGCGGCTGCCGCTTCGACCTGCACGTCATGGACGCCTCGCGCCTCAACTTTCCCGACAATCATTTCGACCTTGTCATGGCCGCGTACGTGATCACCACGGTCCAGGACCCCTACAAGGTCTGCCGGGAGATTCACCGGGTCGTCAAGCCCGGTGGCAAGATCATCGCGGTTAATCACACCCGCTCTCAAAACGGCAGCCTCTGGGGTCGCGTCGAGGATGTGATGGCCCCGGTCTTTGTCCGTATCGGCTTCACCACCGATCTGGACGTCATCCGGGTCATGAAAGACGTGGGCATTGCCGTGCAAAAGACGGTGCCGTGCAATCTGCTCAATACCGGCCGAATCATCATGGGCACCAAACCTTAAGGAAGAGCCGGCGCCGGCCTCTGCCGCAGCTATCTTGCCATCCGGCTGAGGTTCTGCACATACGGTATTCCCGACTCAAAGGGTGGAGTGCTGCCTTTATCAGGAGAACACCATGATCATCGATAAGAATTCCTTTGTCACCATTGATTATCTCATCAACCTGGGTGAGGCGGAGACCTATCCCCCCGATGGGAAGCCGGAGGAGATCTCGTTCTGCATGGGCTGGGGCGCGATGCCTCCGGGTCTGGAAGAAGCCCTGATCGGCATGAAAGTCAATGAGGCTAAAGTAATCAGCCTCTCGGCCGAACAGGCCTACGGCGCCTTTGACGACGAACTGCTCATGGAAGTCCCCCGCGCCGACTTTGGCTCCGAGACGGAGTTGCGCCCGGGCCTAGTATTCGAGACCGAGAACGAAGACGGTCAACCGGCGTATTTCATCGTGCAAGAAGTGCAGCCCGAAACCGTCATCATCGACTTTAACCATCCCCTGGCGGGTAAAGACCTGGAAGTTTCCTTTACCATCCGCCAGGT
>JBKQVS010000004.1:0-4429 GCA_052139855.1 Desulfobaccales bacterium
CACCCAGGGCCAGGGCCAGGGCCAGGGAGGCCACCACGGCCACAGCGGCGCCCCGCCAGCCCACTTCCCGGCTCAGGGCGGCGATGGTGGCGGCGCAGGGGATGTAAAACAACATAAAAATCGTAAAAGTGAGGAGCTGGGTATGGGTGAGGACGGTTTGGATTTGGGTGGTCCCCAGGGCCTCGTTCAGCATCACCAGGGCGAGCTCCTTGCGCATAATGCCGAAAATGAGCGTGGTGCCCACCGCGGCGGGAAGGCCCAGCAAAGCAGTCAGTGGCACCAGGGCCTGGTTTAAGAGAACGTCCAGCTGGTAATACTTGAGGAGGCTCAGGATCAGGCTGCCGGCAATGAGGATGGGCCAGGCGACGATGATGAAATCTTTCAAATTCCGCCAGGATTTGCGCAGCACATTCTTCCAGGTCGGCAGACGGTATTCGGGGATTTCCATGATGAGGCCCGGGGAAACCTCGGGCAGAATAGCGGTGGACACCCGCCCCAGCGCGGCAATGACCACCAGGTTGAGGAAATATACCCCCAGAGCATACATGGGCCCGATGGCGTAGGCCACCAGGGCAAAAATGATCACCGAGCGGGCCGAACAGGGGATGAGAATGGCCAGGAGCGCCACCACGAACCGGTCCTGGGGGCTTTCCATAATGCGGGTGGCCATGACCGCGGGGACGCTGCAGCCGTAGCCCAGGATGAAGGGGATGATGGACTTGCCGTGGAGCCCCAGAAAATGCATGAGATTATCCAAGAGGAAGGCCACCCGGGGCAGGTAGCCGCTGTCTTCCAGGAGGGCCAGGCCGACGAGAAAGGGCACCAGGTACGGCAGCACGATGGCCACCCCGCCGAAGATGCCCATGAGCAGGCCTTCCACCAGACTGTAGGTCAGGGTTTGGGTCCCCAGCCAGGCCTTGCCGAGCTCCTGGGCCGCGGTTAAATAGCCCATCAAGAAATCTTCAACATGTTGCCCCACCTTAAAGACCACCAGGAAGAACACCGCCAGGATGGCCACCAGGAGGACATAGCCCCAGAACTTGTTCGTGGCGATGGTGTCCAAGCGCTCGCGCCAGCCGGGTTTTTCCGCCGGCTTTACCTTTGCCACGTGCTCGAAGATATTGAGGCTCAAGGCATGGCGTTCGGAGGAGATCACGGTTTCCGGGGGCCGGCCGTGGGACTGAGCCAGGATCTTCTGGCTGTTGCGCACCCAATGGACGGCCTCGGGGTCACCCCGCCCAATCTCCTCGATGACGTAGGGGTCGTCCTCCAGGGCCTTGACCAGCATGAAGCGCCAGGGCAGCCCCAATTTTTGGGAAAAGGCGAAATCCAGCTGGTCGGCCAGGGAGTCGATCTCTTCTTCCACGTCCCGGGCAAACAGGGTCTGGCTCGGGCGCACCCCGGCCCGGCCGGCGCTCACCGCGGCGCGCAGCAGGTCGGTCAAGCCCCGGCCCGCGGCGGCCACGGTGGTCACCACCGGCACCCCCAGGAGCTTCGAGAGTTCGCCGGCGTCGATGACGATCCCCTTGCGGGCGGCCTCATCCATCATGTTCAGGGCCACCACCAGGGGACGCTCCAGGCTCATCAATTCCAGGGTGAGTTCCAGGCTGCGGCTCAGGAGGGAGGCGTCGATGACGTTGATGATGACGTCGGATTTCCCCGCCAACAGGTAGTTGCGGGATTCCCGTTCCGCCGGGTCAATGGAGGTGAGGGAATAGACCCCGGGCAGGTCCACGCAGGTGAGTTCCTCGGATTCGAACACCACCCGGCTGACGGTGTATTTCACCGTGGTGCCGGGAAAGTTGGAGACCGCAGCCTTGTAGCCGCTGAAGTAATTGAAAATGGTGCTCTTGCCGCAATTGGGCTGGCCGATGAGAGAGATAATCATGGTTAATCGCCGCGGTTCACGCCTTTCCTTCCGGAGGATTTTTCAGAGCCTATCATTATTGATTCTCAATTACAATAGTTTTGCCGGTTTTTTTCAGCCGGTTTCCCCGCAATACTCTCTCCCAACCAGGGGCAAACGGCGCGGTCTCAGATGCGTCTCATTCCCGGACTTGCTTGAAAATCTTGACACTTGGGCAAGCTTTTATATATACTTTTTATTTGAATTTAGGAACATGGGGGAGTCGTCCCCGCCCGAATCATACAGCCATGACTGCGAAAAAAACCCTGCAGATCAACCTGAAGACTATTCCCGAAACGGGCCTCCCGGTCGCCATCGACCTGGGCCCGGAGTGGTTCGGCCGCTGGCATGCAGAAGATCCGGGCCTGGAATTTGCCGACGCCCGGATAACCGGCCTGGTGCAGCTTGGGAAACACGGCCACGACATCCTGGTCCGGGGGAGCCTCTCCGGCCACCTGGAACTGGCCTGCGGCCGCTGCCTGGAGTCCTTCGCGGCCCCGGCGGCCATTGATTTTGACCTTCTTCTCGTACCCGGTCCCGCCACCGCCAGCGCCGCAGAAGAGGAATTGAGCCGCACCGACCTGGACCTGGACTATTATACCGGGGAGATGGTGGACCTGGAGACCATCCTGCGGGAGCAGATCATTCTCATGATGCCCCTGAAACCTCTCTGTGATGAAGCCTGCAAGGGCCTGTGCCCCCATTGCGGGGCCAACCTCAATCACGAGACCTGCGGTTGTAAGACCGGCAACGTTCATTCCCCCTTTGCCCAATTGGCCAAGTTGAAAATTTAAGGAGAGAGCCCGTGCCTTTACCCAAAAGAAAGAAATCCATCTCGAAAAAGAACACGCGACGCTCGCATGATGCCCTGACCCCGCCGTCGCTGTCCACCTGCCCCAAGTGCAATGAACAGCGTTTGCCCCACCATGCCTGTCCCCATTGCGGGTTTTACAAGGGCCGGCTGGTGATCCCCAAAGCGGCGGAGTAAGGGGCTATGGATTATCTGCTCACCGAAGAGCAGCAGATGCTCCAGGACCTGGCCCGCCAGATCGCCCAAGAGCGCATCAAGCCTATCCGGGCCCAACTGGACGAGGAAGAGATCTTTCCCTGGGACGTCCTGGCCGACCTGGCCCAGGCGGACCTCTGCGGCACCATCATCCCCGAGGCCTATGGCGGCCTGGAACTGGGCTGCCTGGAAAACTGCCTGGTCCTGGAGGCCCTGGCCGAGGGCTGCGTGGGAGTGGCCACCACCTATGCCGCCAGCTTCCTGGGGGCCTATCCCCTGCTGCTCTATGGCACCGACGCCCAGAAACACCGCTATCTGCCGCCTATGGCCCGGGGAGAAGCCCTGGCCGCCTTTGCGCTTACCGAACCCCAGGCGGGCTCGGATGCCGGCGCCATTACCACCACCGCGGTGCAAGACGGCGATTTTTACGTCCTGAACGGCACCAAACAGTGGATCACCAACGCCGGGGAAGCCGAGTTCTACACCATCATCGCCCTCACCGACCGCTCCAAAGGCGCCCGGGGGGCCTCGGCCTTTCTGGTGGAGAAGAATGACCCGGGCATTGCCTTCGGCAAAAAAGAAAAGAAGATGGGCATCCGGGCCTCCGTCACCCGGGAGATTATCCTGGAAGACTGCCGCATCCCCGCCGACCGGCTCCTGGGGAAACTCGGCCTGGGCTTCATCATCACCATGAAGACCCTGGACCTGGCCCGTCCCGGCGCCGGCGCCCTGGCAGTGGGACTGGCCCAGAGCGCCCTGGATGAAGCCGCGGCCTTCGCCAAAGAGCGACACCAGTTCGGGGCCCCCATCTTTTCCTTCCAGGCGGTGCAGCACCTCCTGGCCGACATGGCCACCAAGATCGAAGCGGCCCGGGCCCTAACGTACTCCGTGGCCCGCCATATCGACACCAAGCCCAAGGATTACTCCAAAGAAGGCGCCATGGCCAAACTCTTCGCCACCGATATGGCCATGGCCGCCACCGTGGACGCGGTGCAGGTCATGGGGGGGCACGGCTACATGCGGGAATACCCGGTGGAAAAGATGATGCGGGACGCCAAGATCCTCCAGATCTTCGAAGGCACCAACCAGATCATGCGCAACATTATCGGCCTGGCGCTCAATAAAGAATATTCGAGAAAGAAGTAATTATTGATGGGAGGGCCATGGGCCGACGGCCCCTGCCTCTCCCCTGGACCCCCTTCCCACATCCATATATTCTTAGGTAATTATCAAAGCACGTGGGAGCTAATTTCTGTAAATGATTACAACTATAGCTGATATTTTTAAAGGAATTATTGATGAAGAGAAGAGGAAACTAGATGAATTCTCCCTTAAACACGGCCCAACAATTGGCAATATGTATGAGGGCTTAACCAACAATATACTTAATAGGGTCATCCCCCCGGGGTTAAACCTTCGGATTGAATCAGGTTTTATTTATGATCAAAACAATGTGATGACTGGTCAAATTGATTGCATGTTAGTAAAAGGAGAAGGCACAAAAATTCCTTATACAG
>JBKQVS010000005.1:0-21785 GCA_052139855.1 Desulfobaccales bacterium
TGAAACAGGAAAACCAGTTATCAGGGCGCGAGATTCGCTTCCTAAGAAAGCATATGGGTATGAAGGCCAAGGATTTCGCTGCACGACTTGGTGTAAAGAATGTGACAGTTTCCAGGTGGGAACAGGGAGAGACTATACCCCCAAAAACTATTGACCGGTTGATTCGGTTTTTTTATGCATCAGAAATGAATCTTTCGGAAATCGCTTCAGCGATTACTAAAATTAAATTCAAGAAACATATAAAAGGCCAAAAAGAATCTCCAATTAATTTTCCCATTGATAGGATTAAAAAGGAGTCCTGCGCAGTTAATGCATAAATTTACGATTTGGTGATTTTTCAAGCGGCCTCTGGGCCGCTTTTTTTTATTTTTTGGGCGATTTTAAAATGACTCGCGTCCCCGAGCAGGCGTTCCTTGACAGCGGGCCGGCAAGATAATAATATGAAACATTTAGTTAAAACCGTCAGAAGGCTGGTCGGCGCCCGTTACCCCCAGCCCCCCGGGAGGGAAAAACATGAGGCAAGCACGCGTGATCCGGTATCTGGTGGTGGCAGCTCTCCTGCTGCTCCTGGCGGCCTGTGGCACCTTGCCCGGCATGCGCACCTCCATGCCGCCCCCGCCGGCCGAGACCCCGCCCGGCGCCGCGGCCCCGGCTCCGGCCCCGGCCCCGGACCTGGCCCAGCAGGTGCAAAACCTGGAGGCCCGGGTCCAGCAGCTGGAAAGCCGCCTGGCGCAATTGGAGGGCCCCAGCCCGGCTCCGATGGCCGCCAGGGAGCGCGCCGTCCCGCCTCCCTCCACCGCCAGCTACCCCAAGCCTGCGGTCTCCGGCGGCGCCGCGGACCAATTCTATAACGAGGGCATGCGCCTCTACCACGCCAAGAAATACCCCGAGGCCCGGCACCAGCTTTACCAGTACCTCAAGAACCAGCCCCGGGGCCCCAAAGCCCCGGAAGCCCGTTACTACCTGGCCGACAGCTTCTATCTTGAGGGCAAGTACCAGGAAGCCGCAGTGGAGTTCAACAAGCTCCGCCTCCAGTCCCCCAAAAGCATCCTGGCCCCCGCCGGCCTCCTGCGCCAGGCCCTGTGCTATAAAAACCAGCAGCAAATGGGCACCTACCGGAGCACCTTGCAAAAATTGGTCAAGGCCTACCCCACCAGCCCCGAAGCCAAGGAAGCCCAGAAAATGTTGAAGGAAAGCCCTAAGGAAGCCACCCGATAACTACCCCTGCCCCGGCGGCGCATCTCCGGGAGAGGCGGGCCGGTTGGCCCCACAAAAATTGAGGTAACCCGAACCCATGTTAAAGTGGTTGCGTAGATCTACCCGTTCCTGGTTCATCGGTTTGGCCATCGGGGCCATCGTAGTGGTTTTTATTTTCTGGGGTGTAGGCTCCTATAAATCGGCCCAATCCCAGCAGGCGGCCGATGTCAACGGCACCATCATCCCCATGACCGAATTCTCGCGGCAATTCAACGACTTGGTCAAACGATACCAGGAACGCACCGGGGGCGAGGTGACCCCCGAGATGGTCAAGTCCCTGCAACTCAAGGAGATGGCCCTGAGCCAGCTCGTTGAAGAGGTCCTGCTCCTCCATGCCGCACAGCGCCTGGGCCTCGAGGTGAGCACGGCCGAGTTGCGCCACCAGATCGAGAGCTATCCTTTCTTCCAGCAAGACGGCAAGTTCGACGAGAAGCGCTACTTCGGGATATTGTCCCGGCACCACCTGAGCCCCCAGGATTTCGAGGCCCAGGAACGCCGGCAACTCCTCCTGCACAAGGTCATCGCCGAAGTGACCTCCTTTGCCAAGGTCTCGGACCCGGAACTCCAGGAACTCTTCCGGATGGCCAAAGAAGAGGCGGACGTCAACTACCTGGAGGTATCCCCGGACAAATTCCTGGCTCGGCAAAATCCCGCGGACGATGCGGTGGCCCGCTATTACCAGGCGAACGAGGCGGAATTTCGTCTGCCTGACCGGGCCCGAGCGAGCTACCTGATCTTTCGGACCAAAGATTACCTCAACCGGGTCAAACTCGCCCCCACGGCCGTGGAAGATTACCTCAAGGAGCACCAGGACGAATACACCCGGCCCCAGGTGATTCGCGCCCAGCAGATCCTTTTCACCCTGCCCCCCAAGGCCACGGACGCCGAGCGTCGGCAGGCCGCCCAACAAGCCCAGGAATTGCTGGGCAAGGCCAGGGCCGGGCAGGATTTCGCCGGTCTGGCCCGGGCCCACTCCCAGGACACTGCCAGCCGGGATAAGGGCGGGGAATTGGGCCTGGTCCGGCGGGGCCAGAACCCCCCGGAATGGGATAAGGTCGCCTTTGCCCTCAAACCCGGCACCATGGGCCTGGCCTCCACCAGCAAGGGCATTTACCTGATCAAGCTGGAGGAAATCAAGGAAATGGAGCGCCTCCCCGACGCCGCCACTCAGGTGGAATCGCGTCTCAAGGGGGAAAAGGCCCGGCAACTCGCCAAAGACGCCGCCCAGCAGGCCCGGGAGGAGTTGTCCCGGGGTTCCCTCCCCCAGGTGGCGCAAAAATTGGGGCTGACCCCCCAGGAGACCCCGCTCTTCGCCCTGTCAGGGCCCGTCCCGGGGCTGGGGCTGCAACCCGCCTTCAACCAGGCCGCCCTGCACCTCAAACCTCAGGAGCTCAGCAAAGTGGTGGAGCTGCCCGAGGGATTCGCCATCCTTAAAGGCGTGGAACATCAGGCGGCGCATCTGCCTACCCTGGCCCAGATCAAGGACCAGGTGAAGGCGGCGTTGAGTAAGCAGCTGGCTCGGAAGCAGGCGGAGCAGGAAGCCGGCCGGTTGTTGGGAGAGCTGCGGCAAGGCAAACCCCTGGCCCAGGTGGCGGCCGCCGCCGGCCTGGAGGTTAAGGACAGCGGTTTTTTTTCCCGGTTCCAGGGGTTTTTAGGGCAGCGCCAGGCCGACTCCTTGACCAGCGCCGCCTTTCAACTTTCCCGCCAGCACCCCTATCCCGAAAAGCCCCTGTGGTGGCAGAACCACTATTACCTGTTGGCCTTTAAGGCCCGGCGGGAACCTGGTCCCCAGGCCTTTCACCAGGAGCTGAACCAGATGCGAGCCCAGTTTCTCAACCAGAAACAGCAGCTTATCTTCGCCTCCTGGCTGGACGGGGAGCGCCGCCGCGCCAAGATCCAGGTTTTTGTTAAGCCTTGAGGTCAGGCTCCCCGAAACCGGCCCGGGACCCCGTCCCGCGGCCCTCTTTGCCGTTGGGCGGGCCGTCGTCCGGTCCCCGGGGGGCATTTGTCCCGGATGCGGCCGCTAAAATATGATAGAATTACGCCGGGACCGGTAAAAATAGCTTTGGGCTTCTGAGGATTCTATTCCGGGTTTGCCGGCATCTCCGACTTTTTTTCTTCCCTGCACCGGCCAACGAGAGGAGAGACCATGTTCCAATCTGTCCTTAACTTCTTGAGCAGCGCCTACGTGGAATTAGCTATTCTGGTTCTCTTGCTGGTCTATTTTTTCAAACAGCGCCGGGGACCGCTTGGGATGGCGTCCGGCATTCGCTTGGTGCGGACCATTATTATTTTAATGATTTTTTCTTATTTTACCTTCATCTGGGCCAGCACCGTCGAACCATCTTTGCGCAACCTCAGCGTCTTCGGTATGTTCCTGGTGAACCTGATTTTTGCCTACCATTTAATCTTGGCAGGCTTGCAAAAGCCTTATCAGAAAGCCCTGGACAGCCTCTCCCAGGACCCCCAACAGCCTGAAATCCTGCGTGAAGTGTGGCAGACCGGCAAGTGGTTTTACTATCTCCGCTACGCTCTCGGGTCCCTGTTCAGCGGCATGAACCCCTTCCACTTTCTCAGTGAAATGGCCAGCGATCGGGTCCGGGACGATATCAAGGATGCCTTGCGCAAGATGGGAGTCGAAAAAAAGCTCATCTCCCTGAAGCTCATGGTAGGGTTCATGAAAAGCCGCCTGGCCTCCGACGAAAACCTGCCGGCAGATTTTAAGGTAGTCATGGAAAAAACTCTAGATGATTTAGGCAAACACCCCTGGCTCGAGGAACAGGTCAACGAATTCCTGCGTATAGCCCTGGAAAACCCTGAGGATTTACATTTCCCGGAATGGATGGCAGCCTTTGAAAAATATTCCAGCGCACCTAAATAACCCTGGCCTTTCTGCTTAAGGCGTTGGACCTCACCACTCACCCTCAAGCCCGTATTCCCGCCGTCACGTTAGGGAGATCGCCCGCGGTTCGGGTCGCGGCGCATCGCGCCCTGGCCGCCCGGGACCTCCTGGTTTCCGGCTATCCCCTCTGGGAAGCCTGGCGCCGTCAGGCCCGGGCCAGCAAAACCGAGGCCGTGGCCCGGCTGGATGAACTCCTGGATGACCTGGAGCGGGCCGTCACTGCCTGGGGCGGCCGCGTGCTCCGGGCCCGGGACGCCGCCCAGGCCCGCCGCCTTATCCTCGACGTGGCCCGGGAACACGGGGTCAAAACCGTGGTCAAAGCCAAGTCCATGACCACCGAGGAAATCGGCCTCAATCCGGCCCTGGCCGCAGCCAACCTCCAGGTCATGGAAACGGACCTGGGGGAGTTTATTGTCCAGTTGGCCGGCCACCCCCCGGCCCATCTCACCGCCCCGGCCCTCCACCTGAATCGCCACCAGATCGCCGACATCTTTGCGGCCCGCCTGGGATTCCACTCCCCGGCGGAGCCCGAGGCCCTGGCCCGCCAGGCCGCGGCCCATATCCAGCCCCATTTTTATGAGGCTCAGATGGGCATCACCGGGGTCAACTTCGCCACCCCGGAGGGCACCCTGGTCCTCCTGGAAAATGAAAGCAACCTGCGTTTTACCATTACCCTGCCCAAAGTTCACCTGGCCTTGATGGGCCTGGAAAAAGTCATTCCCCATTTGTCCGACCTCGAGGCCATGCTGCACCTGTTGCCCGCCAGCGCCACCGGCCAGCGCCTCACCGCCCTGGTCCACTTTATCCGGGGGCTCAAGGTCCAGCCCCAGGGGAACCAGATCTTTTACCTGGTGATTCTGGACAACGGCCGGCGCCGCCTGGCCGCGGACCCGGAATTGGCCGAGGCCCTGTACTGCCTCCGCTGCGGCGCCTGCCTCAACGTCTGTCCGGTTTTTCAGGTGGGCGCCGCCCACCTCTACGGCCGGGTCTATCCCGGGGCCATCGGCATCCTCCTGGCCCCGTACCTGCCGCCATTGGGGGATATCTGCGATCTCTGCACCCAATGCGGGGCCTGCCAGGAGATCTGTCCGGTAGGCATCCGCCTGGCGGATCACATCCGCGGGCTGCGCCGGCACAGCCGCCGCTTTCGGCGGCTCCGGGCCTTGACCACTGCCGCCGGGGCGGTCCTCAGCCGGCCCCGCTGGTATCGGTGCCTCGAGCCCGCGGCCCGGCGCCTGGCCGCACTGGTGTCCCGCCACCGCATTGGCCTTTCCGGGCTTCCGGCCCTGGCCCCGGAGAGCTTCCATCGGCAACAACGCCGCCGCCCGCCTGAGACCCGCTGGGGTGGCCAGGATCGCGGCAGGCCCTCTCCGCTGCCTTCCCGGACGCCCGGCTCACCCGTCCCTGACCCGGGTGCAGCCGGGGGACTGAAGGAGCCGGCCAACCTGGACCACGACTCTGCCACCGCCTTGTTGGCCCAACGGCTGCGGGAAGCCGGCAGTTCACTCGCCCGGGTAAAAGGCCCGGCCGCTCTGGCCCGGCGGCTGGCTGCGGCGCCGCCGCCCTTGTGGCTGGAAGACCATCCCTGGCTGCACCCGGTGGCCCGAGCGCTTGAAAAGGTGGGGGTCACGCCCCATAGAGCCCGGGCCGACTGGACTCCCGTGGCCGGCACTGCAGTCACCGTGGGCCTGGGGGCTATTCCGGCAACCGGGAGTGTCTTGGTGGATTCCGGCGCCGGATCAGGGGCCGTCCTGGCCTTCCGGGCTGAAAAACAGATCATCCTGCTGCCCCGGCCTAGTTCCCGCCTGACTCTGGCCCAGGCCCTGGAATATGTCCAACGCCGGGGACCGGGCCTGGTGAGCTGGCTCACCGGCCCCAGCCGGACTGCGGACATCGAAAAGGTGCTGGTGCTGGGCGCCCAGGGGCCTCGCACCATCGAAATTATCCTGTACCAGGAGGAGGCATAATGGACCCGGTGCCGGCCGCCGAAATCACCCTGCGCCTCGAGGCCCTGCAAAAAGCCCTGGCTCCGGCCGGCATCGGCCTGGCCCTCATCCGCCAGCCCGCCGACCTCTTTTATTATGCCGGAACGCTGGTGGACGGCTTCCTGGCGGTGGCCCCCGAGGCTCAGCCATCGCTGCTGGTGCGCCGCCCCCACCACCGGGACCAGCCCACCCTGGGTCCCTGGCCCCGGGTCCTCTACCGGGATTTAAAGGAACTCCCCCAGCTCCTGGCCCAGGCGGGATTTAACCCTCAAGGCGCCGTGGCTCTCGAGCTGGATGTCGTTCCCGCCGCCTTGTTCAGGCGCCTCCAGGAGCAGCTCTTTCCCGGCCGCCCCATCCTCGACCTCTCGCCTCTCATCCGCCGGCAGCGCATGGTCAAAAGCCCTTACGAGTTGGCCCAATTGCGCCAGGCCGCCGCCGTCCTGGACCAGGTCCATGAGCAGGTGCCGGCCCTGCTGAAACCGGGCCTGTCCGAGCTCGAGGTATCCGCCGCCTTGGAATACCGCCTGAGGCTCCTGGGCCACCAGGGTTTGATCCGGGTGCGTAACTGGGACCTGGAGGTCTTCTATGGCCACGTCCTTTCCGGCGTCTCGGGATTACTGGCGGCCTATACCGACACCCCCAGCGGCGGCGCCGGGTTCAGCTCCGCCTTTCCCCAGGGGCCGTCCTTGAAAAAACTGGCCCCCAACGAGCCCATCAGCATCGATCTGGCCGCCTGCGTCAACGGCTACGTGGCCGACATGACCCGGATGTACGCCCTCGGGTCCCTGCCCTCCCGGGTCTGGGAAGCCTGGGACGCGGTGGAGGAGCTCTACCGGCTCTTTACCGCCGCGGCCAGGCCCGGTGCCAGTCCCGGGGAAATTTTCCACCTCCTCTGGGACGCCGTCCGGGCCCGGGGCCTGGCCGACTTCTTCATGGGGCTGGGACCCGACCGCGTCAGTTTCCTGGCCCACGGGGTTGGGCTGGAACTCGATGAGTTTCCCCTCATCACCGCCCGCTTCCCCTACCCCCTGGAGGCCGACATGGTCCTGGCCTTTGAACCCAAGCTCTTCCTGCCGGAAATCGGCATGATCGGGCAGGAGGATACCGGCCGCATCACCCCCGACGGCGTGGAATGGCTGACCCACAGCCCCCGGGGCCTAACCATCGTCTAAACCATCCCGGCAGGTCGCTCGCCTTTCGGCCTCACGCGCCGGCTTGCCGGGCCGCGGCACCCCCCGTCGGTCTCCTGCGTGGGCTGAGCCATTTTAATTTTCCCTCTTTACGAGTATAATAATAAAATGGTGCAATTTAACCGCCTGCATTTCCGGGTGACCTTGACGCTGCTGGGGTTGTTTCTCGCCGTGGCCCTCCCCGGACCGGCCCGGGCGGCCGAACCCGTCACCATCTGGGCCGGGGCCCCCACCGAAAAAGCCGTGGCCCTGACTTTTGACGACGGCCCCTCCGCCATCTACACCCCCCAAATTATGGCCCTGTTAAAACTCTACCACGCCCACGGCACCTTTTTTGTCATGGGCCATAAAGTGGAGCAAACCCCCTGGCTGGTGCAAGCCCTGCTCAAGGACGGCAACGAAGTGGGGAACCACAGCTTCAGCCATCCTCGCATGACCAAGGAGTGCCAGATCTCCCGGGAACAGGAACTGGAGCGCACCTCGGTGGACCTGGACCTCCTGGGCTGCTCCCAATCGGAAAGATTGTTCCGGCCACCCTACAGCGCTTATGACGACCGGCTGAAGGCCTATCTGACCCACACCCATCGGTGCCTGGTATTGTGGAGCCTCGACTCCGGCGACTGGCAGGGACTGGCAACCCCGGTCATCATCAAGAATGTCCTGAGCCGGGTGCGCAACGGCTCCATCATTATCTTCCATGACAGTGACGAACATGCCCAGGCGGACCGCCATCCCACCGTGGAGGCCCTGAGAACGATTTTACCGGCCTTAAAAGCCGCGGGCTACCGGATGGTCACCGTCTCGGAGCTTCTCCATCGCCCCGGCTCTCCTTGCCCACCCGGGCAGGCCAAAGACTGAGGCGGCCAGCCGTTCCCGCCAGTCTCCCCTGAGCTGAGGAGGCGCCGACGCACATGGAACTCACCCCCAGGGATTCTTTATTTTCCTGGGCCGGCCTTTTTTTCTGGGTGGCTCTGAGCTTTGCCGCCGCCGGGATCGGCTCCCGGTTCTGGCCGGGGGACTGGTATGCCCACCTGGCCAAGCCCGCCATTAATCCCCCGGCCTGGGTCTTCGCCCCGGTGTGGACCCCGCTCTACCTGGTCATGGGGATCGCCGCCTGGCTGGTCTGGCAGGAGCGGGGCCTGGCCCGGGCGGCTCCGGCCCTGGCGCTGTTCCTGGCGCAGTTGGCCCTTAACGCCGCTTGGTTCTGGCTCTTTTTCGGCCTCCACCTTCTCGGCTGGGCTCTGGTCGACCTGGCCGCGCTCTGGCTGGCCATCGGCGCCACTATCCTGGCCTTTTGGGCCCACCGCCCCCTGGCGGGCCTCCTTTTGGTCCCTTATCTTCTCTGGGTCAGCTTCGCGGCCCTCCTCAACTTTCACCTTTGGCGCCTCAATAGCTAATCCCTGCTTTTCCTCACCAATGCCCGGATTATCACCAGGAAGCCCTGCCTGGCGCCGGGCCCCTAACCCCAACCCGTATGCAAGCCCCTTCAGGGGCGTACTTCGGCGCACCGCCAGGTCGAACCGGATATATTTCATTAAGGGATTAAATTTGATGGGTATTTAATCCAGCCCGAGTATGATATTTTATGATCAGGCTAACAGGTTAGACGGAGCGGACCCATGCATATCCCAGAACTGGTTCATCAAATGGCCCGGGACGCTAAGAGCGCGGCCCGGCCCCTGGGCACGCTGTCCCGGGGAGTCAAAGACCGAATCATCCTCCGGGCCGCGGAACTTCTCCAGGAGCGCCGGACCCAGATTCAGGCGGCCAACCGCCGTGATGTGGAGGCGGCCCAGGCCCAGGGCCACGCCCCGGCCTTCATTGACCGGCTGGCGCTCTCCGATAAGGTATTCGTCTCCATGATCAAAGGGCTCACGGAAGTGGCGGCCCTGCCTGACCCGGTGGGAGCCGTCACCGGCATGTGGGTGCGGCCTAACGGCCTGAAAGTGGGGAGACAGCGCATTCCCCTGGGCGTTATCGGCTTTATTTATGAATCCCGTCCCAATGTCACCGTGGATGCCGCCGCCCTGTGCCTGAAAAGTGGGAACGCCGTAATCCTCAAGGGAGGTAAGGAGGCCCTTAACTCCAATCTGGCCCTGGCCCAGGTCATGCAAGACGCCCTGGCCGAAGCCGGGGCGCCCACGGCCGCAGTGCAGGTCATCCCCAGCGTGGCCCGGGAAGCCACCCTCGAACTGCTGAAGCAGGACGAACTGGTGGACCTGATAATCCCCCGGGGCGGCGAAGGGCTGATCCGGTTTGTCGCGGAGCATTCCCGTATCCCGGTATTGAAGCATTACAAGGGGGTGTGCCATATCTTCGTGGATGAATCCGCCGACCCGGACATGGCCGAAGAAGTCTGTTTCAACGCCAAGGTGCAGCGCCCCGGGGTGTGCAACGCCATGGAGACCATGCTGGTCCATGCCGCCGCGGCCCCGGAGTTCTTGCCCCGGATGATTGCCCGCTTCCGTAAGGCCGGCGTGGAATTGCGGGGTTGCCCCCACACCCGGGAGATCGATCCCCAGGTAACTCCGGCCCAGGCCGAGGATTGGGGCGCGGAATTTCTGGACCTGATTCTGGCCGTGAAGGTGGTGCCTGACCTGGAGGCCGCCCTGGCCCACATCGCCCGGTACAGTTCCAACCACACCGAGGCCATCATCACCCGGGATTATGCCCGGGCCCAGAGGTTTTTACAGGAGGTGGACTCCTCCGTGGTCCTGGTCAACGCCTCCACCCGCTTCAATGACGGGGGTGAACTCGGATTAGGCGCCGAAATCGGCATCAACACCTCCAAACTGCACGCCTTCGGACCCATGGGTCTGGAAGAGCTAACCACCACCAAGTTTATCGTCTATGGCGACGGGCAAATCAGAACCTGAGGCCCCCCTGCGCCTGGGGCTTTTCGGCGGCACCTTCAACCCCATGCACTACGGCCACCTCCGGTCCGCGGAAGAGGTCTGTGCGGCCCTGGCTCTGACTCGCCTCTGGTTTATTCCCGCCGGCCATCCCCCCCACAAGACTGTCCCGGGAATCACTCCCTTCGAGGTGCGCCTGGAGATGAGCCGGTTGGCGGTGGGTGACCACCCGGTGATGTCGGTATCCGACCTGGAAGGGCGGCGCCCCGGCAGATCCTACTCCATAGAAACCCTGCAGCAGATCCGCCGGGAAGTGGGGCCTGCCTGGGAACTCTATTTTATCCTGGGCCTGGATGCCGTCCTCGAAATTGCCTCCTGGAAGGATTATAAAGACCTGTTCACCTTGTGCCACTTCGTGGTCTTGGATCGGCCCGGATATAACCGCCGGCGGCTGAAAGAGGTGCTCCTCCGGGAAGTCCATCCCCTATTTCGGCCCCTCAAAGCGGAACGGGGCTTTCTGCACCCTGCCGGGCATAAAGTGATCTTACAGGAAACGACGCTGATGGACATCTCGGGCACCGCCATCCGGGAAATGGTGCGCCACGGGCGTTCGATTCGCTACCTCTTGCCGGAGGCCGTGCGAAAATATATAATTACTCATAAACTTTATCTTTAAGGAGGAACGCACGGCGGCAACTTCACCCTCTCTCACCCCGGCAGCGCTGGTAGATTTGGCCGTCAAGACCATCGTCGCCCACAAGGGCATGGAACCGGTGCTCCTGGAGGTGACTAACTTTTGTTCGTTTGCGGACTTTTTCATCCTCTGCTCCGGCGGGTCCCATCGGCATGTCACGGCCCTGGCCCAACATGTGGAGGAAGCCCTGGCCCAGGCCGGCGTAAAGCCTTTGGGGGTTGAAGGTCGTGAAGAAGGACAGTGGGTGTTGATGGACTATAATACCGTGGTCGTCCATATCTTTCTGCAGCCGCTGCGCGAATTTTATAACCTGGAAGACCTGTGGTCTGAAGTCCCCAAGACCCCAATAGACACCGATAGCAACGCCCCAACCGCTTCCAACTCATCCCGGGAGCCCCTGTCCGACGCCGATACGGCCCCCGAGCCAAGCCATCATGAATAAGTGTTCTCCCTGGAGGTTGGCAGTCATCATTATGCTGACTACCGGTCTGCTCCTCGGCCCCGTCCAGTCCGGCTGGGCTTTCCTCGATATGTTCGCCGGCGGTATGAGCATTGAAAAGGAGAAGCAGGTCGGCGAACAATTCCTTTTGGAAATTCAGCAAGAAGTCCCTCTGATCCAAGATCCCTTCCTGACATCCTACATCAATAACCTGGGGCAAAAACTGGTCGCCCAAATGGGCCCCCAGCCTTTTCATTACCGGTTCTTTATTATAGATGATCCCTCGATGAATGCCTTTGCCGTGCCGGGTGGTTACGTCTTTATTTATACCGGCATGATTCGCATGGCCGACCGGGAAGGGGAACTGGCAGGGGTTATGGCCCATGAAATTTCCCATATCTATTGGCGGCACATGTCGAGGATGATGGAAAAATCCAGATATGTCAACATCGCCAGCGTGATCGGGGCGCTGGCGTCGATTTTCCTGGGCGGGGCCCTGGCCCAGCCTCTGTTGGTGGGTTCTATGGCCGCCGGGGAAAGCGCCATGCTGAAATACAGCCGGGACTTTGAAGCTCAGGCTGATTCAACCGGGTTCAAATGGATGCTCATGGCCGGGTATAACCCCCGGGATATGGTGAGCATATTCAGCAAAATGAATAAACAACGGTGGTTGGAAGGAGGTAAGGTTCCCGTCTATCTCGCCACTCACCCGGATACAGATAACCGGATCGTGGAGCTCTCCCACCAACTAGCCATCCATCAGAAAGAGCTTCCGCCTGAGAGAGACAACCCTGATTTCCAGTATTTTACCATCAAATTGGCGTCAATCTCCGTCAATCCGAATCAACTCTTGCGGCGCATGACCCAGGATTCGCTGCGGGAGCCGAATAATCCCGCCTTCCAATACGGTCGAGCCCTGGCTCTGGCCAAATTGGAGCAGCATGTTGAAGCCCTGGCTGCGTATCAGCAGGCCTTGCGGCTGGACCCGGATAACCGGCTGATTAAACGGGATTTGGCCATTTTTTATTTTGACCATAATCAGTATCCCGCGGCTTTACAAGAATTGACCGAACTTTCCCAGCGTTATCCCCAGGACGACGTGGTCTTGTACTACCTGGGACGGATTTATCAGGAAAGCAAAAAGCGCGATCAGGCCTTACCCCTGTTTGAAAAGGTCCACAAGCTCAATCCCGCTTTCAGCGAAGTCTACTATAACCTGGGGACTCTTTACGGCGAGAAGGGGCAGATGGGCCTGGCTCACTATTATTTGGGGTTTTATAGCCTTAAGGTGAAGGCCCTGCCCACCGCCATGTTTCATTTTCAAAAAGCTCTCAAGAACTTGTCCCCCAATGACCCCCAGTACCTTGAGGTACAGACCCAACTGACCCGCCTGGAACAAATGAAAGTCAGAGTACGTAATTAGACCTCGGGGAGGCGGCTGCCAGAAAAATTGACCGGCGGCTGCACGCTGCACCGGGAACCACACCATGCCGATTTATGAATATCGCTGCCAGGAATGTCGTCGCATTTCCAGTTTCTTGATTTTGAATCTGAAAGACCCCTTTGACCCGGTGTGCAAAAAGTGCGGCAGCCACTCCCTGGAACGCGTCCTCTCCCGGGTGCATGTGCGACTTTCCGAAGAAACCCGCCTGGAACGCCTGGCCGATCCCTCTGCCTGGGCCGGGGTGGATGAGGACGATCCCAAGAGCGTCGCCAAAGTTCTCAAAAAGATGGGCCAGGAGATGGGAGAGGACTTCCCCGGAGAGGTTGATCAATTGGTGGAAGAAGCCATGGACAGCCAGGCCGGTGACGCCGCCGGGGAACCGGACCTGTAACCCTCTCTCCCTCTCTTACCCTAAGCCTTCCGCCTGCCAGCCAATCAACGGGATCCGAGTCAGAACCGCCCCTCATGCAGTAGTCGGCACGATCTGGATCAGCCCCCTCCATCGACTCGGCTCATAACCCTCTAGCCAACCTGCCTTTTGCCCTTCCGAACCAAACCCAGCAGACCCAGGAGGCCGCTACCCAGCAGCAGTACCGAGGAGGGGATGAGGATCTCCGGGGCGGAACCTATCTGCGCCAACCCCGCGGAAAACACCATGGCGCCGCTTTGGTCTTTCAGGTAAAACAGGGCGAAGTCATTCCAGGGACTCATATCATTCCCCAGAAAGGCCCAGTCAAAGGAAAATTGCCCGCCGGGGCTCAGGGCTATCGCCGTTTCCAGCACCGACCCAACCGTTCCGGCCTGCGCCGTGGCATTGAAGAACTGGGAGGTAT
The DNA here is from genome assembly GCA_052139855.1 of Desulfobaccales bacterium. Classification (GTDB taxonomy): domain Bacteria; phylum Desulfobacterota; class Desulfobaccia; order Desulfobaccales; family 0-14-0-80-60-11; genus 0-14-0-80-60-11. The sequence continues at coordinate 13,597 of JBKQVS010000005.1, forward strand.
TAACCCCGTTGGAGAGACCCTGGATCACCGCCAGGAAATCGCCTTGCGTGGGGGTATAGACATTATAATTGAGCGCCGTATCCGAGGTGCTGACGGTGGCAAAACTCGTGCCTACCAAAGTGAATCCCGTTAGGTTTCCCAGTTCAAATCCCCGGTTTGTGCCCCCGCCCCCCTGGCTCAGGTTATCCAGGAGCAATTCGGGATAGGCACTGGTATCAATGACATTACTCACCACAAATCCCGCCGTGCCGGTAAACCCCCCGGGAGCGGTATAGGTATAGGTCTGCCAGCCGGTATCGCCGTAATCGGGCACATAGATCCAGGCCGACGCCCCGTAAGTAAAACCCAGCCCCAACAAAACCAGAGCACTGATGATCAGCATCTTTTTCATGGCCGGCTCCTTCCCTCTCTTTTTTCTGGTCAACTGGCTTACCCCGCCTGCTGAGGCGGAACCCGGAAGTCTCGCCCATCATCCACCGGGGTCTCGATGCTCTGAGCCAGATGCTTTGCTTTTTGTTGAAGGTAAAGAGCACGATCTGTGCCAGAAATTTAGGCCGATAATCGAGGCAAGTATGGGGGTTAACCGGGAAAGTATGGGGGCTAAGCATCTGCCTTCACGAAAGTTTAGGCAATGGCACGCGAAGGTCAGGGTCCCGGTTCTCGTCTCCAGACCCCCGCCCTGTTTTGCGGGTCATCCGGCTCCGGGTGTAGTGCAGGCCTGGGAAAAGAAAAACTAGGGGTTCGCCCCGGGGCAGGGCAGACTTCAGACGTGGCCTAGAGGCCTGGGCCGGCGCCCCAGCGTCTCCCCAGGGGCCCGGCTATGAGCCGCCATCCCCCGGAGCTGCCCGCGGCCCGCCCCTGCCGCCAAAACGGGCGCAGCAAGGCTATTCAGCTTTGGGTTTCGGAGCGGCGCCACTGCTTTTTTCCGGCTTTTGGACCACCTTCTCGCCGCCTGGCGGCGCCGGACTCGTCGGTTTATAGACGATATACAAGGTCCCTTTCGAGTCGGTGGTTTTCTTGAGGGTCGCCTTGACCCCCTTTTTGGTCAATTCGGCCACCTTGGCCTGGGCCTCCGTGCTGGTCCGATACTCGGCTACCCGCACCTGGGTGGGCTGGTTCTTGTCATGCTCTTTCGCTTTGGGCAGCCGCGGCTTGGGGCCCGTGTCGAAACTATTCTGAAACTTGAGCTTCGGCACCACTTCCTGACGCACCTGCCGCATTTCCTCTTCCCGGGACTTGGCGTCGTGGTGCGTCGTCCCGCCCTTGCCCTTTTTCTTAGCCGCCGCGGGAGGGGGCACCGGCGCGATGGACCCGGTTACCGGAGCCGGCCGCGCCGGCTTGGCAGCCACCGGCGCCGGGGGTGCCGGATTCGCAGCCGGAGCCGGCGCCGCCACGGATGCCGCTGTCGTCGAAGTCGCGGTTCCCGGCGCCCCGCCGGGCGTCGCCCCAGGCGCTCCGGGCGTCGGCATCCACTGGGCTATCTTGGTCCCATCGGGAGTCAACAAACCCCAGGAGTAAGCCGCCCGGTAAATATCTCCCCGTCCGGCCAGGACTCCCAGGGCGAAACTCATCATCAGCAAACCCACCAGGCCGATCCCCGCGAAAACGGCGTCCTTCACCCCCAGCGTCAAATGCCAGCCGGCTTTTTTGCCCTTTTTCCCCCGACCTGTCTCCACTTCACCTCCCTCGGGTTGTTTCTTCTGGAATCCTGGTAATCGCAACTGTTGCCGCAAACCGTTCTCCTCTGGACTTACATGGTTTCCGGAGCTTCCACCCCCAAAATCCCCAAACCATGCGCCAATACGGTTTTCACGCTACTCACCAGCCAGAAGCGAGCCTGGGTCAGCTCAACGTCCTCAGAGATAAAGCGATGTTTGTAATAATAACTATGCAATTGCGCGGCCAGTTCCGTCAAGCAATAAGTGATGCGGTGCGGCTCCAGATTCCGGGCCGCGGCCTCCACCAATTCCGGATAATTGGCCAGCATCTTGAGAATGGTCAACTCCTCCGGCAGGCTCAACCGGGAAAACCGGGCCGGGTCAAACTCCTCGACCTCGATCCCCTGGGCCGCGGCCTGGCGAAATACCGAGGCCAGCCGGGCGTGGGCGTACTGCACATAATAAACCGGGTTCTCACTGCTCTGCTGTTTGGCCACTTCCAGGTCGAACTCCAGCTGCGCGTCGGGCCGCCGGGTCAGAAAAATAAAGCGCGCCGCATCTTTGCCCACTTCGTCGATCACCTCCCGCAGGGTGACAAAAGTCCCCCCCCGGGTGGTCATGGCCACGGGCTCCCCCTGCCGCAGCAGCGACACCAGTTGCACCAGGATCACTTTCAACTGGCCCTCACAGCCCAAGGCCTTCACCGCCGCTTGCAGCCGGGGCACATAACCGTGGTGGTCCGCCCCCCAGATATCCACCACCAGATCATAATGACCAGCCTCGAATTTGTGGAGATGGTAGGCGATATCCGAGGCAAAGTAGGTGAAAGCCCCGTTGCTGCGCTGCACCACCCGGTCCTTCTCGTCCCCGAAGAGGGTGGCCTTGAACCACAGGGCGCCATCCTCCTCTTTGAGATAGCCCCGCTCCTTCAGGAGCCGTAGGCTCTGATCCACCAGGCCCTGCCGGAAGAGATCCATTTCGCTGCACCAGTGGTCGAAGCGGACCCCGAAGTCCGTCAAATCCTGCTTGATTTCGTCCAGGATGGTGTCCCCGGCGTACTGGCCCAAGTCCCGCAGGTCGTCTTCGTGGGCCGGGACCGGCGGCACTGGCCGCCCCTGGTCCAGGTACTTTTGAGCCAGTTCCTTCATGTAGCCGCCCTGGTAACCGTCCTCGGGAAACACCACGGCCTCTCCCCCCAGCTCCCGCAGGCGGAAATCAAGGGATCTTCCCAGCGTCATGATCTGGTTGCCCACGTCGTTGATGTAGTATTCCCGCACCACGTCGTGTCCGGTGACCCGTAGCAGATTGGCCAGGGCATCTCCCAGGGCCGCGCCCCGGCCGTGGCCGATGTGCAGCGGCCCGGTGGGGTTGGCGCTGACGAACTCCACCTGGACTTTGACCCCCGCGCCCATGTCGCTGTTGCCGTAAGCCGGCCCCAGCCGGTGAATTTCTGAAAGCACCTGATGCCAGTAAGAATCTCTTATAAAAAAGTTAATGAAACCTGGCCCCGCAATCTCAACCTTGCTCAACATATCGGCAGGGGCTGTTTCTACTATCTCCTTTCTGATAATTTCAGCTACTTGGCGTGGAGGTTTTTTCACTTGTGATGCCAAAGGCATTGCGATGTTTGTGGCAAAATCACCATGTTCCGCTTGTTTCGGCGGCTCCACCTCGAAAAATGGTATAGATTCTCCAAACTGAATATAACCAGATAGTTGCGCACGATTAGTGCTTGTGGAAATTAAGTTATGTAGAAATTTTTTTGTATTCATTTTAATTTTCCGTAACCCTTCTTCTCGTCCCAAATCGGGAATGTAAATTAAACCCAAGCTTAGTTTGGGGCATTTCCCATGCCAGCCAGAATCTGGCCGATAAACATGTCCCAAGCCAAGTTCAGGGGTTAGAAATTATCCTTTATGGTGAACGTCTGCGAGCAAGTTCCGCAGGTAGCTCATACAAATATTTTAGTAACTCGCGAACAAAAGATAACAATTGTTTCGCATCCTCCATTGTTACCATTTGTATTGGATCAAAATGAGCACCTTGATTGCCGATTAAACGAACTTCCTTAGCCCAATCTGATAATGTTGGCTGCAAAATACCTTTTGAAGCCAAGCTATCCAATCTATTTGCCAATATCCCTTTGGGCTCACCTTGGTCAGCAGCAATTGCCTCAAGTGTTCTCCTAGACATTACTACTGATGCTCTTGGACAATTCCCGGCCAAGGAGGTCGCCGCTTCTCCAAATATCTCTGAGATTTCTTTAGGAATGTCAGTTGATAAATTAGACTCAGGCAACGGCCACCAATGTATTCCTCTATGACTTATATATCCACCTGTAGCTTTTTCTCTTTTTGGATAATCACCGACCCATTCTTCTTCTACAACAACAACCCCTTGGGTACAATGGCGGCAAATTAGAGATGAAACTCGATCAATGATCGTTCGTTCTTGTGTTCCATCACGGTTAAGGGCATATGTGGAATCAAATGTTACTGGTAGCGAACCAATATTTTCAAAGCTGGATTGTTTACCACAACGGGGGCAAAGACCATTAAGTCTATAGGAATCAGGTAAACCCTCATTGGGTAAAGGCAGTTCTTCGCCACGTTTTCCCGTAATTTTATCCTTTCTGGGCCAAAACATTGTCCTTATCTCCTTTAATCAGGAATACTTCTTGGCAATTGAAGGATAAAGACCAATTATAAGGCGGCCAGTGGCCGCCACAACTCGGCGTGCATGGCACGCCCTATAGTGACCCGTGGCCCCTGACCCCTGACCCCTGACCCCTGACCCCTGACCCCTCTTACCCTTTTTCCCCATCCTTCTCCGGCCTGGCCTTGATCGTCAGGTCCCGGGTGTACTCCAGGCAGTGCTGCCCGGTGAAGGAGAATCGCTTGACGCAGGTCGCCCGCCAGGCGCAGACCAGGCAGATACTAACTTCCTGGGTGTCGGGTCTTCTCTCCATATCACGCTCCGGTATAGCGCCTGAGGTTGGCGGTCCCCAGGGAGCAGAAAACTTCATAACTGATGGTCTGGGCCCAACCGGCCAACTCCTCGGCGCTCAGGTATTCGTCCCGGTCCCGGCCCATGAACACGGCCCGGTCGCCCTCCCTGACCTCCGGAATCCCGGTGACCTCCACCATCGTGAGATTCATGCACACCCGGCCCCGGATGGGGGCCCGCCGTCCATGGATGAGGACCTCGCCCCGATTGGAGTTGAGGCGGCTGTAGCCGTTGCAGTAACCCACCGGCAGTACCGCCAGGTCGCACCAGTCCGGGGTGGTATAGGTGCAGCCGTAGCTGATGCTGCTCCCCGGAGGCAGGCGCTTCACCTGGAGGACCCGGGCCGCCAGCGACATCACCGGCTGAAGCGATGCCGGCGGCGCCCGGTCCGGGGCCGGGGCCGAGCCGTAGAGCATGAGACCCGGCCGCACCAGGCCCAAATGGGCCTCCGGCAACTCCCAGAGCGCCGCGCTGTTGGCAATATGGCTCAGGGGCAGCTTAAAGCCCTCGGCCCGGGCCGTGGCCAAAAGCCCCGTAAATGCCTCCAGTTGCTTATGCGTATACCCCTTGTCCGCCTGGTCCGCCACCGCCAGGTGGGAGATCAGGCCCATGACCTTCAGGTGGCGCATTTTTTTTAAGCCCGCCAGAAACGGCAATACCTCCTGGGGCATTACCCCCAGGCGGCCCATGCCCGTATCCACCTTCACGTGCACCCTGGCCTTCTTCCCTTGATTGCTGGCCGCCTCCGACAACGCCTGGGCCACATCCTGTCGAAACAGGGCCACCTCCAGGTCGGCGCCCACCGCCCGGGCCGCCTCCTCCGGCAGGATGCCCAGGAGCAGCAGCACCGGGAGATCGATCTCGGCCCGGCGCAGCATCATCCCTTCTTCCAGGGAACCCACCCCCAAATAATTTACCCCGGCTGCGGCCAGCTTCCGGGCCACCGGCAGCAGCCCGTGCCCATAGGCATCGGCTTTGACCACCGCCAGCATCTTGACCTTGGGATCGCAGAGACGCCGCAGCTGCCGATAGTTGTGTTCCAAAGCCGCCAGGTCCACGGCCAGGTCCACCATGGTGGTGATCATCATGGGGTCACCTCTTCCTCGCCCATCATTTGCCCCGGCGATACTCGGCCGGGATCTGGTCCGCCTGCTGGGCCACTTTCTCCTCCAGTTCCACCTTGTGGCGCTTCAGGCACTCTTGGAGCCGGGGGTCGCCCAGGGCCAGGATCTGCGCCGCAAAGATCGCGGCGTTGGTCGCCCCGGCCTCGCCCACGGCCATGGTGGCCACCGGCACCCCCGCCGGCATCTGCACCGTGGACAACAGGCTGTCCAGGCCGTTGAGATGCGAGCCGGGCATGGGCACGCCGATCACCGGCAGGGTGGTCTCTGCGGCCAACACCCCCGCCAGATGGGCCGCCATCCCGGCCACCGCGATGATGACCTTGATCCCCCGGCCTGCCGCCTCCCGGGCATAGGCCTGAACCCGCTTGGGGGCGCGGTGGGCCGAAGCCACCACCACCTCAAAGGCGATCCCCCACTCCTTGAGCACAAGCGCCGCGGCCTCCACCTGGGGCCAATCCGAGGCGCTGCCCAACACGATGCCGACGTCTGGTGGCGCTGTCATAATAATTACCCTTCTCCGTTTTTTTGAGGGGAGGGCCGGAGAGGATAGTTGCCAGTATTCAGTTATCAGTAGCCAGTTAAAACAACTGACAACTGGGAACTGGCAACTGCCTTTCCTGGCCCCCTCCCCCAAGCACACCTACCCCGCCAAGCGGCGGCGCAGCAGTTTGGCCGCTTCCGCCGGCGGGTAGGTATTGAGCACGTCTTCCGGGGTCAGCCAGCCTTTCCGCGCGGCCGTCACCCCATAGTTTACGTCATCCAGGCCTTCCAGGCTATGGGCGTCGGGGTTGATACTGATCAAAATCCCCAATTCCTTGGCCCGGCGCAGCCACCGCCAGTCCAGGTCCAGGCGGTAGGGGCTGGCGTTGATCTCCATAATCACCCGGTGCGCCCCGGCGAATTTCATGATGGCCTCCAGGTCGAGGGCGTAAGGTTCCCGGGCCAGGAGCAGGCGGCCGCTCGAATGCCCCAGCATGGTGCACCAGGGGTTGGCCATGGCGGTCAGGATGCGTTCGGTCATGGCCTCCTGCCCCAGGCTGAACTGCGAATGGATGGAGGCGATGACAAAATCAAATTTTTCTAAGATTTCATCGGGGTAATCCAGGGCGCCGTCCCCCAGGATGTCCGATTCCACGCCCCAAAACAGAGTAAAATCCGGATGTTCCCGCCGCCGGGCCTCCACCTCCGCTTGCTGCCGCGTGAGGTCCGCATCTTTCAGCCCCCCGGCGTAATAGGCCGACTGGCTGTGGTCCGAGAGCCCCAGGTAGCTCCAGCCCCTCTGTGTGGCCGCGGCGATCAGTTCCTCCAGAGAATTGACCCCGTCGCTGTAATAGGAGTGGACGTGGAAGCACCCCTTGACGTCCTCCGGGGTAATAAGCCGGGGCAACCGGTTCTGCTGCCCGGCCTCGATCTCCCCCAGGCCCTCCCGCAACTCCGGCGGGATCAGGGGCAGCCCCAGGCGTTTATAAATGTCCGCCTCTTCCCGGCCGGGCTGCAGAATGCCGTCGGCCCACAAGCCCTGGCCGGTGAGCTCCAGATGATGTTCCCGGGCCAGCCCCTGCAAGGCCCGGACGTGGTCGTCGTTCCCCGTGGCGGTAAGCCACGCGGCCCCAAATGTTTCGGGGGCGGCCAGCCTCAACCTGAGCGGCACCCCCTGGGGCAGGCTGGTTTCGGCCTGCCCGGGGCCTCGTTCCACCCACGCCGCGCCCAAAACTTTTTCTAGTTCCGCCAGCACCCGGTCCGGGTGGTCGGTGGCGGCCGTCAGGTCAATGGCGTCGGCCACTTCCAGGCGGCGGCGCACCGGGCCGGCCACCTCCAGCCGGACCAGGCCGGGGACGCTTCGCCCCCTGGCCGCCAGGGCTTCGGCCAGGGGCAGGAGGTCCCCCAGGCGGAAGAGCCCGGCGTAGCGCGACAGATTGGCTAGGGCGGCCCTGATCTTCTCCTGGGATTTGGCCCCGAACCCGGGCAGCGCCGCCAGGCGGTTTTCCCGGCAGGCGTACTCCAGTTCCCCTAAGCTGGCGATGTGCAGTTCGTCAAACAGCACCCGGGCCTTCTTGGGGCCCAAACCCGGCACCCGCAGCAGTTCCAGGAGCCCCGCCGGGGTCTTGTCCTTGAGTTCCCGGTGCAGGGACGCCTCCCCCCGGGTCAGCATCTCCTCGATGGCCCCGGCCAGGGATTTGCCGATGCCCTTGACCCGGGCCAGTTCCCCCGAACCCAGGGCCGCGGCCAGGTCCCCCGGGAAGGTGAGCACCGCCCGGGCCCCGGCTTCATAGGCCCTCACCTTGAAAGGGTTTTCCCCGCCCAGCTCCAGGAGGAGCGCGATCTCCTCCAGGACGGCCGCCACCTCTTTCTTGTCCATAGCTATCAGCTTTCAGCAGTCAGCTATCAGCAAAAACCAGGA
>JBKQVS010000006.1:0-7511 GCA_052139855.1 Desulfobaccales bacterium
TTGAGGTTAGGGATTGAATCTGAGATATGAACAGATAATTGCCAACGTGGCTGTCGAGGGTTCAAATCCCTTCTCCCGCTCTTGATTGATGCCAACTGGGGTTGTCGGCTTTCGCTCGAGCGCGCGAGTTGCGTGATGGCGGACCGAGCCATCCCACTCGTGTTATTTGAGGGAAAGTTATTGATGAGCAGTGCAGAACGCGATCCGGAATCGGGTGTGTCGGTCAGCGATCCAGCCGAAGAGAAGGTTGATCAGACCGGGGAAAAGGCCGAGGCCGCCAAGCGCAAGCTTGAGATCGACGTGGCCATCACGGACGCCGGCCCGTGCATGTTACAAAAAAGAAGTTACGAGGACCTGAGGTTAGAAAGGGGGAATGCCTGGGATAAGCGTCTGCGCAGCACGGCCGACTGGTTAACCTACTACCCGTCTGCCGGGTCCTGGGGATCGAGGCAGCGCCTGGCAGCTCGTAAGCAACATTAGTCAAACGTGAGGTACGAGGTATGGAAGGAAAAAAAGGGATCAGCGAAGACTGGTTATCTTTGTGGCTTGGGTTTTTCATCGTCGTGCTTGGTCTGGCCCTGTTTGTGGGTTTGGACGTTTTGGGCTGGGGGGTTAAGACCAACGTCTGGACGGACATCACCAAGGCGATCTCCCCAATATCCGGCACTTTCAAAGGTATGCCGGGCTTAATTTCCCTTTTATTGACCTATATTTTTATGACGGTCGTCATGGGGATCGGCGCCATCGCCCTGAAGGCCAATTTCGGCAAGTTCATGCTGGGGTTCACCCTGGTTTTCTGGATGGGCTACGGCTGCTGGCTCTTGGGGCATTTCGGTTATATCGCCTCCACCAACGCGGCCAAGGACGGTATCGGTTGGTCTTTGAAGCTCACCGGGGAAGCCGGATTTATTGTCGCCCTGATCGTTGGTCTTATTGTGGGCAATTTTTTCCCCAAGCTGGCGGGAACCCTGAAAGAGGCCACCCGGCCGGAACTCTACATTAAAACCGCCATCGTTATCATGGGTGCGGGCCTGGGAGTCAAGGCAGCCGAGGCCGCGGGCCTGGCGTCGGCGGTCCTGTTCCGGGGCCTGTGCGCGATTGTCGAGGCTTACCTGATCTACTGGGCCGTGGTCTATTTCGTGGCCCGGAAATACTTTAAGTTTAGCCGGGAGTGGGCTGCGCCACTAGCTTCGGGGATCTCGATCTGCGGCGTCTCCGCGGCCATCGCCACCGGCGCCGCCATCCGGGCCCGGCCCGTGGTGCCTATCATGGTCTCCTCCCTGGTGGTCATCTTCGCGGTGGTGGAATTGATCTTGCTGCCATTTGTGGCCCAAATCTTCCTGTATACGGAACCCATGGTGGCCGGGGCCTGGATGGCTCTGGCGGTCAAGACCGACGGGGCCGCAGTGGCGTCAGGCGCCATTGTGGATTCTTTGATCCGGGCCAAGGCCCTGGCGGTCCAAGGGATTAACTACAAGGAAGGCTGGATGCTCATGACCGCCACCACGGTGAAGGTGTTCATCGATGTCTTCATCGGGGTGTGGGCTTTTATCCTGGCGGTGGTCTGGTGCACCAAGATCGAATGCACCGGTGGCCGGATCAAGGCCGTCGAGATCTGGGAGCGGTTTCCCAAGTTCGTCATCGGCTATGTGATTACCTTCTTGGTTATGCTGATCGCTTGTCTGAAGGCACCGAGTATCCTTAAAACGGCCAAGGCAGCTACCGGAGAAATGGACGTCTTCCGAGGCATGTTCTTCGTCCTGACCTTCTTCACCATCGGGGTGGTCTCCAACTTCAAGAAGCTTTGGGAAGAGGGCATCGGCAAACTGGCGGCAGTTTACGTCCTTTGCCTGTTCGGATTTATCATCTGGGTCGGACTGCTGATTTCTTACATCTTCTTCCACGGAGTCAGGCCGCCGCTGGCCGGCTAGCCGCCAAAGGAGCTTGTTATGGTCGAAAATTCCCAATTGCCGCCTGAAGAAGCGCCGGTGGTGGAACCGCCGATGGAAGCCAAACTGATCGATGAATTGCAGAAGATGGAATATGAGCCGCTGCTGCCGGTGGAAAAGAAACTCATCGTCTGGAGCATCGGTATCGGGGTCGTGTCTCTGGGCTTCTTATATTGGCTCAGCGTTACCTTTTTCCCCGGCGGCCATTAAGCCGGTAGGTTAACCTTTCAGCAAAGCCCCGGGAGCGGTCAAGCCCGGGGCTTTTTTTGTCTCTATCGGCGCGCCTGGCGGCTCAGCCTCAAGACGGCTTCTCTCCCTGGCCAGCACTGAAAACCACAGATTTTCGTCCAGGGTCGCTACTTCGGTAAGGGGGGTCTCCTTAAGGCGCTTACGGAAGACCTCCAACTGGGCGCCCAGGATGCCGGAGAAGATATACCAGTCTTTGTTGAGAAATGCGGGGATATCCAGGAGGTCCAGGAGCACGTCCAGATGAATGTTGGCCAGGGCCAGGCGGGCAGGCAGGTGGGCGAAGTTTCTGGCGTCGGCCTGGATGAGGTGGACCTGCCCCTGACGCTGATTATGCTTAAAATTTCTTGCCGCAGTGCGCACCGCCAGCTCGTTGTACTCCACCGCAATGACCGGCTCGGCTCCCAGGGCCAGGGCGGCCAGGGACAGGATGCCGGTGCCGGTGCCCAGGTCCAGGACCCGGCGGGGGGTGTCCATCTCATAGACCCGGCGCAGCAATTCCAGGCAGGTTCGGGTGGTGGGGTGGTAGCCGGAGCCGAAGGCCAGGCCCGGCTCCATGCGAATGATGGTTTCGCCTTCCCCCGGGGCCGGGGCCTCCCACACCGGACAGAGGTGAAATCCCGCCATGGAAGTGGCCTTCAGGGGCTGGCCCGCCTCCCAGTCGGCGTAATTCATGACGTTCTCGGAGGAGTAGCGGGCGTTGGTGAGGGTGGCCACCCAGGCTTTCACCGCTTCTTCCCGGGGAGTCCCGAAGAACAAGTACGAAAAATCCCCCTCCCGCCAGCAGCCCAGGAAATCGTTCCCGGTGAGGTCGTCCGGCGGATAGACCCGGCCCTGGATTTCGTAGATAAAGAGTTTTTCCGGCGGCGGCATGGTGCTTCATTTTAACCAAAAAGGCGCTCAGGGCACCAAGAAAAAAGGATAGATCATGCTCACGGAAGTCTTTCTGCTCGTTTCCAAGCGAGAGCTTGGGAACGAGACATGGGCGGCCGAGCTCTGCTTGGCCATTAAAGCAAAGATGTGTAAAGCGGACAGTGCCCGCCGCCAGCTCTCTTTCGAAATCATAAAAAGGTCGGTGGCACAGGCTGGAAAACCTGTGCCACTTTTTTGAGAGCTTTTCAGACCAGAGCCGGTTAGTAACCCGCTTCCCCAATTATTTTTCTCAAAGCCTTGCCTCTTTAAGCATTTTATGGTTATTTTGATAAATTAAAACCAAAGCAAGGGAACGCTTTTATGGAACTCAAAGGTAAAGTGCACAAGTTCGGCGACGACGTCAACACAGATGAGATCATTCCGGCCCGGTATCTCAATACCTCCGATCCCATGGAGTTGGCCAGGCACGCCATGGAGGACGCGGACCCGGAGTTTGTCAATCAGATGAAGCCGGGGGATTTCATCGTGGCCGGGAAGAATTTCGGCTGCGGCTCCTCCCGGGAGCACGCCCCCATTGCGCTGAAGGCCGCGGGCCTGGCCGGGGTAATCGCCGGAAGCTTCGCCCGGATCTTTTACCGCAACGCCTTCAACATGGGCCTGGCGATCTTCGAGTGCCCCGAGGCCGCGGCCGAAATTAAGGCCGGCCAGGAGATCAGCGTGGACATGGACACCGGGGTCATCACCGACCTGACCACCGGCAAGCAATATACGAGCCAGGCCATTCCGCCGTTCATGCAGGAACTGCTGACCGACGGCGGCCTCATGGCCTTCGTGAAAAAGCATCTGGAGGCAAAATCAGCATGAGTGCATATAAGATCGCAGTCATCCCCGGGGACGGCACCGGCCCGGAAGTGGTGGCCGAGGGCATCAAGGTGCTCAATGCCGTGGCGGGTCCCGCGGGGCTCAAATTCGACTACACCTATTACGACCTGGGCGGCGAACGCTACAAGCGCACCGGCGAGACCCTACCGGAGTCGGTGATCGCCGAGTTGCGGCAGTTCCAGGCCATTTACCTGGGGGCCATCGGCCACCCGGACGTGGCCCCGGGAATCCTGGAGAAGGGCATCCTGCTGAACGCCCGCTTTGCGCTGGACCAGTACATCAACGTGAGGCCCGTGATTCTCTATCCCGGGGTGGACACGCCCCTGAAGGACAAGGGCCCCAAGGACATCGATTTCGCGGTGGTGCGGGAGAACACCGAGGGCCTCTACGCCGGGGCCGGCGGCTTCCTGAAATACGGCACCCCGGACGAAGTGGCGGTCCAGGAATCCATCAACACCCGGAAAGGAGTGGACCGTTGCCTGAAGTTCGCCTTCGAGCTGACCCGGAAACGCAACCGGGCCAAGAAGCTCACCCTGGTGGCCAAGACCAACGTCCTCACTTTCGCATCGAATTTGTGGTTCCGGGCCTTTGAGGCCATGGCGCCCCAGTACCCGGACGTGACCACGGACTACGCCCATGTAGACGCCACCTGCATGTGGTTCGTCAAAAACCCCGAGTGGTTCGACGTGGTGGTGACGGATAATTTGTTCGGCGATATCATCACCGACCTGGGGGCGATGATTCAAGGCGGCATGGGCGTGGCCGCCGGGGGCAATATCAATCCCGAAGGGGTGTCCATGTTCGAACCCATCGGCGGCTCGGCCCCCAAATATACCGGCCTTAACGTGGTCAATCCCCTGGCCGCTATTGCCGCGGCCCAGATGATGCTGGAGCAGTTGGGGGCGACCAAGGCCGCGGCCGCGGTGGAGGCCGCCATTAAAAAGACCGCGGCCAACGATATGCAGAGCATGGCCGCGGGGAAAATGGGCCTCAACACCAGCCAGGTAGGCGATAAGGTGGCCCAATACGCGGTGGAATTGATATAATCGAAAACAGCGGTCAGCTTTCAGCTTAAAGAAAAAGACTTTGATAGTAGCGGAAAGCTGTTAGCGCCTTGATACAGTCTGAGAGTACGTAATCCCAGGAGACTGATTCGTTATGGGTGGTACATATAAGGTTGCGGTAGTGGGGGCCACCGGTGCGGTGGGGCAACAGATGGTGGCCTGTTTGGAAGAACGGCGGTTTCCGGTGGCGCGTTTGGTGCCCCTGGCCTCGGAGCGGTCCATGGGCAAGACAGTCACCTTCCTGGGAAAAGAGATCCCGGTGGAGGTTTTGACCCAGGATTCGTTTGATGGGGTGGAGATCGCCCTGTTCTCCGCGGGGGGTGGCATCAGCAAGGAGTACGGCCCCATCGCTGCCCGGGCCGGTGCGGTGGTGGTGGACAACTCCAGCGCCTGGCGCATGGACCCGGAAGTCCCCCTGGTGGTCCCGGAGGTCAATCCCCAGGATGTCGGGCTCTACCCCAAAACCGGCATTATCGCTAATCCCAACTGCTCCACCATTCAGATGGTGGTGGCGTTGAAGCCCTTGCACGACGCGGCCCGCCTGAAAAGGGTGGTGGTGTCCACCTACCAGGCGGTATCCGGGACCGGCCAGAAGGCGGTGGAGGAGCTGGCGGCCCAGGTGCGGGCCTTGTTGTCCTGTCAGGAGACCAAGAACCAGGTCTATCCTCACCGCATTGCGTTTAATTGCCTGCCCCACATCGACGTCTTCCTGGAGAACGGCTATACCAAGGAAGAGATGAAGATGGTCAACGAGACCCAGAAGATCATGGGGGACGACAGCATCCGGGTGACGGCAACCACGGTGCGGGTGCCGGTGTTTTACGGCCACTCGGAGGCGGTGAATATCGAGACGGAGCGAAAACTCACGGTGGCGGAGGCCCGGCAGATTTTGGCGCAGGCACCGGGGGTCAAGGTGGTGGACGACCCGGCCAAGAACCTCTACCCCATGCCCATAGAGGCCGCGGGACAGGACCTCACCCTGGTGGGGCGCATTCGGGAAGATTTTTCCATCCCCAACGGCCTGAACTTCTGGGTGGTGGCCGACAACCTGCGCAAGGGGGCTGCGACCAACGCCGTCCAGATCGCCGAGATTTTGATCCGGGATTATTTGAGGAAATAGCGGTTAGCGGTTAGCAAAAGGGATTATAGTTGACTGCTGAAAGCTGACGGCTGACCCCTCCTCAAGAGGAGTAGCGGGTTGCGCATCATCGCCGGCGCACTAAAGGGCCGCCGGCTGGCCCCGGTGAAAGGCCGCATCCGGCCTACTGCGGCCAAGGTCCGGGAAGCGGTGTTCAACATCCTGGGGTCCACGATCTTGGGTGCGAGAGTGCTGGACCTGTTTGCCGGCACCGGCGCACTGGGAATCGAGGCCTTGAGCCGGGGCGCAGCCATTGCCGTTTTCGTGGAAGACCATCCCGAGGCCTTAAAAGTGCTGCGCCGCAACCTGGAGGCCCTGGACCTGTTGGGCCGGACCACGGTTTGGCCCCTACCGGTTACAGCGGCTTTGAAGAAAGTGGCCGGCCGGGGCGAGAGCTTCAGCTTGGCCTTCCTGGATCCCCCTTACGGCGGCGGTGACGCAACCGCGGCCTTGAGCGCCCTGGCCTCCCTTAACCTCCTTGGACCCGGGGCCCGGGTGGTGGTGGAGCACAGCCGCCGAGAAAGCCTGCCCGAGGCGTGCGGCGCCCTTACGCGCCTCGAGGTGCGGCGTTATGGCGACACCCAGTTGGCTTTTTATCTGGTGAAAGAACCAGCCCAACAGGAGCACGAGTAACTTATGCCCGATATTGCAGTATATCCCGGCTCATTCGACCCCATCACCAATGGCCATCTGGACCTGATCCAGCGGGCTTTGAAGATCTTTGACCGAATCATCGTGGCGGTGGCCACCAACGCCTTTAAGAAGTCCCTTTTTACCATTGAGGAGCGGATGGAGATGTGCCGGGTGTCCCTGGCGGATTACCCCATGGTCTCCATCGACACCTTCGACGGCCTGCTGGTAAAATACGCCACGCAGCAAAAAGCCCGGGCCATCCTGCGGGGGCTCAGGGCCGTCACGGATTTCGAGTATGAATTTCAGTTGGCCATGATGAACCGCCGGCTAGAACCGGAAATCGAGACGGTGTTTCTCATGACCGGCCTGCGCTGGGTCTTTCTGAGCTCCAGCATCCTCAAGGAAGCCGCGGTGCATGGCGGCGACATCGCGGGCATGGTGCCGGAAATCGTGTTTCAAAAACTCCGGGAAAAATTTGGCTTAAAATAAGGGGCGGAGCCAGTGCGAATCTGCGTTATCGACGGCCAGGGTGGCGGCATCGGCGCCGCACTCATCAAGCGCCTCAAAGAGGTCTACCGGGAGGAGCACGAGGTCATCGCCCTGGGCACCAACGCGGTGGCCACCGCGCAGATGATGTAGTCCCGGGCCTACCGGGGCGCCAGCGGCGAAAACGCCATCGTCCGCACCGTGGCCAGCGCCGACGTCATCCTGGGCTGCCTTTCCATC
>JBKQVS010000007.1:0-47911 GCA_052139855.1 Desulfobaccales bacterium
GATCATATAGACGAGTTCGTAACCCTTGGCGCCGATGGCTTTCAGGGCGCCGAATTTATCCAGATTTTCCAAAACGAAGGTATAGAAGGTTTGGCCACAAACGGATAAGCCCACCAGGAAACTGATCACGGTCATGATGAGAATGTTAGTGCCGACGCCGGTTTGGTATTTGTAATAGTCGGCAACTATTTGCCGGAATTCGGTATTGGTCAGCGCCAAATAGCCAGCCTTGGCCACCTGATCCTTGATATAAGGGATGTCTTTATCAGTTTTCGGTTCCACTAAGATATAGGCAATGGTGAACCGCGTTGAAGGGATATACTGAATAGCCCGGGTAAAGGTCGTGTACAGGGTCGGGATGCCGAACAGGGTGCTGCTGGCCACTTTGGCGATCCCGACGACGACCCCCCGGTGGTCATTGATCTCAAAGGTCGTGCCCAGAGTAGGGCTTTCTAATTTGAAAAACTCTTCGTCTTTTACCACGATAAAGCCATTATCGGCAAAAATGTCTTCAATTTTTCCTTGTATCAACTCGGGTCGGCCCACCAGGCTGGAGTCGTCCAGTCCGAGGACGGTGGCTGGCTGATAAACGCCGTCATGGAGCTTGACGAGAGCTACTCCGGAATATAACGGCACGGCGTATTTGACGCCATCAATACTGCGCACCGCGTCCAAGATGTAATCAGGCTACTGGATGCTGTTGAGCGGATTATTGACGGCCGGGTCCATGACCCAGACGCTGGCGCCGACGTTGATGATAGTAGCCGAGGCCTTATTCAAAATGCCGGAAAACACGGAGGTCAGTTGGACCATCAGAAACACTGCGAAGGTAACTCCTACAATCAGTGCGGCAAACTTGCCCCGGTCATTGACCAACAACTTGAAGGCAACTCGCAGGATTCCTTTCATGGCTGGGGTCTCTCGTCTGACGCCGCGGCCAGGCGGTAAGCCTCACCCTGGGCCAGTCCTTCCAGGGCGATTAAGGAAAAGCGGGTTATGTGGCCAACCAAAACCTGAATATCCGCCGGTTCATATTTCTGTTGGGGAAACAGACGTTGAATTACCGGACGGCAGTTACGATGATGCATGCATTGGCCAATGATGCTTAATTGGCAGAGGCGTACTTGGTCATCAGTCACCCCGTCTCCCAACAGTTCCCGCACGATGGCCCCCAACTTTTCCGCCATCGGTCGAATCATATTTTGCACCACGGTATCCAGGACGGCAGTCGGTTCAATCATTTCCCGGGCCATTAATTTGCCGTACCAGGCCGGCATCCCTTCGTCCAGGAGGCTGAACATCAGATCATGGATAAAGGCGCGCAGCCGGAGCGCCGGAGGGATATCTGCGGAATCGCCGGAAAACAGGGGGTATTTTCCCCGGGCCCGGGTATGCGCGGATACCAGAACCGCCAGATACAACCGCTCTTTGTCGCCAAAGTGATAGTTCACCGCGGCGAGATTGGCCCGGGCCCCGCGACAGATTTCCCGGATGGTGGTATTGCGAAAGCCTTTCTTGGCAAAGACTTCCCCCGCGGCTTCCAAGAGGCGCTGACGGGTTTCGTTGCTGGCGGAAATTTCTGCAGGGATAATCGTCAAATGAGCACCATTAAAACAGGCGTTTGAAACTAGCGTATCAATCAATGGTATTCATGTCAAATAGAAATAATTATTCCCATGTTCGCTAAGATACTTTTCCGTTAGTGTGGAATTCTGTGCTTAAGAGAGTAACGGCGGGTTTGAGTTCGGATTATTCGTCTATATGGCGATCTGGAAATTTCATAAAGGGCCGGAGAGGATTCCATGTGGGATAGAGAAGAGGGCTTCTATTGCGACCTCTTGCGCTTGCTGGATGGATAGGCCGATCACTTGAAGGTGCGCTCTATGGTGGGTCTGATCCCCCTATGCGCCATCGTAGTCTTTGAGAAGTATCAGCGAGAAGCGGTGTCCAAGATTGCGCGGCAAGCCCAAGAGCCTATCCGCCTCATGCCCGAACTGCTCAACGGCATCGATCCGACCGGGGAAGGACACCGGGGAGAGGGCTGGAAGGGCACACTGCCTCTGGTGAGGGCGACCCAACTGCGCCGCCTTCTGGCGAGATTGCTTGATGAAGTCGATATCTGCTATGATCCAATAGCCATCACTGAGCCAAAAAGCTTCCATATCCGGATCATATCTGCAATTTTTCCCACTCCAGCGATAAGTGCCGATCCTGGCAAGATATGCGGCGGCCCCTCCTTAGCGTGGGACCACGAATAGGAGACTGCTTTGGTCCTAAAGGGATACCCCAGTCCCTCGGCAGATCGGAAATCTTGACTTTGCACTTAGAAAATAGCTCAAAAAGAGCGGCACTTTAAATGGTTTGAATTTTACACTCTGTAAAAAAACCTGACGCATTCAATAAAATCCATTCAGACCCCCTTCATACCCTATAAATGATTTACCAATCTTATTCGGTAGATGCTTGATCCCCCTTCCGGGCATAATCATTGCAATTATATAGAAAGAGGACCAATTATCTGATTTTTTCCAGCTATTTTAAATGAGGTAAATGGTATGGGGCGGCATTTGGCAGTTCATAAACGCTATGGGCCGGCCTACCATTTATCCGGCGGTATCCTTCTCTGTCTCCTTGCCTTTTTGGCCTATTTTCTCCTGCCGCTGCCCCAGTTCCGACCGCAGTCTATAGCGTCTAACAGTGCTCCTGGCGGACTTATCGGGATAAACCTGTCCTGCTTAAGCAACCCTAAGGCGCTGCCCCAACCCTGTCATGAACCGGCCGACTGTCTGGTTTGTCAAGAGGATCAAGATTCGCAAGATTTAATCGTCATTCCCCTGGTCATGGGACCGGTCTTCTCCGTCATTATCCAACCGGTCTTCACCGCCGGCTCCCGGTTAAAGATAACCAGGGCCATTATTCCGGTCTCAGGTCCCCGCGCTCCGCCACTTTCTTTTTAATCTTAACCCATCAGCCAATAAATTTACTATACCTGATCCGCATCAATACCGGGCGATCAGGCACAGGGATTGCCGTAGTTGCTGTACTCTGGGGGACTAATGGGATGCAAGCACAACTCCTGCTCATAACCGCGATCATTATCCAGCTTATCGCCGCATTTTTGGCGTTTCGGCTAATCTGGATCACTAAGAGAAAAAGTGCGTGGATCTTTATCGCCATTGCCATCTTACTCATGGCGATCAGGCGGTGTTTTACTCTTTACGAATGGTACGCCCGGGAAATGTCCCTCATGCCGGTGGATATAGGCTCGGAAATAGTGGGATTGGCAACTTCTCTCCTCATGCTCTTGGGGGTGGCATTCATTGCCCCGTTATTCATCGAGATTATGCGCGCCAAAGAAAGCCTCAGGGAAATGGTGGACGAAAGGACGGGCGAATTAAAAAAATCCTATCAAGCATTACAACTGGAATTGGAGGAAAGGGAAAGGGCCGAGAAATCATTAAAGGAATCGGAGGAAAGATTTCGCACCATTGCAGATTTTACCTACGATTGGGAATCTTGGGTTGCCCCTGATGGGGCCTATAATTATATTTCGCCCTCATGTGAACGTGTCACTGGTTATCAGGCCAATGATTTCCTGAAAAATCCCGGCCTAATGGAAGAGATTGTCCATCCCGAGGATCGGCCCCGGGTTATCGAGCACCTCCGCCAAGACCTTGACTCCGACACCCCTCATTCTCTCATTTTTCGGATTATCACCCAGAGCGGCAAAAATCGCTGGATTGCCCATGTTTGCCAGCCGGTGCACAGCCCTGAAGGAAAGAATCTTGGGCGGCGAGTTAGCAATCGCGATATTACCCTATTCAAGAAAGCGGAAACGGAGAAAGCCCAATTGGAGGCCCAACTGCGCCAAGCGCAAAAAATGGAAGCCATCGGCACTCTGGCCGGGGGGATCGCCCATGATTTTAACAACATCCTTTCGCCCATCATCATGTATACCGAGATTGCCATGGGGATGTTGGGCCCCAATGAATTCCTACGGCCTCTTCTGGAGGATGTGCATAAGGCTAGTAAGAGGGCGGCGGACTTGGTCAAACAGATTCTCACCATTAGTCGGCAAACCGAACGCCAACCGGTATTGATGCAGTTAGGCCCAATTGTTAAAGAATCCCTTAAATTGCTGCGAGCTTCTTTTCCTGCCAGCATAGATATCCGGCAAGAGAGTTTTACCGAGCGGGATTGGATCATGGCGGATCCCACCGAAATCTACCAGATTGTCATGAATCTGTGTACTAACGCCGCTCATGCAATGGCGGAGAACACCGGGGTGCTGACCGTCGGGCTGGAAAACCTTGCAATGGACCAAGAACAGCAGGTTCACGGTATGACCGTGCCACCGGGGAATTATTTACAGTTGACTATCCAAGACACCGGTTCTGGGATATCCCCGGAGATTATGGAACGAATCTTTGAGCCTTACTTCACTACCAAGGAAGTCGGCCAGGGGACCGGCTTGGGATTGGCCTTGGTGCATAGCATTGTGAAAAATTATGGCGGCGGCATCAACGTCCGCAGTGAACCTGGGAAAGGGACGACCTTTCAAGTTCTGCTTCCCATGGTAGAGGCGGAGGCCGAGTTCGAACCGGAAAACCTGTTTCCGCTGCCAGCCGGAAAAGAACGGATTCTGCTGATCGATGATGAACCGGATATTGTGGCCGCGGCAAAGATTATCTTAGAGCAAGTGGGCTATGAGGTTGTGGGTTTTACCGCGAGCCCCGAAGCTTTAGAGGCATTCCGGGCCAACCCGAAAAAGTTCGATTTGATCATAACCGACCTGACCATGCCCCAATTGGCCGGCCTGGACTTGGCCGGGGAATGTTTATCTCTGCGCCCCGGTATCCCCATAATCTTATGTACCGGGTACGGTGAGTCCATCACCTTCGAAAAGGCCAGGGCCATGGGCATACGGCAAATTATCCTCAAACCTATCATTCCGGCGCAATTGGTGAAAGCTATTCGTCTGGCTCTAGAGGCACCCAAGGGGCGGAGCTAGGCCAGATACCCTCAGAGAAGGGGACTATGGCATCTGATTCCCGAATAGGGTTAACAAGAGATTGCGACCAAGCGGATAAGGGCTTGAGGTCCCATCCCGGATTGGCTTCTGATCTAACGTACCTTCATTCTGAAAGCATTAGTAGCACGGGGAGAACTAATGGACGCGATCAATAGGAAGGTGGTTATTCTATTTTTGTTGGGAGTGCTTTTGGGAACCGTTGAGGTTTTTCTTGCCAAAGGTATTCAGGCGGCCGAGGCAACTTCTTTCGCTGATGCGGTCAACCTGAAGGGCCAGCTATTTTTTTTCTTCGAGCAGGAGTTATGGAAAAGCGATGGGACCGAAGTGGGAACAACCATGATTAAAAACCTTGCCCCTGGCACTGATTGCACCGTCCATTCCCTGACTGAGGTAAATGGAACTATGTTCTTCATCATCGCCAATGGGAAGACTGGCACCGAATTATGGAAAAGCGATGGGAGTGAGGCTGGCACTATACTGGTTAGAGTCATCAAAAGCCCTGCCTCACCACTCCCTCATTATCTAACTAATGTAAATGGAATTTTATTTTTTGCTATTGAAGATGGGGAGAGTGGCATCGAGTTGTGGAAAAGTGACGGGACCGAGGCAGGCACGGTGATGGTTAAGAATGTCAAAGGCGGTGGCCCCTTCCTGCCCTTGAATCTTACGGCCGTGGGCAAGACCGCTTTTTTTGTGGCTGACGACGGTGAGCATGGCAAAGAACTGTGGAAAAGTGACGGCACTGCCAGTGGTACCATAATGGTAAAAGATATCAACACCAGCCCCGGGGGTTCTTCGAATCCCTTTGACCTGATGGACGTTAATGGCACCGTGTTCTTTTTTGCCAGCGAGACAGGTGAAGATTGTAAACTATGGAAGAGTGACGGTACGCCGACAGGTACAGTAATGGTTAAAGACGTCATACAAAGGGACCATCTTTCTTATGTAAGCCCCTTGGTAAATGTAAATGGGACATTGTTCTTTAGTATAAATCAAAAAAGGGGCCGCTTCAAAATATGGAAGAGCAATGGGACTGCCGCCGGCACGCTGGTAGTCAAAGATTTTAATCTAAAATCGGCTTCGCTATCAAATAATCTTACTGCGGGTGAGGGGATTTTGTTTTTTGTGGTCGAAAATGTGGGCGCTGGTGCTCAGTTATGGAAAAGCGACGGTACGAAAGCGGGCTCGGTAAAGGTCCGCAGCTTAATATCTAACCCAAACTTATCCCCCAAAAACCTGATAACCATGAACAGAACCTTATTTTTCTTTATTCCTATCGAAAATACCGGCTTCGAGCTTTGGAAAAGCAATGGCCTAAAAAGCGGCACCGCATTGATTAAGGTCATTCAATCGAATGAAAAATCCGCGGCTATCAGAAACCCGATAAGAATTGGCGACAACTTATTCTTTTTTGTCGATGAGAAACGACGGCTGGGCTTATGGAAAAGCGATGGCACCGAGGCCGGTACTATAGCGGTGAAATACCTCAACCGATCTCACGATATGCGCTGAAATCGGCCGCAGGTGACGATAATTTTGATAACTGCTATCTATCAACTACTCCCAAATCCATTAAAGTGCTTTGATATTCATATGATATCTTCACGTCGCACTAACTCAAAGGGGAAAGTTCCACGTAAAAGGCTGTGAAACGACCTTAAAAGGCTTCAAGAAATCCTCCCCCTACTCTTACCATTCACCCGCCCTCAGCTCCCCAATTAGGCCAGTTTGACAGGCCATACGTGGACAGATTCGGGAAAAAATTCCCAGGGTCGAAAATCCTAAAGCCGAGTTCCCAGTACCCCTCCGTAACAGCCCTTTAGCCACCGAAACTAAACATCCTGCTTGGGCTCCTGGTCTGATCATGGGTCCCATCCCCTTGGGTCCCCTTCTCCTGCCTGCCCGCACCCTGTTCCAACGCAGGCTTGAATTCTGGCGAGGAAGTTTTTCTGCTACCAAGAAGGGTGCCTAATTTAAGTATGGAACCATGACCGTATGACCCGTTTCGATAAGGCGATCATATCTTCATCTTTCTGCAATTTTTGAGAAGCTTTGCTAATGGCAAGATATCAACCATTTTCACTTTAAAGTCGGCAAGAAACAAGGCAGGGCCATGGTTGACACCGCGTAAGGTAGTTGACCCGGCGCCTGCCGAAACCACCTTCTGCCATTCTCTCAAGACCCTGCCCCTCCAAAAAACCCATTGCCAGGCGCCGATTTTCCTGCTTTTAGGGTTTTATGAGATCAAGGCAGGATTATCAGTGGAGCCCATGGGAGGGAGAAGGGATGCCTAAAATTCATTTGAGCAGTAGAGGGTGGTTATCACCGATTATTCTTACCACGATACTGGTATTGGCCTGGATGCCGCCGGTGCAAAGTCGCGGTCTTGGGGGGAATAGCGGGCGGGACGGTGGCACCGGGGAACAGGACCGCCGGTTATACAACCCCCAGACCGTGACCACGGTTCAAGGACAGGTAGAGGACCTGGGAAGCTATGGCATGCAGGGATGGCGGGTCGCCCCCGGCATGAAGACCCAGGGATTGGTGCTTAAAACCAATACAGGCAATATTACTATCAACTTAGGTCCTCCCTGGTATGTGAGGAAGCAAGGCTTCACCTTGCAAAAAGGGGATACCTTAGAGGTAACCGGCTCTAAGGTTACCAAGGACGAGAAGACCGTACTGCTCGCGGCCGAGGTGAAAAAGAACGGTCAGACGCTGAAAGTGCGGGATGAGAAAGGCGCACCACTCTTTCGGGGGCAGGGTCCCGATGGGCAGGGAACTGAAGGGAAGGGGCGCGGCGGCATGGGTTCCGGCGGCCGGGGCCGGGGAAGTTGGTAACCATCGCAGAAGACGTAATGTGCTTGGCGCCCAACTCGCCTGCCTATCTGAATATTTTATGTACGTCACGCCGGTTCATTTCTTTTTTTGGGTTTAACTATTAAAGGCCGGATATGCGGGCTTAAAAACTCAAGACAAAGGGGAGAGAAAAATGCAGGGTAAGAAGTTATCAGTAGCAGTATTGTTGGCTCTGGGATTATGCCTGAGCCTGGCCTTTACCTCTTGGGCGCAGCCTTGGGGGGTGAAGGCACACGGCGGGCATGGGGGTCATTGGGGTAAATTTGCTAACCTCACCCCGGAGCAAGCGGGCAAACTTTTCGATCTGCGGCAGAAATTTCTGGATGATTCTGCCAGCCTGCGCAAGGACATGATGGTCAAGAGAGCGGAGTTAAGAGCTCTCTGGCGGGCTGAAAATCCGGATGAGAAACAAATCCTGGCCAAGCTCAAAGAGATCAATGCTGTCAAGACTAAGCTTCAAGAGAAGGTCATACCCTTTCGGCTCGAAGTAAAGAAAATCCTTCCTAAGCAGTCAGAGCCTAAGAAACAACTTAGTATGGAGGATGAAAACAGCAGTTTTGGCAATGTCATGGCTATGAATCCTGACGACTTAAGGGATGTTGGTTTGTAAAAATAGGGCAATGTAACCTCCTTTGCCTTCCTTTAACCACTGACTTGGCCCAGGCTTCTTCCGGGGAGCCTGGGCCTCTTCCAAGACAAGTCAGAAAAAGATTTGGCGGATGGTATATGGACAAGAACGGCGACGCTACGAAAGGTGGAGATAGCCGGAAGAATGGAAAAAGATTAAGCCAACGACATGAAACAAACCGGACCATCGGAAAATTATTTAGTTACCGGATGGCTATAGTCAAGCTGAATTTGGGAGAAACTAACGAAGAGGCCTGGCACCGGCACTTGGTCGAGCATCCAGGAGACATCAATGCCAACATCAGGGTGTTCAACTCATCTGGCGATTAAAAGAGCTTTTTAGCCGTCTATCGGTCCGGGAAGAGAGATTGCAAGAACCTTTTAGCGTTGAGGCTCATCAAAAGGGCCGGAATACAGTAGGCTATCAGGTTATTACTCCTTAAGACATTTTTCAAAAGGGCTGGAAAAATATGAAAAATAGATTTAATTTCAGGCTGGGAGCGCTCTGGATAATTTTGGGAGCGTTGTTCTTGCTGACATCTCTGCATCTGGCCCAAGCCAAAGAAGGGGGCTGGGAGCGCATGAAGGAAAAGATAAAAATAACAAAGGAATTACAAGAGTTAAAGCTTGCGCCAGATAAAGAAGCGGCATTGCTGGCCGTGGAACAAAAGTATGCCAAGGAGCGCAAAGATCTCATGGCCGCCTTGAAAAAATACCGTGAAGAGTTAAAAGCCGCCTTAGGTGCGGCCACCCCGGATGAGGCGAAGCTTCTAGATCTGGTAAGGACTGCCAACGCCACCCAGGATAAACTTTTAACCTCTTTTAAAATGGAACGGGACGAGGCCATGGCCCTGATGACCCCGATTCAGCAAGGGCAGTTTATTACGGTCATGGGTAATCGGTTCCAGGAGATGATAGACGGGAAGAAAGGCCAAAAATAACATCGTTACCGAAGGCTCAGACTACTGGTTAAAAGTTCCGGATGCGGAGCGGTGCATCAAGGATGTTGGGGAAAAGGGAACCCTGGGTCTTGCTGTCTTCATGAGATGGGCTTCCCGGGTTTAGGCCTGGGGCACTGACCAGGATAATAAACGGGACCCGCCATTAAATCAAATCTTGCGGGGGATATGCCCTCACCCCGGTCCCAATTATCCACACAAGGAAGGATTTAACGATGCCAAAATTAATTTATGTCGTAATGGCCGTGCTTGCCTATGTGATGCTCTTTATGCTGAGATGATGGGGGTGGGGTAAAATTGATCACATGTATTTCTGAGGGCATAAAGAAAGACTTATTTCCCCTAGACTGGCTGTGGGCCAAAGCGTACTATGAGCGTACGCGGACGACTTCCTTGACGTCAGGATCGCTGATAACTTCTTAAAAGGGAAGGTGCAGCACTAGGGGGGCTCATAACGCTTCGTGAAGGTGTTCGGCATGTGGGGACGCAAAGGCCTGATCGTCGCTGGTTTTTTGGGTCTGCTGCTCGTGGGAGCCGTCACGCTGGCCTTTTGGGCGTACGCACGCGACCCGCTCTTGTCCCTTCCCCCGCCAGAACACGGGTTGAAGGCAGAGCGGACGAATCTTTCTGCGCCGGATCACCGTCATTTTGAATACATCACGCTGCACGGGAAACTGCTTGGGGATATCTCCTTCAGCCTCAGCCGGCCCGATCCACTTCCCTCCAAAAAACTACCGGTCGTTCTGGTGCTAGGCGGCCTGGTTACGGGTGCAGACAGCATCCGTTACATCAAGGACGCCGGAGATAACGCTATCGTTGGCTACGCCTGGCCGATACCGGTTCGCCTGCGCGGCATTAGCGCCTTTATGCTGCAAGCGCCCGGCCTTTACCACAACGTCATGACGATACCAGGACAGGTGGCCTCAGCCTTACATTGGCTGATTAACCAGCCTTGGGCTGATGCGGACCGTATCAGCCTGCTTGGCTGTTCCCAGGGAGCCCTGGCTGCGCCTTCCGTGCAGGACATCGCCGCGCATGATGGAATACGCGTCGGCTGGACTATCATCGCTTACGGCGGTGCGCCTCTCGGCGCGCTCCTCGCCGCCAACCCGCATATGAAACCGACCTGGCTGGGCGAAGCCCTGGCGCCTTTGGTGGATCTTGTGTTTCATTCCCTTGAACCAACCGCCCATCTCCCGCGTTTATCCGGCAAATTTCTGGTGCTCGAAGGGCGGCACGACAATCTGATCCCGGCAGCAGCTCGCAACCTCTTGCGGGAAGCGGTGCCGGAGCCGAAAACCGTCATTACTTTTGAGGGCAATCACATGGGTGTAGGGCCTGACAAGATGGCTCTGCTCCAGAAAATTATTGAAACCAGCAGAAAGTGGCTGATTGAAAATGGCGCTATCAACCCCGGCTCTGATTGAGCCCACGGGCAATCTGATCTCAAATTCCCTGAGTTTAATTTCTCAGGCGGATTCACCCTCCAAAAACCTTGAGCTTTTCCCCGACGGCCTCGCTCTATTTACGCTCATCTTCCCTATCCTAAGGTCAGTCATAACCAGGTCTAATATTCGAATCATATCTTTGGTTTTTGCCGCAAGACGATAAGTGCTGATTGTGGCAAGATATATGGCTTTGACCCGACTCCCTTCGACCTACTACTCTGACATTGATTGTGGATCAGTTTTCAGGGGGCAGGTCACTCCTAGAGCCTATGTCCTACAAATTGGAGCCTTTATTTGATATAGCCCAGCATATCTAACATCTGCTGTTGTTGTCTCCCTCTTTGTTGTAAGCGAACCAGGTCCTGAAAACGCCACAAAGCCTCCCTGCTGCCGATGTACAAGGTATTTTTTTTGGCGTCGGCAAAAACATAGATTACCTGGGTATCTTGCTTGATAGCCACAACCTGTCGTTGAGGCAGAGTTTTGATATAGTCCTGATTCTGGGGAGTGTTGGTTTTTTGAGATTTAAACCCCGCTTGCACCAGCAAATCTTCGGTGGCCAGGGTAGGCGAGGGGCCCACGGTGGCACAGCCCAGCCAAGTGGAGGCCGCCAAAACCAATATTGCCCAGCAGATAAAACAAACCCATTTTGCTTTGTAAGAAGCATTTCTTGGGTTTTTCATGATGTGGGCTCCCTTATCTTAATGTAAGGAATTTGCGATATTTATTACAAACTCGGCTTGATTTACTTAAATACAAATACCAAAGGCCAAAATAATAGAGAAGGGATCGGGCAGTTCATAATATCTCCAAATATCTTCTCACTACCTTCCAATGGAAACGTAACAGACCGACGCACCCCCCACCCTTCTATCATCCTCAGTGTCCGTCAGTACCTGGCGGCAAGGAAGACTGTAGAAAATCCTCTTAACTATTAGCCCCCAATGCGCGGACAGCTCTTACGAAGGCCTTGGCGCCCTCTCTGGCAGGGTATGTCCTCGAGACCGGTCCCCCTTGGGAGGGGCGATAGTTGAATGGGAGCAAGACCGTATGGTCGGATGACCAATAGAGATCAAAATGGGCATAGGTGTCACGGGAACGCTTCGGCATCAGCAATTGGATGACTGTTGCGGTATCCCGTTCCTCAGGTTTGGGCAGACGCCAATCAGAGTGGCGACCCAGTTGTAGATTCTGGCAGTATTTCTGCGCCTCCTCAAAGGTGACCTCTTTGCCGCTATCGCCCTTCTGCCACATTATTTTCAGCCTCGTGTCCGTAATCGTCCCGTCGCCGTTATCCACAAATCTTGCCGCTGAGTCAGATAGATGTGACTGGCTGAGAAGCAGCAGGACGCAGGCTATGAACAAGAGCGAGAATCGCAATACCTTTCGCATTTCGGTACTCCCTTTTTTTGGGTCTAACGAGCCTGGAAAAAATCCTTAACTGTGCAGCCTAAGCCTGGCGAGATCACCGTGAGCTTTCAGGGAGAAGTTTGGCGATAACCCAGGCTGCCGCGTAGAGCCCGCCGAGGAGGACGACATCCGTCGGGCCGACGGGCAAATCACATTGATATGCGGTCCAGAAACCAAAGAACGCTGCCGCGCCACCGATCAAAGAGGCCAAAGTCGTGAACTGGCGCATATTGTGGGCGAACAAATGCGCCGTCAACGCGGGGATCAGCAAAAATCCGAACGCGATCAGCGGACCGACACTGAGCACTGCCATCGAGACGGTCAGGCCAATCAATAAATAGAGCAGCACGTCCCAGAAAACCACATTCTTGCGTAGGGTAATTGCCATCTCGCGGTCGAATGAGACCAGGAGTAACTCCTTGTGAAACAATCCTAAGGCGGCGAGGACGAGCAGGAGCGTTGCCGCCGTCAGCACCAGATCGGAATTGGAGATGGTAATGACCTCGCCTTTCAACATATCGAGCCAGCCGATTTCGCCGTAAGGGTTCTTTGCCAGCAACAATATGCTCAAAGAGGCTGCTACGACGTACGCAGTACCCAGTCGACCTTCGGGTTGACCGCGCCCGCGGCGTTCCAGAAACGCCAGCACTAGGACCGCGGCCAGCGAGAAGGTCATCGAGCCGACAAAGGCGAGGACGTGCGAGCTGTGTGCGCCATGATCATGCAGATGAAATCCTAACCACAAGGGCAGGGAGAGGGCGAACGCAACGCCGGTCGAAGAGATCTGCGGCAGTGCTACGCCCATGAACACCAGCCGGCGCATCACGAGAAATACCCCAACGAGCGGGCAAGCGAAGCCGACCAGCACGCTGGTATAAACCGAATTACGCAGGAGAAAATCGAGCGAAAGGATCTGGCCTAACGTTTCCATGTCATTCGATCCCCATTTCAAAAATCTCCGCCATCCGCCCGAGGTTAAGTAGTTCGTCCGCGGTGCCATGGTGCATCTTGCCCTGGTGAAACCATAAAACTTGCTGGGCATGATGGCGCACCACCGCAAAGTCATGCGTGGCTATCAGGACCGTAATCTTCTTTTCCTGGCGAATGTGCGAAATAAAATCCAGGACCGCCTGTGTCGCGTTGATATCCACGCCGGCGGTCGGTTCGTCGAGTACCAGGACGTCAGGGCGCGTTGTCAGGGCGCGGGCAATCAGGACCCGTTGTTTCTGACCACCGGAGAGTTTGGCAAACTGCTGGTGAGCAAAATCCTCAGCGCCCACGGCGCCCAAACATTGGCGCGCGAAAGCACGTTCGTTTGGCGGGACAAAACGCCCCGGGCGGACGCGTCCATATACGCCCATCAGAACAACGTCGAACCCCGTCAGCAGATATATCGGATCAAACTGATTGGATTGAGGGACGTAACCGAACACGAGCGGCGCGCCCGGTGGTGCGGCAGTGTCGATGCGGCCCGCGACTGGCGGCAGCAGTCCAAGCAGAGTCTTGAGCAGGGTCGATTTTCCCGAACCATTCGCACCGAGAATGGCGATGAAACTATCGCGGGCAATCGACACCGAAATCCCGGACAAGACAGGTTGGCCATTGTAACCGATGCTCAGGTTGTTCAAGGTGATGAGTGCTTCATTCATATTCATTCATATCCTATGTCCGTTATGCGAGCCCGCCCGCCGGAACAACCGGACAGGCGGACTCGTTGCAGGGGTTTATTTCTTCGCCTGGGCGGCAGCGACCATGGTGTGAACGATATAGTCCATCATCTTAATGTACGTTTCCGTGTCCGGTACGCCGCCTGGCATGATCGGCAGCTTTACCAGAGTTGCGCCGGTCTGTTCAGCGATGAGTCTCGGCACCTTTTCGGGAAACTGCGGCTCGCGCACGACGATGGCAGCGTGCTCGGCCCTCATCGTGGCGATCAGTTGCTCAATGTGACGTGCGGTCGGGTCGATCCCCGGCCTCAGCTCAATCGTGCCGATGTAGTCCATGTGAAACCGCGCCGCGAAGTATGGCCAATGCTCGTGATAGGATACGAACTTCACACCCTTGAGTGGTTGGGCTTCCTGTCTCCATTCGATAATCTTGGCATTGAGCTTGGCGAGATAAGCATCCCGGTTGCGCGTGAATTCCGCTTGATATTGTGGCGCGAAGGCTACCAGGGCGTTGTAGATGTTGGCGACGACGGTCTTCGCCAACACCGGATCGAGCATGTAGTGCGGATTGCCGTAAGGATGAACGTCGCCCGCGGTGTGGTCGGTTGACTTGGGTACATCGCGGGGGATGATACCCTCCGAACAGTCCACGTAGCCGGGCCTGCCTTTCTGGATGCGCGGATTCTTGCTCGCTTCTATCAATGCCGGCAGGAAGGCGTGCTCGCAATCCAGCCCCACCAGGATCAACAGGTCCGCCCGGTTCATCATCGGCACGAAGCTCGGTTTCATCGGCACCCCATGGGTGTCTTCGACGCCCGTGGCCAGGCTGTGAACCTCGACTTGGTCTCCGCCGATGTTGCGCGCCAGGTCCGCCAAATCAGTCAGGGTTGTGACCACCAGGATTTTGGCCGCGTAAGCCGGTATCGCCCCGAAAGACCAGATCCCGATAAACAGGATAATCCAGAACAAATGGAACAGTCTCAATTTCATGTTCGATTCCTCTCTTCCATGGTTAGCGTTCTTGCCACCCATGCGCATGTGACCCTATGATCCACGCCCATTGCAGGTATACAGCATTATCGTCGCGCAGGCGGTTAACCACGGCTGGGCTTGATCCATCCAGACCTTCAAATACTCCCTTTCCGTAGGGTTGGGTGTAGGTGTATTGCAGGCGCAGCATATTCCAGTGGCTGATGTACCAGGTGATATACGGAGAGTATGTATAGGTTTGCTGATGTTTATCCTGCGCGTTCTGCGCCCACTGAAACTCAAATCCGGCGGTCCACTCCCGATGGAACCGGTAAGCAACATACGAGTACAGACCATAAGAGGGGACGTTGATGTTGGGCAACAGGGTGCCGTCCGGTGCGGTAACGTTATAGCGGTTGTGGCTGTAAAGCACCTCTGTGCCCCAGGTGAGGCTTTTGAACTGATTGTTACGCAGCGGCTGGTAGCGCACCATAAAATCTGCTCCCAGCAGACGGCGTTCGCGCTCCGTGAGCGAGTTGCCGTCGGGTTGCAGAAAGGCGCCGCCACGATCCATGGTGTTCGGATTGAACAACCAGGAAAAGCCAGGTTCGATGGCGATATCCGGGGTAATGTCAAAATACGTGGAGGCGCGGCCCCAAAAGTTAAACCCGGTGAATTGGCGGAAATCGCCGATATTGTTTGGTTGACCGCCGAACGAATTACCCGCGCCTGCGGTCAGACTTACGTAATGCGACAGTGGCAATAGCCAGTTGATCTGGGCCCCGTCGGTCCGCGATTCTCCGCCGATGTATGAATCGAGCGCCAGAGGACGCCACACGAAAGGCAGTTCATGATCGTGGATATAGGCCAACCGACCGAACTCCCCGAAGAACCGTCCCGCCTTGAGCGTCAGGTTCCATGGCAATGAGGTCGTGACCAGGGCAGCCTCTTCAAACGCCGCGGTGGCTTCGCCGGTAACCGGATCGGCAGAGGCATTGAGCACCGCATAACCGCGGGCAAACGGATCAATCGATCCGGCAATATTCAGTTCCATCGAACGCTGAAAGAAATCGCCCCCCCCGGGCCGGGGGCTGGTCCCCGGGGCGAGGACATTCGTAAACCTCGCCGGCTGGCTGCGATAAGCGCCGATTGACTCACCCACGAACCCGATTGAGGGATTGAACTTGGCCAGAAACTCCTGCTTTTGGGCCTCGACTACCTGGCCCACCTGCTCCTTCAACTCCTCCACCTGTTCCTGTAACTGCCCGGTTGCCGCGGTCTGAGCCGCCGTGGCAGCCGCGGGCGGAGCCGTGGGTTGAGGAGGCTTGACTTCTGCTTTAGCCGTTTCGGTTTTGACCGGCCCCTTGGCGGCAGGGGTCGCGGTGGTAGTTTTTTGCACCGCGTCGAGGCGGCGCTCCAGTTCCTCAATCTTCTTATCTTTTGCGGAAACCTCCTGATGCAGCTCTTTCATTTCTTTCCTGAGCTCTTCAATGGCTGCGGCCTGATCCTGGGCCAGGGCAGTATTCACCGTGCCGAAGCTTATCGCCAGAGCCAACCAAATGACTATAACCCGTCCAGTCATACGTCTTCCCCCTCATGACAATTCTCATAGGTCGCACTTCATCCCCTCGGCTTTTAAGAGCAACTTACATACCGAGAAAATAAACTTGAAAGATTGTCGGTTGTTGATTTAGAGGGAAATTGGCGGGGCGCGCGGTCCTAAAACCAGGACATCCGGGCCGGCAACTAATGAGGTGATGGCATCGTTGCAAAAACGTTGGACCGGTAGGGAAAGGATTGTGGCCAGAGAAAGGGTTGTGGCCGCAAAATACCGGGAACTTAAAGCCGCCTGGCAGATAGGGCAGGTGGCGGCATCATGATGATGATGATGGTCCGGCTCTTCAGGTTCAGGGGCACTGAGTTGCAGCCCGACATTTTCGCCAAGGACCGAGGCAAGGGAAGGATGTAGTCCGTCCAGCGTGTGGAGGTGGCATTGATGCGCCAGGGGCACAAAGAAGAGAGCCAGGATGGCAAACAGGCAGAATAAGGAGTGGAGACGGGTTTGACCTACGCTGGAAAGCATCGGACTTCGTCTGTGCCCGCTATGCTGGATTCGGGGCCTGCCCATCAGGAGTTCCTCGCAGGCAGTATAGACGTTAATGCAACTGGGTTGCAACCTTTATCATTAGTCTCGGTTATGCCGTAGGCGAATAATAGGAAAAAATTCCTTCGTCATATCTGTATGGCAAAAATCGTGGAGAAAATTTTTGGGGGGGAAAAGCTGATTAGATTTTGATCATGCAAATGCTTGTTAACTGCTATGGTCCGACACGTATCATAAATCCAAGAACCTCCCATATCCATTTCATATCTGCAACTTCTACCATTGCGTCGATAATTTTCGCTCCTGGCAAGCTATCTGCAATATTCAGATGCTGCGATGCATGCTTTATTTATATGAATATACACAATGCCGACAGGAACCAGTCCCGTGCCTCATCTCGGCTGCCCTTCACGGCGGCTAAAAGCTTGTTCATCTCCAGAGGGTCAGATATTTTCAGGCCCTTATCATTTTGTCTAGCATTTTGGGTTTTGGGGGCCGTGGAAAGCCGTATCTTATCTGTAGTCTGCTTTTTCACATTGGACAAAATATATTATTTTGTCCAATGTCGGAGTTCACCCGGGAAAAAATTTAACATCTATGGGAAATTTCTGGTGATCTATTCAGGTTTGTTAGTATATTGGGATAGAAAATAATAATGAGGGAAAGCTTTCGGAGAACAACGCCCGGGATCGCATCTTGTCAAATGATGAACAGTGGCGGTTACTTCCATACCTTCCTCTACATGCTGCCCAGATTGTTCAATTCACCCTCTTAACGGGTTTGAGGGCCGGAAAGGTTTTTAATCTTACCTGGGACAAGGTGGATCTTAAACAGCGCATCATTCAACTGGAACCTGAAGATACCAAGAATTCTGAACCCCGAGTAATTTACCTGAATGATGAACTTCTGGGTATCATGCGGGAAGCGGGTAAGGTCAGAGGTTTTGGACATAAACGGGTCTTCACCTACAAAGGATAGCCCATTGCCTCAATCAAAACTTGTTTCAGGCGGGCCTGCAGGATGGCCACGATTGATAATTTCCGGTTTCATGATCTCCGCCACACCTTCAACACCAACATGCGAAAAGCGGGAGTAAACCAGTCGGTGATCATGAGGCTGACCGGGCATAAAACGCTTAGCATGTTTCAACGTTATAATACGGTAGATCTTGCCGACGCAAAAGAGGCCTACCATAAATTGGAGGAGATGCTGCGGCAGGGCCAAGAGCACCAGGAGAAAAAGTGCTCCCATAGTGCTCCCGCCACAATAAAGGGTCGGTATTGCCACCCTTAACCCCTTGAAATTACTGGCGCGCCCGAGAGGATTCGAACCTCCGACCTACGGATTCGTAGTCCGTTGCTCTATCCAGCTGAGCTACAGGCGCGTGGTTGTTGGCTGCTAACCGCATTCCGGCGTAATATTTATTTTATACCTCGTGGAGGCGCAAAGGTCAACCGGTTATCGCCGGGAATCGCCTCAGCCCCGGGCTTATGCGGACCTGAGCCGCACGCCTAAAACAGGCTGGACGGGTCGATATCCAGGCTGAGGCTGAGGTGGGCGCGGGGCGGGGGGGTCCAGGCCTGGCGGAGGTGTTGGGTGAGGCGCAGCAAGGGCGCCCGGCCATAGCTCTTAATCAGGATCTGCCAGCGATACCGGCCCTGGAGGCGGGTGAGACCCGCCGGGGCCGGCCCTAAGATGCGCACCCGGGAACGCAGGTCCGGGTCCCGGGTCCGCAAGTTTTCCAGGGCCGCGGCCAAGCGCTTCGCTTCCCGGGCCACGGCCTCATCCCGGGGGCCGTTCAGGCGCACCAGGGCCAGGCGGGTAAAGGGCGGATAACCCAGTTGCCGCCGGATTTCCATCTCCTGCTGAAAAAAACTGTCGTAATCCTGAGATTGCACCGTCTGAAAGACGTAATGGTCCGGCTGGTAGGTCTGAATCAGGACGGTGCCCTTGGCCGCGCCCCGGCCGGCCCGCCCGGCCACCTGGGACAGAAGCTGGAAGGTGCGCTCCCCGGCATGATACTCCGGGAAGAAGAGGCTCAAGTCCGCGGCGATGACCCCCACCAGCGTGACCTGGGGAAAGTGGTGTCCCTTGGTGATCATCTGGGTGCCCACCAGGAAGTCCACCTCCCCGGCCGCAAAAGCGTTGAGGACCGTGAGAGCCCGGCCGCTATGCGGGGCCGTATCCCGGTCGAGGCGGGCCACCCGGGCCGTGGGGAATAGCCGCTTCACCTCGGATTCCACCTTTTCGGTCCCCACGCCGTAGCGTTTGATGGCGCTGGACTGGCAATGGGGACAGTGCTCCGGCACCGCTTCGGTATAGCCGCAGTAATGGCAGACTAGGCGGTCCTGGTCCTGGTGGTGGGTCAGGGCCACGCTGCACTGGCGGCACTGAAACACTTGGCCGCAAAAGAGGCAGAACACGGCCCGGGCGTACCCCCGGCGATTGAGGAAGAGCAGAGCCTGTTCTCCCCGGCTCAGGACCTCCGCCAGGGCGTTATGCAAAGGCCGGGAGATCACCTTGAGACTCTTGTCGCCGCGTTGGGTCTTAAGGTCCACCAGCCGAATCTCGGGCAGGGTCTGGGGGGTGACCCGGCGGTCGAGTTTCAGATAGCGATATTTGCCTTCCCGGGCATAATAGCAGGAAGTCACCTGGGGGGTGGCCGAGACCAGGACCACCGCGGCGCCGGCCAGCTTGCCCCGGTAGAGGGCCACGTCCCGGGCCTGGTAGAGGAGGCCGCCCTCTTGCTTATAGGAGGGGTCGTGTTCTTCATCCACCACCACCAACCCCAGGTGGGGCAGGGGGGCGAAGACCGCAGAACGGGCCCCCACCACAATATCCACTTCTCCCACCATGATGCGGCGCCATTGATCCACCCGAAAGGCCTCGGACAGGCCGCTGTGCAGCAGGGCCACCCGGGAGCCGAAGCGCCGCCTGAAGGCCTGGGCCACGGGGTGGGTCAGGGCGATCTCCGGCGCCAGAACCAGGACCTGGCGTCCCTGGGCCAGGGCATGGGCCGCGGCGCTCAGGTAAACTTCGGTCTTGCCGCTGGCGGTGACGCCATGCAGGAGAAAAGGGCTGAACTGCCCCACGTCAATTCCGGCGACGATGCCCGCCAGGGCCTCTTCCTGGTCGGGCACCAGAGTGAGTGCGGGCTCTTCCAGGGTAGGGGGGGCATCCTGCGGCAAGGTCCGGAAGCGGGTGCGGTCTTCGAGCCCCACCAGTCCCCGGGCGGCCAGGCGCCGCAGGCTATCGCGGCAGCCGGGAAAGCGGGCGGTAAGGACTTTCACCGGGGTGGGGCCGGCTTCCTTCAGATAATCAAGCAGCTCCCGGGACTTGACCCCCAGACGCTTCGAGGGCCGGTCATCCTCGGCCTGATCAAGAGGTGCGGCCCAGAGCTCCCGGCGCGGGTTGGCGGCCGGTGCCCCCCCGGGAATGATAAAGCTCAAAGCCTCACCCAGGGGATACTGATAGTAATCCGCCACCCAGCGGAACAGGGGCACCAGCTCCGGGCCGAACCGGGGTATGGGGTCCAGAACTTCCCGGATGTCCCGGAGGGTCCCGGGCGGGGCTGCACCGGCCGGGCCCAGGAGATATCCCGTTACTTGACGGCGGCCCACCGGCACCCGGACCAGGCTGCCCACCTGCGCTACAGCCGTGAGGGCCGGCGGTAGGCGATAGGTCAGGGTGTGGGCCAGGGGCAGAGCTACGGCCACTTCCCAAAGATCGGCAAGCACTGGATCAGATTCACTCGGGCAGTGGGATACCGGCATAAAACCTATTATAGGTCAAAAAGCAGATTAATACTCTTTGGACTGCAAGCCGAAGAGGTCGTTATAGGCCACGGTCATGGCGCAAAACGACACGGGAATCGTCACCAACAGGCCCAGGCCCAGGACCAAAGCCCCGGCCAGATTGAGCAGGGCCAAAAGTTGCGTGAGAGCAAAATAATGGAACCACCAGGGGGTGATGGTTTGGCGGCTCAATTCCATGGCCGGCCAAAAATCCAGACGCCGATCAACCACCAGGCACGTGGCAAAGAGATAGGCCACGCCCAGGTATACCCCCGGGATAATCAACAGAACCGTCCCGATGCTGATAAAGAGGCCGGCTATCAGGGAAAGCAGCAGGAGCGGCACAAAGAACTGCAGCCCCGCGAAAAAGTCGCGAAATCGGGGGGTTTGTCCTTGCAGCAGTTTGGCGCTGACGATAAAGTTGCCCATGAGCAGCGGGGCGCTGACCACCACCGAAGCCGCCACGCCTAAGAAAAGGACGTCGTATAATGCCAGTTGGATGGCGAAATTAAGGAGACAGAAGCCCACAAACCCGGTGTGGTATTGTTTGAACAAGTCCCAACCGGCCGCAACGCAGTTTTTTGGAGACAATGGGTGCGGCGCCCGGGCTGAGGCTGGCTCCAAGAGCGGCGCCGGGGCATCCGCAGGCTGCCCGCAGGCGGAGCAATGTGGTTCGACTCCGGTCCATTGCTTGCCGCAGGCGAGGCATCGGGGCATGACCTCTCCTCCTTATGGGGCAGGTTCATGGGGGTGATGGAATAAGTTTCCCATTGCCGATGGCGATGTTATCAATTACTGTCCCACTTGGCAAACAGTCTCTAAAAGATGCGGTCTGAGCCCCCAGCCGGGGGTCACCTGCGGGAGTGAGCCATGGAATTTATCACCGTTGACATCTCTGAGTTTATCGGCACGATCACCTTTAATCATGACCACAGGCGCAACGCCTTGGGCCGGGGCCTGATCAGCGAAGTGATCAAAGCCTTGAACGACCTGGTCTATCAAAAGGCCCGGGTGATTGTGCTCCGGGCCAACCCCGGCGCCAAGGTCTGGTCCGCGGGCCATGACGTCGGGGAGCTTTCCCAGCCCGGCCGTGACCCCCTGACTTACGACGATCCCCTGGAGCAGGCCATCCGGGCCATCCAGCGCTGCCCGGCCCCGGTCATCGCCATGATCGAGGGCAGCGTCTGGGGCGGGGCGTGTGAGCTGGCCTTTGTCTGCGATATCCTCATCGGCACCGAGCACACCTCTTTTACCATTACCCCGGCCCGGTTGGGGATCCCCTACAATCTCACCGGCATCCTGCACGTCATCAACACGGTGGGCATGCCCCTGGCCCGGGAGATGTTCTTCACCGGCCAGTCGGTGACCGGCGAGCGGGCGGTCCGGTTGGGGGTCCTCAATCATCTGGTGCCGGTGGCTGAACTGGAAGATTTTACCTATTCCATGGCAGGCCAAATCGTCGCCAATTCCCCCATCAGCATCTCGGTCATCAAGGAGCAGCTCCAGATCCTGGCCAACGCCCTGCCCCTGTCCCCCGAGGTATTTGAACGCATCCAGGCCTTGCGCCGCCTGGTTTATAACAGCAAGGATTATCAGGAAGGCCAAAAAGCCTTTGTGGAGAAGCGCCCGCCGGTGTTTGGGGGGGAATAACGGTTTTCCGGTTCCGGCTTTCTGTCGTTGGCGAGATGACGAGTGATACAGTTGCGTTAAGGGGTGGGAATACCGAGATCCCGGCAAATCTTAATGGCCAATTTATCCGATATCTCGGAATGCCTTGGTATGGACGAGGTTTTGCGGTTAGCGGGATGCCAATGGATAGAATGTTTGCTCCCCTGCCGGAGCGGTTCGCAGCCATGCCGTCTTAAGTGACTCAACAAGGCCCGACGTTCATTACACCGACACCACCAGTTCCTCCCGGACAATATTCTTGCCCTGAAGCTCCCGTCGCGTCAGTTCCCGGTTAGCCGCAATTAATAATCTTACTGCGTCTTTCAGATTCTCTCTGGCTTCTGCCAAAGTTCGGCCTTGGGTGTTAGCTCCGGGCAGCTCCTCCAGATAACCGATCCACCATTCGCCATCCTGCTCAAAAACTGCGGTAAATTTCTCCATCGGCTATCTCCAGAGGCGTTGGGAAGCAGTAGCGTTAAAGCCGAATAATTATATTATAACTTATCCCTTCCGGGATTTGAACTGGCGCACCTGGTACATAAAGGCCTCCAGGCGCGTCCGGGTGTGGGTCTGTTCCTGGCCGTCGTAGGCCAGGTTCAGGAAGGGGATGTTGTCGTTACGCTCCCTAAAGAGTTTGAACAGGGAGTTGACCACGGTGCCCGGCATGCAGGTAAACGGCATGATGTTCACCAGGCCGCAGGCCCCCTTGCGCACAAAGTCCCGGGATTTGCCGATGCTGAGGATGGCCTCGCCCCTGAAAGAGGGGTGTAAGTAGTCCTTGGCCAGATCAAAAGTCTCGGAGATAGAAGGCTCGGTCAGGTTCTTGATGCTGCCGTGGAAGATCTCCTCCAGCCGGTGCTCGTCTTTCTTCTGAACCCGCTCCTCCAGGCAAATTTGCAGCAGATCCCGGAAGCGCCGTTCGGCCAGCGCATCGATCCTTGAACAGTGGGTGACGTAAAGTAACCACTCGCCGATGGGCGGCATCCAGACCTCACCGCCCAGGGCCTCGATCTCCCGCACCGCGTTCTCGTTGGAGAACTGGTTGGCCCGGGTATAGATTTCCCCCACCACCCCCACCACCGGCTTGCCGCCGTTAACGCTCAGGGAGACGGCATCAAAATCCTGCCGGGCCTCCTTGAGGCTCCCGGGGACGTCGGCACGGTCCCGCAAGGCCTGAAAGACCTTTTGGAGATGGTGGCCATAGACTTTGTCGGCTTCGCCGGCGGTGGATTCATAGGGCCGGGTCTCCCGGAGCTTCTTTTCCAGGAGATCGATGGCCACAAAACCGTTCCAGGCGATCCGGGAAAAGTCGTCTCCCACCAGCCCCACTTCCCGGAACATGTTCTTGTCCTGGTCCGGAGAATAGACCGGCACCTGGGGGTAGCCCAGCTCATCCAGCACCAGGCGGTGGAAGCGGTGGTACTGGCCGAAGCGGCAGGGGCCATCGGCCGTGGGCATGAAGAAGGCGCTGCGTTCCGCGTCGAAGTCCGGGCGCTGCAATAGTTTGGCCAGGTCGCCGGTGGTGAGGATAAGAGGGTAGCACTCCTTGCCGCTGGTTAAGCGGCGGCCCAGTTCCAGGGTTTCTTCGTCGGAGTCCGGGAGGGCCTCGGCCTCACCGCCGCAGGCCTGGAAGGCCGCCACGATGGCCAGGGCCTGGTCGGTCATGGGCGGGAGATAAATTTTCCGTTTGAGGTTGCCGGTGACCCGCTGGCGGAAAGGCGACACCCGGGCCGCGGCCGGCTTGACCGTAACGTTTTTCAGGCTGTCCAGGAAGGCCTCCAGCCGGGTGATGGCCCCCACGTCCGAGGAGTGCTCGTCAATCTCGATCTCCAGGTAAGGCTTGCCCCGCATGGCGTCCTTGAAGAAGTGCTGGATGAAGGAGTCGGGGCCGCAGCCGAAATTGGTGATGTAGATGCCGTAGAGCCGGGGGTCGTTGCGGATGAGTTCCGCCACCCCCAGGATCTTCTGGCCGAAACGCCAGTACATGGGCTTGATTTCATCCAGATCGTCCACCTGATCCATGGGCAGAAAGTCCATGGGCAGGGCCAGCACCCCCAGTTGCCGCAGTTTCCGGTGCAGGTTGAGGTTCATGCCGGGGTCCAGGGCGTTATAGGGCCGCCCGATGAGGACCATGAGACGGCCGTCGGGCGGCAGGGAATCCAGGATCTCCCGGCCCCGGGCGTTGAGGTGTTCGTAGTAGGCCTGCTGGGCCGCCTGGGCCCGGTGCATGGCCCGGTTCACCCGGAAGTGGCCCACCCCCAGTTCTTTCCCCAGATCCCGCAGGCCCTGGCGCAGCCGGCGGTCGCCCCGGCCGAAATAGAGCACCGGCGACAGCATGGTGGCGCCGAACTCGGCAAAGTCGATGGCGGTGGGCACGGTGTAGGACAGGGATTGGGCCATGGGACAGACCACCCCGCTGCCGATCTCGGGGTGGGGATGAGGCAGGTCGATGACGCTGGGCAGGAAGATGCGCTTGACCCCGGCTTTTAAGAGGTCCAGGATGTGGCCGTGGGCCACCTTCACCGGGTAGCAGGGCTCCGCGGCCATGGCTTCCAACCCCTGGTTAATTACCTTCTTGTTGGTTTTGGGCGAAAAGACCACTGTAAAGCCCAGGTCCTCAAAAAAGGCCCGGAAAAAGGGCATGAGTTCCTGGAAGAACATGGCCCGGGGGATGCCGATGGGGCCGCGTTTCCCTTCTTTGGGGGGCTCTTCCCCGTAGAGCCAGTTTTCCCGCTCCAGGAGCAGGTCCGCCAGGTCGTACTGCTTCTGCACTTTTCCCACTTCGTATTTTTCGCAGCGGCTGCCATAGAACAGGGGCTTTTCCCCTTCGATCTGCACCTGGCGGATCTCGCAGTTGTTGGGGCAACTCTTGCACTCAAAGGAAGTGATCTCGTAGTGCCGGTCGGCCAGGTCGAAGCCTTTGAATTGCGAGGTCTCCCAGTCCCGTTCCCGCATGGAAAGCAGCGCCGCGCCGATGGCCCCGGTGACGTCGTGGTGGGGCGGCACCGTGATCTTCTTGCCGCAGACCTGCTGAAAGGCGGCAACGATGCCCCGGTTGGCCGCGGTGGCCCCCTGGTAGAAAATGTTGTTGCCGATGGGCCGGTCTTCCGCCACCTTGTTGAGGTAGTTTTGGACGATGGAATAGGACAGGCCGGCCACCAGGTCTTCTTTGGCCGCGCCCCGCTGCTGGTGGTGCACCAGGTCGGACTCCATGAACACGGTGCAGCGTTCGCCCAGGCGCACCGGATTTTTGCCGGCCAGGGCCAGGTCGCCGAACTCGTTGCGGATGGAAATCCCCAGCTTTTCGGCCTGCTCCTCCAGATAGGAACCGGTGCCCGCGGCGCACACCTTGTTCATCATGAAGTCCACTATGGCGCCGTTCGACAGGCTGATGAACTTGGAATCCTGGCCGCCGATCTCGAAGATGGTGTCCACGTTGGGGTCGATGGCCGCGGCGGCGGTGGCCTGGGCGGTGATCTCGTTCCGCACCAAGTCGGCTCCGATGAAGTCCCCGGTGAGATAGCGGCCCGAACCGGTGGTGGCCGCACCCATGATCTTGACCCGGTCGCCGATTTTGGCGCCCACCCGGCGCAGGCCCTCGGTGATCGCCTCCAGGGGCCGGCCCGCGGTCATAAGGTACTCTCGGGCCAGCACCCGCATCCCGGCGTCGATGACCACCACGTTGGTACTGATGGACCCCACGTCGATGCCCAGGTAGCCTTCCACCACCGAACCGTCCGCCGGCAGGGCGATTACCTGGTAGTCCTCCGGGCCCAAGGCCTTCGGTGGCGTCAGCCGCGGCAGCCGCCGGGACACGTCTTCGTCCTTCAGCAGGTGTTCTCTCAAGGGCTCCAGGTCCAGGTAGAAATCCGCCGGCGGATTCTCCCGGGCCACCAGCACCGCGCCCACGGCCCCCAGGGAGCAGAAGTGGGGCGGGATGATGAGGCCGGTTTCGTCCAGGTTGAGGACCTGGCGGAAGGCCTGGCGCACCCCCAGGTTGTGGGCCACGCCGCCCTGGAAGGCCACCGGCGGCGTCAGGGTCTTGCCCTTGGCGATGTTGCTCTTTAAGTTGCGGGCCATGGCCTGGCAGAGGCCGGCGATGATCTCGTAATCCGGGGTGGCGCCCTGCTGCAAGTGGATCATGTCGGTCTTGGCAAAGACGCTGCAGCGCCCGGCCACCCGGGGCGGCGTGGTTGACTTGAGGGCCAGTTCGCTGAAATCTTCGATGGTGTAACCTAACCGGTGCGCCTGCTGGTCCAGGAAGGAGCCGGTGCCCGCGGCGCACATGGTGTTCATGGCGAAATCCTCGATGACCAGGTGGCCGTCCTCCTCCGCCACCATGATCATCTTGGCGTCTTCACCCCCCATGTCGATGATGGTGCGGGCCTGGGGCGCAAAATGGTGGGTGCCCCGGCCCTGGGCGATGACTTCATTGATGAACCGGCCGCCTAAAATCTCGGCCAGGCGCTGGCCCCCCATGCCGGTGCAGGCCACCAGCCGGCACTGTTCCAGGGGGAATTCCAGGGACTCCAACAGGGTTAAAGCCGTGCGGGAGGGCGCCCCCAGGTGGCGGCGGTATTCTTCTTTGACCACCTCGCCGGCGGGATTCATGATCACCAGGTTGACGCTCACTGAGCCGACATCCAGCCCCACGTCGAATTTGCCTTGCATATGCCGTATCCCCCGAATTGCGGATAACTCGTGTCTAAAAAATAATCAATGCCCTGGCGGCATGATTGAGAGTCGTTCAGGTTTGCTGCCGGTAAAATTCCTGGTCGTGGTACCGGTTAAAGGCGATCCGGCCCGACTCCTTGAGGCGCTTAAGCTGCGCCTCTACCTGCATGAGCGGCAGGCCCAACGCCTGGGCCAGGTCCGGGGCGGTCATGGGCCGCCGGGAGAGCATTTCCACGAAGGCTTCGTCCGGGCACTGCCCCCCGGCAATATCTGCCCGGGAAAAGGAGGCGATGACCGAAACCGGCCCGCCCAGAAAAGCGGCGGCGGCCGCCATCTCGTCCGCGTCCAGGGGCCGGGCGACTGCTTCCACCACCGGCCGCACCGCGGTGTTGAGCTGAATCTGGTCCGGGGCGATTTCTTCTAGAGCCCGGCGCAGGAGGGCCAACTCCGCTTCAGTGTCGTTGAGTCCTTTGAGCAGCATGACTTCGAGCCAAATCTGGCCCCGGTACTCCCGACGGAAGGAGGTGAGACCTTCCAGCAGCGACTCCAGGGAGAGCTCCGGCAGCGGCCGGTTGATGGCGCGATAAACCTCTTCCCGGGCTGCGTCCAGGGAGGGCAGAACCACATCCGCCGCGGCCAGTTCCCGGCGCACCTCGGGAAGATAGAGGAGGGCCCCGTTGGTGAGCACCGCCACCGGGATCGGGGTCATCGCCTTGATCTCCCGGATGATGCGGCCCAACCCGAGATTCAGGGTGGGTTCGCCGGAGCCGGCCAGGGTGATGAAATCCGGGGTAACCCCCGGGTCCTTAAGATACTCGGTCAGTTCCTCGATAATGGCCTCGGGCTGGTAAGAAAAGCGCCGCAGGGTCTGGCGGGTGGTGGGCCCCACCTCGCAATACATGCAGTTATAGGGACAGGTCTTGGGAGGGATGAGATCAACCCCTAAAGACCGCCCCAGGCGGCGAGACGGGACTGGGCCGAACAGGTGGGCCATATCAGAAACAACCCAATTGGCACTGGACGATTTTTATCTTGAGCTCGTTAAGCAGTTCCCCCAGGTCGTGGCGGGAGAGGCTCAGTTCTTCAGCCAGGCGGAAGGCCGCGCTACAGGCAATCTTGCCTCCCGGAGCGGCCGCCTTGATCCTGGCCTTTACGTCTTCTTGCGACATGGTTACCTCTATACCAAATCAAGTCTAGATAAAATAGTCCATGAGAAGGTAAAAATCAAGGGGCTGATGCCTCCAAGTCCGGTTGGTAAACCACATACTACCAGGCTATAATAACCTGCCAGATCCCGGAGTTTA
The DNA here is from genome assembly GCA_052139855.1 of Desulfobaccales bacterium. Classification (GTDB taxonomy): domain Bacteria; phylum Desulfobacterota; class Desulfobaccia; order Desulfobaccales; family 0-14-0-80-60-11; genus 0-14-0-80-60-11. Next base: position 28,516 of record JBKQVS010000007.1, read on the forward strand.
GCCGGCCAAAACTCGCCAGCAGGCGTCCACCAGACCCCCCGCCAGGCTGCTCAGGCTCTGGGTGAGGCGCTGGTAAATCGTAAAGACCGCCACCTCCAAAACCATCCCCATAACCATAGCCGCGGCCAGGTTGGGGTCGCCGGCCGGAATCTCGCCCCGGTCCATTCCCCCGGCCAGGACTTCCCGCACCACCTCCACCGGATTAGGCATTTCAGGGGTCACTTTTTGCAGCTGCCCGTGCTGGGCCAGGAGCAGGTAGCTGAACAGCACCGGGTCCCGGTCGAAGAAGGTGCAGAATTGCCGTACCATGGCGTCCAGTTTGGCCCGTAACGTCGCCTGACCCGACTGTAGGCGCTGGAGCTCCAGGGCAAAGGCGGTAAAATTGTGACTGAACAGCTCCCAGGCCAGGGCGTCTTTGCCGGAATAGTGCCGGTACAAGGTGCCTTCGGCGATCTTGGCCGCCGTGGCGATGTCCCGGATGGTGGTGCCGTCGATGCCCTTCTCCACAAAGAGACCCAGGGCAGTCCGGGCGATAATCTCTTTTGTCTGATCTTTGGGTCGCATATTTTCAATTTTCATAAGAGCATTAAATCAGATGTCTGCTGAGTTGCCGCCGTCAGGGGCGACCCGTCGGGTCGCCTTTCATTCCAGGCAATCTATTCTCTGCTCCCCTTTAAGTGAGTGACTGCTCACTCACAATATATGCCGTACTATTGCACCCGTCAAGCATTATTTTACCTCCCCGGAGGGGTGGGGAAAAAATGCAATCTTCTTTATAATGGAACTCGTGAGAGAGGTAAAGTGAGAAAACCATTAACCCACAGGGAGGGAAGAGATATGAAAGTGCTGGCCATATCCGGTTCGCCGCGGCCTAAAGGGAATACGAACTTGCTCCTTACCACGGCGCTGGAGGCCCTGGAAGCCCAGGGGATCGCCACGGAATATCTGTCGCTGCACGGCAAAGACATCCGGCCGTGCCTGGCCTGTATGAAGTGCGCCGAAGACAAGAACCGCTGCGCCCAGGAAGACGATTTCATGCCGGTTTATGAGGCTATGGCCGCGGCCGACGGACTCATTGTGGGCTCGCCGGTCTATTTCGGCTCCGCCACCCCCAACCTCATGGCGCTCCTGGACCGGGCCGGCTATGTGGCCCGCCAGGGAGACAACGTCTTCGCCCGCAAGGTGGGCAGCCCCATCGTGGTGGCCCGGCGGGCCGGGGTCAATTTCACCTACGCCCAACTGCAATTCTGGTTCTGCATCATGGGGATGTATGTGCCAGGCTCCACCTACTGGCCCATCGCCTACGGCCTCAAACCCGGCGACGCCGCCACCGACGCCGAGGGCCTCAAAACCATCACCAACCTGGCGGAAAATATGGCCTGGCTCATGAAGAAGCTGCAATAATAAGAACCCCAGTGACAGTTAACGGTAGGGGCACAGCGGGCTGTGCCCCATGGCCCCACCGGGTCCCTCCGGCCGAGGCTGACTGTCGAGCGAGACCATTTGCCCAGGTTATTTGACCACCGATTTGCGGCGGGTAGGGGAGGGGGGCGCGCTTGCTTGGGGCCGCGCTTCGGCAGCGGCGGCAGGAGACTTATCTCCAAATCCCCGATTTCCGTCAGCGGCCGGCCGATATGCTGTTTAAGTTTGCCGTAAACGATATTCAGGTGCGCCGGGTCTTCCAGAACCATGATCCCCTGGCGGATATCGCCTAAATGATTGGCGACGACGCTGATTAATTTCGGTTTCAGGTCAGTTCGCAGGCAGACCTCTTCCAGGACCCCTTCTTCGCCGCGCCCCTGGTCCGAAATCATCCATTCAGGGGGCCACATGGGAAACCCTTTCCATCTCAGACTGCGAATCTGCATGACCGCCCTCCTTGGCTGAGTCGCACCGCGCCACCCGGGAAAACCGTTGAAGTATTTTAAGCTTGAATCGGCGCGGGTTGCAAGGAAACTGCGTCGGAGCACCAGGCTAAGAGCCGGGCTTCAGGTGGGTGGTTCCCACCCCGGAGGTATTATAGCCCCTTCATGGTCCGAGTCAAGCAATAAGAGAAGATAATTTAAGCTTTTTCGGCGCTGGAAAAGAAGGAATGAGCCACAAAGCCGGGAAGGGGAGGGGGGCGTCAGTCGCCGGAGGGGCCCCCGCCAAAGGTCAATCTTTGGCGGCTTTGAGGCGTTCGGTGACGCTGGGGAAGTATTCCATCCGGGTGTGGGGCAGAAACAGGGCGGCGATGTATTGGTCCATGAAGCCCGGGGTCTCAGAAAGCTCGAAATTGGTCATCATGTCCGCCACCCGGCGCTCCTCCTCCAGGAGGTCCCGGGAAAACGCCAGCAGCGACGCCCCCTGGAGGGAGGCGTTGCCCACGTAGTGGTAGCATTCCCGGGGCAGATCGGGTAAGAGGCCGATGGCGATGGCGTTTTCGATGTTGATGAAATTGCCGAAGGCCCCGGCCAGGATCACCTGCTCCAGGTCCTCGAGCTTGAGGCCGACGTTTTCCAGCAGGGTGACGTAGCCCGCGAACATGGCCCCTTTGGCCCGCATCAGGTTGTCGATGTCGGCCTCGCTCAGGGTGATGTCCTGGCCGCCCTGGGTGTCGGGGGCCATGGCCAGGACAAATTCCCGGCCCTCGTCGCCCAGTCGGATGCGCGGGGTGTTCAGGTCGTCCCGGAACTTGCCGTTAGGGGAGATGATCTCCGCCTCCATCATGGCCGCCATGAGGTTGATCAAACCGGAGCCGCAGATGCCCTTGGGCTTCACCATGTCGATGGTGATAATCATGGGCTCGTAGGTCTCGGGATTGAGGCTCACTTCCTCGATGGCGCCGGAGGTGGCCCGCATGCCGAACCTGATGCCGCCGCCTTCAAATGCCGGCCCGGCGGAACAGGCGGCGCAGGCCAGCCACTGCTGGTTGCCGATGACGATCTCGCCGTTGGTGCCGATATCGATATACAGCGTCAGCTTGGGGTCTTTGTAAAGGCCCGAGGCCAGAACCCCGGCCACAATATCGCCCCCCACGTAGCTGGACACGGAGCTCACCGCATAGATGAACACATGATCCGGCACTTCCACTCCCAGGTCCCGGGCCCGTACCGGCGGGGGATGGCAGGCGGCGGGCGTGTAGGGGGCCAGGCGGATATACTTGGGATCGATGGCGTAGAACAGATGGGTCATGGTGGTGTTGGCGGCCAGCGTGATGTGGGAGATCTCCGTTACCGGCAACTGGTGCTTCTTGAGGAGCCGGTGCATCACCTGGTTGATGGTGGCGGCCACGGAGCGCTGCAGCTTTGGCAGCCCCTGCTCCTTCTGGCTGAAGACGATGCGGCTGATAACATCGTCCCCGTAGCTCATCTGGGAGTTGTAGTCCGCGGCGTGGCCGATGATCTTGCCGGCGGCCAGGTCCAGAAGCTGGACCCAGACGGTGGTGGTGCCGATGTCGATGGCGATGGCATAGTGGCGCTGACTGGTATCGCCGGGCTCGACCTGCACTACCCGGGGTTTCCGGGACCGCCGCTGGGCAAAGTCCAGGGTGGCGGTGACCCGGAAGTTGTCTTCCCGCATCACCTGGGCCAGATGGCGCAGCATGAAAAAATCGGAGGCCACGCCGTCCAGGTCGTGCTGGCGGGCCAGGCCCTGATCCAGGCGGCCCAGATCGCAGATATTGTCCGCGAGGGAGGGCGGCGGCAGCGCCACGAATTTCTTTTGAAAGGCCGGGTTATAGAGCCCGGAGGCCTTCAAGGCCTCCAGGTCGATGGGGCTGGGGCGCAAGCTCACTCCGCCCCGGCGGCGGGTCAGGGTGCGCCGGTCCAGCAAGGATTCCGGCGGGATGCGGATTACCACGTCGCCGCGCACGAAGCTCTGGCAGGCCTGGCGGTAACCCAGGTCGAACTCCTCGTCGCTCAAGAGCCCGGAGCGGGTGCTCTCGAGGTCCCCCGATTCCAGCAGCACCTTGCATTTGCCGCAGACGCCCTCGCCGCCGCAGGAGGCATTGATATGGACCGCGGCCAGCAAAGCGGCCCGCAGCAGGTTCTCCCCGTCCGGCACCTCCACCGTGATCTCGTATGGCTTGAACGTAACCTGCTTACCCAAGATTCGATCCTGTTCGGCGAGGAGATGGATTGACCCGGCAGGGGATAGCCTGCCGCAGGATTGTGGGACCCGATAAACTTTAGGCATTCTATCACAAGGGCGCGGCAAAAAAAAATGGTAAATCATCGGCAGATGGTGACGGCGGGTCCTTCCGGGAAAGGTCACCTGCGGCTTAACAGGCCACGCCTGTCCTCCGGGATCGCATTTATGGTAAGATTCTCAGGGCGGGAGAGCGTCAGGGCAGCAGGGGAGGGGGCCATTGGCGGGTGTTTCCCTGGTTCTGCAGCAAGAGCTTGGGGACGAGACCAGGGCTCATGCAGAAAGCATCGCCCGGGCTATTGTCATTTTGAGAAAATCGGCGCGCCCGGTGATTTTCGCATGATCGGACCTTTCACTCCATGACGGGGGACAAATAATGGCCGCGGGGCGCGTGGGCACGTTGCTTAAAGAGCTGTATCAACGCCTGTGGGAGGCCTGGGGGCCCCAGGGCTGGTGGCCCGGAGACACGCCCTTTGAAGTGGCCGTGGGGGCCATCCTGACCCAGAACACCAACTGGGGCAACGTCGCCCGGGCCATCGCGGTGCTCAAAGGCCAGGGTCTGCTCGACCCCCGGACCTTGCATGACCTGCCGGAGGCGGAGTTGGCCAACTTCATCCGGCCGGCGGGTTACTATAATGTTAAAGCCCGGCGGCTCAAGAATTTTCTGGATTTTCTGGCGCACCATTACGAAAGTTCTATGGAGCGGCTGGCGGCCGACGACCTGGGCAGCCTGCGGCCGGCGCTCTTGAGCATTAAGGGCATCGGGCCGGAGACCGCGGACAGTATATTGCTCTACGCCCTGGCTAAGCCCACCTTTGTCGTCGATGCCTATACTTTCCGCATCCTGAGCCGCCACGGCCTCATTGCCGAGTCCTGTCCCTATGAAGAATTGCGTCACCTGTTCCAGGAGCACCTGCCGGCCCAGGTGGACCTGTACCAGGAATATCACGCTTTACTGGTGCGCCTGGGCAAGGAGTTGTGCCGCCCTCAGCCCCGCTGCGCCACGTGCTCCATGGATGGCTGGCCGGCGGCGTAACCCATGCGGGCTTCTGGTACGGGAGTTGCATAAGGATTTGCCAAGGAAGAAAACTATGGCTTATATCGGCAAAGATGAACATACTCCTATCTGGCTGCCCGAATCTCTCCCTGAAGAGATCCTGGCTGAGAGCTTTATCGCGCTTTTAAACGTTGAGGCGACCTTCGAGGCTGCCTCTGCGCCGGAAGAGCCCAACTTCGGCTTTATCGTGCAGGACTGGTTCGGGCCCTATCTTTTGAGCCCGCCGACCCGGGGCCTCCGGGGCCGCTGTTAACCCGGAGGGTTCTTCAGATAAACCTTCTAAGGGGTTCCCGGCTCCGGGGTTAAAGGTCGGGAACCCTTTTCACCCATCTCATTTTTCGCTCCCGCTCCACAATTTTTCCCCCCATCCGGTCCGATGATGGTAATATCTATGCCAGGCGCATCACTGGCGCTTGACATTCACAAACCTGAACTTTTTACCGGGATTCGTTCAAAAAAATGGACATAATCGCCCTGGAACACCACCCTGAGGCAGCCTTGATCGCCTGTCTGAGAAAAGTTCCCCTGATGGAAAAGACAGATGTCTTGGTCTATTCCCAGGCATTGATTAGCCTGGAGCAGATTCACCCCAATTGCCTGAACCCCCCGCAGAACTATATCTGGCTGCAGGAATTGCGCAAAACCCAGGAATTGCGCTGGAGTCTGTCGGCCTGGGGCGTGGACCTGTTCAGGCTTGATGGCTATGTCACCTATACGGTGCGGCTTCCCGGCGGTGAGGAAGTAGTCTATGATCTTTATCCCCCCGTGGTGGAGGAGTCCTTCGAGGCCGACGGCAGGCTGGCCCTGATCATCAATGACGGGATGCACCGTCTCTATCTGGCCCGGCTGGAGTGGGTGATCCCCCAGGTGACCTATGTGCGCGGCATCCCCAAGGAATATCCGTATTACGCCTTCCCCCGGCCGGGTGGCTGGGAGGGTCTGGATCTTCTCGCCGATAATCCCGACCCCCAGCGCTATCTGAAAAAGTGCCACCGGACCCGGCATAATAAGAAACTCTATCGCGACTTTCAGGCGGTCTTTCACAACGTCGGCCGCTCCCGGAGCAGTCTCCTGAAAAAATAGGGGAAAAAGGGGAAAAGCCGAGAAGGGAAAAGAAAGAAATTTCCCGCCATTTCGCGATTTATCCCTCCCATAAACCGCTTGACAATCTATCCTAAGAGCATATCAGGAAGTATACGCGGAGGAAGTTATGAGTCTGGTCCTGTTAGGAGTGCTGATTGCCCTGGGTCTCGTGGTCCTGGGGAAAAACGTGCCGCAATTCCAGAAGTTCCCGCAAATCCGCTTTGTCCTGGCCGTCCTGGTCCTGGCGGCGACGGTGGCGGTATCCACCGCCAAGATCGTGCCCCCGGGCAACGTCGGGGTCCTGGTGCTCTTAGGGAAGGTGTACGGCACCATCTCCGGGGGGGTGCACCTGGTCAACCCCCTGGCCAACATGGAACTCATGAGCGTCCGCACCAAGGAAGTCTTCGAACACGCCGAGGCGCCTTCCAAGGAAGGGCTTAACGTGGTTCTGGAGGTCTCCTGCCTCTATCACCTGAAGGCGTCTGAGGCGGCCACCGTTTACCAGCAGATCGGGCCCAACTATGAGGCGGTGGTGGTCAACCCGCAATTCCGGGCCGCGATCCGGGGCATCACCGTCAATCATGAAGCCAAGGACCTGTACACCTCCAGCCGGGAGCTGATCTCCACCGAAATCTTCCGGGACCTCCAGGAAAACCTGGGTAAGCGCGGGATAGTCGTGGAGACCATCCTGCTGCGGAAAGTCGATCTGCCCAAGCTGGTGGTGGAGGCCATCAACGCCAAGCTGGCTGCTGACCAGCAGGCCCAGCAGATGCGCTTCGTCCTGGACAAAGAGCGCCAGGAGGCGGAGCGCAAGCGCATCGAAGCCCAGGGCATCCAGGACTTCCAGAGGATCATCTCCCAGGGGCTGACGGATCAGTTGCTGCGCTGGAAGGGAATTGAAACCACCCGGGCCCTGGCTGAATCTCAAAACAGCAAAACGATCATCATCGGGGGGCGGGACGGTCTGCCCCTGATCCTGAATACCGCACCGGCCGGAGGTTCCCGGGGAAATGATTGACAACTATCAGTTAAAGCACTATGTAAAGGCTATGAGTCGCGTTCTCACATCCTTGCCGCAGTCGCTGCTGCTGGCGGCCCTCCTGTCGCTGGCGTTGCTCTCATCCGGGGCCTGGGCCGGGGAGATTGCCGACGCCAACGCCGGCCACACCGGCCAGGCGCTCAGCGTCAAATCCTTGTTGGTCAAAGGCAAGACCACCGTGATCGATTTCTACAGTCCTTATTGTCCGCCGTGCATGCGCCTGGCCCCCATCATGGCGCGCCTGGCGGAAAAGCGCCCGGACCTGGCCCTTGTCAAAGTCAACATCAACCGGCTGGAATTCGTAGGGATTGACTGGAGCTCGCCCCTGGCCCAGCAGTATCAGATCCGCCAGGTGCCGTATTTCATGATTTTCAGTCCCCAAGGGCAACTCCTGTCCCAGGGCAAAGATGCCGTCGGGACGGTGCAGCGCTGGCTCCAGGAAGCCGGGTTGATGAAGTAAGTCTCGGCAGGTGTCTACTTTGAAAAGTTTTCGTAGGGGCGGTGCCCTCACCGCCCCTGCAACCTGTTTTCACCGTTTGTGGGAATGTAAGCGGTGACGCACCCCGGGGTTTAAGGCGCAGCCAGCAGAAGCCGGAAGCCCCTAAACCCGGCGGGTTAAGGAGGAGAAGGGCATGATCTGGTCAGGCTGGCGCCGGACGGCGGTGATAGTGCTCTTACTGGGTGGTTTCCTAGGCTGTGCGATGCCCTCTTCGTCTCAGACCCCCCCGTTGACCGCGGCGGCGGCCAGGCACACCCTGGATACCTGGAACCCCGGCTTTTGCAAGGTGGCGGAATTCTATGGATTTTATATAGCCGGGGAGAACCCCGCCAACCAGGAGGCCTTCGTGCTCATCGCCAACCCCGGCGATAAAATGCAAAAACCCGTGGTCTACACGGCCCGGTTCCAGCTCCTCACCTTCCCGGAGGGCCAGCCGCGCTGGTTTCTCACCAGCCTGGTCACGCACAGCTCGGGGCTGACCCGACGGCTGGGCTGGGATAACCTGATCATCCGGGTGAAGGCCCCGCCGCCGCCGGCCGCGGCGGCCAAATAGGCGCCGCCGCCAGCCCGGTCTTTACCACGGGGGAAAACGATCCTGTCGGGGCCCGGCGGTATGCCGTCCTTTACCGCCGGCGGACCAGGGCGCAGGGAACTTCATACCACGGGCGTAAATTGTGAGAGCTGGTAGATTCCCAGCCGCCTCTCCAGATCGGCGACCTGGGCCACCACCTTCTCAAAGCCATCCTTCCCGAACAGCTTCTCCTCTTTAGCTTCGAACTTCTCCCCCAGATCCAGAAATTCCTTAGGGGAGATCACCGTTCGGAAAGCGGGGTAGAGCACCGTGTCCTCCCGGGCCGCGTGAGGACGGTACATGCGGGAAAAGGCGTGCAGGTAAACCGCGGCCTGCTGACGCTCCGGGGCCTTGCCCCAACGATCCCGGGACAGCAGGCCTTGCAGGGCGGCGGTGAGCTTCCTCCCCGCCTGGTGCTGCTGATAGAGGACTTTGACCAACTCCACCAGCTTCCCGGCCTTCTCGAAACGGGTGAACAGATACTCCTCTTCGTCTTTCTCATGATAATCTTCCACAAAACGGCGGATGATGCCGGTGGCCTCCCGGAGCACCTCCAGGGGCACCTCCCGCCCCTGCTTCAGGCGACTCCCAAGGTCATCGTACAGGAGCAGGAGGCGGCGGAGGACTCCGTGCTCCTGCATCAAATCCTCGGTGGGGGTCACCTCCGCGGTTTCCAGCTCGGTTTTTTCCCCAGCCAGTGCCCGGGCCGGGCCCAGCCAGGCGGCGGCGCCTAAAAACACCCCACTTTTCAAGATAAAGTCCCGCCGGGTCACCGTGTCACTCACCTGCTCTGTCATCGTCACCCTCCTGAAAAGGTTAGGGGGAAATCGCCAGGGTCCGGAAGCCGGCGTCAAGGCGGCCCCTTTATGGATAACGTAAGAATATTTTCGCAATAATCCAATCAAATAAGGAATGAGGCCGCACTGGGCGGCCTGAGGAGGGATTGGGGGGATAAGGGGGATCGCCCGGTGCTGGCGCCGCAGGTGGGGCCGGAGGCCAGGCTGCGGGGGGGGAAGGCAGGGGCGGTCCGCTTCGTTCATGCCGGCCCCATCTGCTGGCCTTCTCACGTAGCCTGATTCTACAGCCCCTTCCCCGATTCCTGGATGGCCTGTTCCATTTCTTCCTCTAAAACCGGGGGCAGACCCTCGATCTTGACGTTAAGAAAGCCCCGGACGATGGTGGACACGGCCTCTTCTTCATCCAGGCCCCGGGCCATGAGGTATTCCACTTCCTCTGCGGCGATCTTGCCCACTGCGGCCTCGTGCGACATGTCCACCCCGGCCACCCGGCCTTCCAGTTCGGGGATGGCATAAACCACCCCGGTGCCCAGGATGAGGCCCCGGCATTCAAGGTGGGCCTTGATGTCGGGCACCAGTCCCACCAGGTGGCCCCGGGCGATGCTGGTGCCGCCCAGGGCCAGGGTGCGGGCGATGACTTCGGCCCGGGTATGGGGCGCCTGGAGGATCACCCGGCCGCCCACGTCCAGCTCGCATCCCGGGTGGGCGATGAGGATGGACTGTAGACGAGCCACGGCGCCGGCGCCGTTTAAGGTGACGGTGGGATACATCTGCACCGATTTCACCGGCCGCAGCAGGATGTAGTTGGAGATATACGTGCCGCCTTCCTCCACCATGACCGCGGTGCGGGGGCGCACATGGACTTCTTGGCCCCAGTTGTGGACCATGGTGAAAGTAAGCTTGCCGCCTTTCCTGACATAAAACTCCGAGACCCCGATGTGAAGGCCGGAAATAACCCCGGGATGGGTGGCGCAGCCGGTGATGATGTGGAGCGAGGCCCCTTCCTCCACCACCACCAGGTTGTGGACGTGTTGGGCAAACCGGTCGGTGCGCAGGTAGAGGCACGACTCCACCGGCTGGGCGATCTGCGCCCCGGGCAGGGCCCGGATAAAATAACCGTTGTCCAGCTCCAGTTCGGCCGCGGCGGTATATTTGTCGGCATCCACCGCCACGAGCCCCCAGAGGAGGTCTTTGACCCAGTCGTGCCGCCCTACGGCCTCGGTGATGGGCAGCACTTCCACCCCCGGCTGCCGGGTCTGGCAGTGGACAATGGCCTTGTCGGCCTGGAGGAAGGTGCCGGCGTGGTCTTTATCCGTGAGCTCGATCCCCGCGGTGAGGAGGCGGCTGCGTTCCTCCGGGGAAAACTGCCGGTAGTCCGGGTCATACTCCCAGGCGCCGCCCTGGCGGGAAAACTCCTCCAGGTGGAGATCACGCCCGAAGGCCGCCTTTTTCTGCCGACTCTGTTCGGCCCGCCGTTTTATCTCCGGCATTTGGTGCACTCCTCGTAGCCAAATTTCTTGATGTCCTGGAGGATGTCCCGGGGATTGCCGGAACACAAGAGGCGGCCATCCAACAGGATGTAACCCTTGTCGGCATTGACATAGTCCATGATGAAGCCGGTGTGGGTGATGATTAGGCCGGATTTTTCCCGGGCCTGGGGGCGGCGCTCCTTCTGGAGCAGGTGGGCGATGATCTGCCCCACCACCTGAAGGTTCTCCAGGTCCACGCCCGATTCCGGCTCGTCCAGGAGCACCATCTTGGGATTCTGGGCCAGCAGCTGCAGGAGTTCGGAGCGCTTGAGCTCACCCCCGGAAAACCCGTAATTGATCTCCCGGTCCAGAAACTGCGTGAAATCGTAAGCCGAGGCCAGGACTTCGGGCATGACGGCGCCCCGGGAGCACACCCGCAAGACGTCCGCGGTCTTAACCCCCCGGATGGTGGGCGGGCGCTGAAAGGAGAGGCCCAGCCCCAGGCGGGCCCGTTCATAGACGGGCAGGTGCGTGATATCCTGGCCCAGGAAGCTGATCCGCCCCTGCTTCACGGCAAAGCGCGCAAAACCCATAATGCTCATGAGCAGGCTGGATTTGCCGGAGCCGTTCTTGCCGAAGAGGATATGGGTCTCCCCCACGGGCACCCTGAGGTTGACTCCCCGGATCACTTCTTTGTCTTCGATGTTTACCCAGAGATCGTTTATCTCAAGCATAAGAACCTCGAATGGAAAGAGAAAGCCCCCAAAGCGGACTTTGGGGGCCATCGGCAGACTGACTTAAGTTGACAAATAGTCTTACGGAGCTTCTTTGGTCAGAGACGGCATCGGCGGTAGCGGCGGAGCCTCTTTCGAATATCTCATGCCGAAAGCCCGGGTATCGAAGGCTTTGGGATTGAAAGCCTTGGTCAGCTCCACTTCCTCCGGGGTTAAGATGCGCACCAAGCCATAGGGATCGACTACTGCAAACCGTTCACCTTTGGCCATGCACGACGCCACCGTCTCTTCCCCCTTCAGCTCTTTCTTGGAAACGCACAGCAACTTTGCGCTTCCTTGAGCTGTGGCGACGGAAGAGATAAAAAATACGGCTACCAGAACCATCAGCAACCCGACCACCACTTTAGACCTCATACACCTTCCTCCTTTGCTCTAGGGTTGACACCAGGCTTCTCCCCCCCCCAATGGAGTAAATGAGAAAAAGCCGCCAAACTCCTTTCCAGGCCATAATATATGCGCCCAAAGGCAAAAGTCAATACAATTGATGGACCCTGAAAAAAAATCTCGACGCGGCTGCCTGCGTCTCTCCCTGGCCCGTGTTCGTGAGCCTTTCGCTCAAAGTTTGACCCGCACAACAATCCTTCTTCGAACCAGTCTTTCTCTTGAAAAACATTATAACAAAATTTCCCGCATGCAACTACTATAAACTCTTAACATAGGCGCCAGTGGCCGGGAGGGATTTTGCGGAGGCAGGCCGGACTAACCCTGGCGAATCTGTCCGCAGGTTATTGCTGGCGCTGGCAGGACGCCTGGCCCGCCAAAACACCAGCTCACTGGTGCTTAAAACTTGTTTCAGAACCTTTGTGCACGGCTTGTCATTCTGAGGAAAGCGGCGAAGCTATTCCTTTTAAGAAAAAGTTAATGTTGCGTTTCAGGAATGCCTTGGCAAGCAGCTAGCCGCTGCCTTACTCCCCGCTCAAGGGGGAGAGAAAAGGACGGAACATCTAGATAAAATATTTCCGGACGCAGTTCTATGATGAGATCATCGGGCAGGCTCATGACGCTCCAAAGCCTTTACCGGACCGTTGAGACTTCCCAGGCTCTTTATACGAAGCATGCGTCCTGTGAGCCAACGCCTTGAAATGATGAAAATTCCAACATCACCCTCCTGGTAGATTTCCATTGTATGAAAAAGCATCATCGCCGAATTTTTTTTTGGACAAATGGCAAAGATTGACATAGACTCCTTTGTGAGGAATTTCACAGACCGCGAACTTCCGAAATAACTTTCTCATCAGCTATTCTGACAGGTTAAGGATCTGAGTTATGGTGAAAGGAAGATCACTGCTTCGATGGGCTGGGATCCTGTGGGTGTGCGCCTCCATCTCATTTATCTGCATCGAGGCCCAGGGTGAACAGGCGCCGGCGAAGGCTCCCGAGTCGGGGCGGCCGGACCTGATCAAAATCGACACCATGGCCGCCTTCGGGGGGCTTGAGTTGCCACCGGTCACCTTCTTCCATGACAAGCACACCGATGTGTTGCTCAAGGAAAAGAAGAGTTGTGATACCTGCCACGCCGTCAAGGACCACAAGTTGTCCCTGGACTTTAAGAATATCAAGGCGGCAAAACCGGCGGAGATCAAAGACATCTATCATGCGAGCTGCATCGGCTGTCACAACGAGATGGGTGCGGCGGGCAAGAAGACCGGCCCGTTGGACGGTTTCTGCCGCACCTGCCACAACGCCCGGCCGCCGGAGGCCAAGGCCAGGCTGGATGTTGGGCTGAACAAGGTCTTGCACTTCAGGCACGTGGATTCCAAGAACATCCCGGCGACTGCCCTTGACAAGGACAACTGCGGGGTTTGCCACCACGATTACGACAAAAGAGCCAAGAAAACCTTTTACGCCAAGGGGCAAGAGGAATCCTGCCGCGCCTGCCACGGCGACAAGCCCAAAAATGACGTGAAGAGCCTGGAGCAGGCGGCGCACCAGCAGTGTGTGCTCTGCCATCTCACTCTGGCCCAAAAGGGCGTGAAGGAGACCGGCCCCTATGTCTGCGCCGACTGTCATGGTGCGTCAGGCCTGGCCCATATTGCGAAGAAAAATCAAGAGGTCCTGGCCAAGCTTCCGAACCAAGAAGTCCCGCGGCTCAAGCGCGGGCAACCGGACGCGGCCCTGATCACTTACAACCCCAAGAACGATAACGGCAAGGTCGAAAAGCCCGTGCTGATGAATCCGGTGGCCTTCGACCACAAGGCCCACGAGAAGTACAACGACAGCTGCAGGGTCTGCCACCATGCGACCATGGAGTCGTGCGACAAATGCCACACGCTGGGAGGGGCTGAGAAAGGCAAGTTCGTGACCTACGAACAGGCCATGCACCAGAAGACGAGTCAGGCGAGCTGCCTGGGCTGTCATGCCGCCAAGCAGGCCGCACCAAAATGCGCCGGCTGCCATAACCATATAAGTGAGGCGAGCTTGCGTGACAGTGCCGCCTGCAAGCAGTGCCACATGCAGATGCCGGAAGGCCTGACGTTGCTGCAGGCCAGCCTCTCTCCGGCTCAGAAGTCAGATATTGCCGCGACGATGCTCAAGAATCGGAATATGAACCCGGGTACTTATGATCTCGCGGACATCCCGGACAAGCTGAAGATCAAGGACCTGGCCGACAAGTACGAACCGGGCGAGTTGAATCACCGGGCCCATGTCGTGGCGCTCATAAAAGGCACGCAGGGCAATACGCTGGCCGAGTACTTCCACCGGGATCCGGGGACGCTCTGTCAGGGCTGCCACCACAATAGCCCGCCGGATAAGAAGCCCCCCGGCTGCATAAGCTGCCACAGCAAAAATTACCGGGTAAAAGAAGGAAACCGTCCCGAACTGCTGGCGGCTATGCACAATCAGTGCAACCATTGCCATCAGGATATGAAGGTTGAGAAGCCGGCTGCCACGGCGTGTATCGAGTGTCACCTGGAAAAGAAGAAGTAACCGGCCTTGGCCTGTAAGAGGAGTGTGTGATGTTACGAAGAACGTTTCTTGGCCTGCTTGGAGCCGCCGGAGTGGGGGCTGCTCTTGGAAAGTCGGCCCACGCCGCGGCACACAAAGAGTTCTCGGGGTACCCCGGCAGCTTCGGCGTGCTGTTCGACGCCACCCGGTGCATCGGCTGCCGCAGGTGCGAAGCCGGCTGCAACCAGGTCAACGAACTGCCGGCTCCAGCCAAGCCGTTCGACGACCTGAGCGTCCTGAACGTGAAGCGTCGGACCGACGCCAAGACCTATACCGTAGTTAATCGTTACGATGGCATCCCGGGGGCTTCCGGTCCGGTCTTCCGCAAGAATCAGTGCCAGCACTGCCTGGAGCCGGCCTGCGCCTCGTCCTGCTTCGTGAATGCCTATACGAAAACGCCCCAAGGCGGGGTAATTTGGGACCCCACGACCTGCGTCGGCTGCCGCTATTGCATGATTGCCTGCCCCTTCGATATCCCGACGTTCGAATATAATGAGGCCCTCACCCCGCGGATCATGAAATGCACCATGTGCCAGCCGTTGATTGCCACGGGCAAATTAAGGGTCCCGGGTTGCGTCGGCGCCTGCCCCGTGGAGGCCCTGGTTTACGGGAAGCGCACCGAGCTGCTCCTGATCGCCCGGGAGCGCCTGCATGCCTTCCCGAACCGTTATCTGAAGCACATTTATGGCGAGCACGAGATGGGCGGCACCAGCTGGTTGTACCTCTCCGGGGTGCCATTCAAGGCCATCGGTTTGAGAGAGGATCTGGGCACCGTGGCGGCGCCCGAACTGACCTCCGGGGCGCTGGCCACCGTGCCCATTGTGGCCGGCGTCTGGCCCGTGCTCTTGACCGGCATCTACGCGGTGTCCAAGCGCAAGGATAAAGTAGCCCGGGAGGAAAAGATGCAGGCCGTGGCTGAGGCTCTGGCCAAGGCCCAGGCCGAGGCGGACCACAAGCTCGAACGGGCGTTGGCTAAAGCCGAGACCGAGAAGAAGTCAGCCATCGAACGCGAAGTCAAAAAGGCCCTGGAAGAGGCTGCCAAGGCTCCAACCCAGGAGGACGAATAACATGTCCACTGAACACCCCGCCGTTAAGAAATCCTGGC
Source organism: Desulfobaccales bacterium (assembly GCA_052139855.1). GTDB lineage: Bacteria > Desulfobacterota > Desulfobaccia > Desulfobaccales > 0-14-0-80-60-11 > 0-14-0-80-60-11. The sequence continues at coordinate 44,004 of JBKQVS010000007.1, forward strand.
TTACACCTTTTAATGTCATCGCCGGCACCATCATCCTGGTGGGTGCCGTGATCACCGCCCTTCGCTTTACCAAGGGCCTGGGCGCGGTCACCAACCTCTCGGATAACAACCCCTGGGGCATCTGGATCGGTTTTGACCTCCTGTGCGGAGTCGCCTTGGCCGCCGGCGGCTACACCACCTCCACGGCCTGCTACGTCTTCGGCCTGAAGCGCTACCATTCGGCGGTCCGGCCGGCGATTCTCACCGCCTTCCTGGGCTATTCTTTAGTGGTCTTCGCCCTGCTCTACGACGTGGGTCGGCCCTGGCGGCTGCCCTATCCGTTCTTCGTACAGTCCGGCCCCACCTCGGTGCTCTTCGAAGTGGGCTTGTGCGTCATGCTCTACCTGAACGTCCTCTTCATCGAATGGACTCCCGCCGCCCTGGAATGGCTGGGCGTCAAATGGCAGGGTCTCAGGAAGATCCGCACCGTCGTCGTCAAGATGACCCTGGGCCTGACTATCTTCGGCGTCATCCTTTCCACCATGCACCAGAGTTCCCTAGGGGCCCTCTATCTCATCGTCCCCTCTAAATTACACCCGCTGTGGTACTCGGGTTACCTGCCAGTTTACTTCTTTGTGTCCAGCATTGCCGCCGGCCTGTCCATGGTCATCTTCGAAGGCACGCTGTCTCACCGCTTCCTGCACGGGAAGATGGACGAGACCTACCTTCGCGAGCATGACGATGTGACCCTGGGCTTCGCCAAGGGCGCCGCCCTGGTCCTGGCCGCCTACTTCCTGATCAAGGTCGTGGGCCTCACCCTTGACAACAACTGGCACTATCTCGCCACCGGCTGGGGTGCCTGGTTCCTGGTGGAGCTCCTGGGCTTCGTGGCCTTGCCGGCCTTCCTCTATGCCATGGCGGTGCGGGAAAAAAACCTGATGCTCGTCCGGGTGGCCGCAGTGATCACGGTGCTGGGTATTGTGCTCAACCGCTTCAACATCTCCCTGGTGGCCTTTAACTGGCAGCTGGCCCCGGCTGACCGCTACTTCCCGAGCTGGATGGAAATCGCCATCTCCCTCTATATCGTCACCCTGGGAATTTCGATCTTCGCCTGGATATCGTCCCGCATGCCCATCTTCTATGAGCATCCGCAGTTCAAAGAACATGAGTCGGCTGAGTTGCACGAGCACAAGCTGCATAAACACCCCCAAACCTTCGGACACTAAGGAAAGGTACCATGGAGAACACCTTTTATACGCTGCATAATTTCATGGTCTATACCAAGGGCGCGGTCTATTATCTGATGGGCGCGATGGTCCTTGGCATCCTGGGATTCTGGTTTTTTATCACCGGCCGGGACGAGGACAAGGACATCCAATAGCGTTGCGGGCTGCCTGGCGGCCGTTCGGAGGAGTCGAAGATGTATCAAATCATCACTGGGCCCCTACTGTGGTTATCCTTTGGGATCTGCATCGTCGGCCTGAGCGTGCGGGTGGTGCGCTATATTCGCGGCCTTGACTGGAAATTGGACCGGGTGGCCTATACCGCGCATCCCTACCAGGGCCTCAAGGGCGCCCTCCAGTCCATCATTCACTGGCTCATCCCCTACGGGTCGTATGGCTGGCGGGCCAAGCCGCTCTATACCATCGTTTTCTTTGCCTTTCATGTCGGGTTGGTAGTCACGCCATTGTTCCTGCCGGGGCACTCCATCATTATCAAAGAGCGCTGGGGCATCCATTGGCCCTCAATCTCCATGGCCCTGGCCGATGTCTTGACCATCATGGTCATGGCCACCACCGTGTTTATTGCTATCCGCCGCATCGCCCTGCCCGAGGTGCGGATCGTCACCACGCTTTATGATTTCTTCCTGCTCTTGCTCACCGTGACTCCCTTCGTCTCCGGCTTTTTGGCGGTGCACCAGTTCGGGGATTACCAATTCTGGCTCTATACCCACATCTTGAGCGGCGAGCTCTTGCTCATTGCCATCCCGTTCACCAAGCTCTATCATATCGTGGGCTTTTTCCTCTCCCGGGGCCAGCTGGGCGCCGACTTCGGCATTAAGCGAGCCTACAAGGCCAAGGGGGGCTTTGCCTGGTAAATTGTGGTATACTTATAAATAATAATGTGCAGAGGAAATATTCTCAGCAGCCATGACCTGACGTACCGGGAACCTGCGGGAGGCGTTGCTCCCCGTCAAGACCGGCAAGCAAAGGAGTAGAAATTATGCCGGAAGGAATCCATTGCAACAAAACCCCTATTAATACCAAAGAGCACCTCGACCTCGTGCTCGGTGACAAGGGTGGCAAAAAATATTATGAGGAAATGCAGCATCTCGACGTCGATACCGAGAAGCTGCGGAACAGCCTGGACGCCTCCATGAAGTCGCGTATGCGCACCTGGCTGGAGATGTGCGCCCACTGCGGCCTGTGCGCCGATACCTGTTTCTTTTACCTGGCCAACCACAAGGACCCCACCCAGGTGCCGTCTCACAAGATCCTGTCCACCCTGGGCAAGATCGTCAAGGCCAACGGCAACGTGGACAATGCCCACATGCGCTATTGCATGGATGTCGCCTGGGGCAAATGCACCTGTTGCAACCGCTGCGGCTCATTTTGCCCCTATGGCATCGACATGGGCGTCATGTTCGGTTACCTGCGGGGCCTGTGTTTCTCCCAGGGTTTTGTGCCGTGGGAGCTGAAAATCGGCTCGGGGATGCATCGCATCTATCGCGCCCAGATGGATGTGACCTCCGAGGACTGGGTGGAAACCTGCGAGTGGATGGCTGAGGAGCAGCAGGACGAGTGGCCTGGCCTCGAAATCCCCGTAGACAAGCCAGGCGCGGATATCCTCTATACCTGCAACGCCCGGGAACCCAAGCATTATCCCGAGGACATCGCCGAGGCCGCCATCCTCTTTCATCTTGCCGGCGAAAATTGGACCGTCAGCAGCGTGGGCTGGGAACAGACCTCCCTGACCATGTTCGCCGGGGACTGGGAAGGCTGCAAAATGCAGGTCGAAACCGTCTATGCCTCCATCGAGCGGCTCAAGCCCAAGCGGGTTCTGGGCACAGAGTGCGGCCACGCCCACCGGGCCACGGTTATTGAGGGGCCCTACTGGGCCGGCCGCAAAGATGGCCGCCCGCCCGCGCCATATTTTCATTACGTGGAATGGGTCGCCGAGGCCCTGCGCAGCGGCAAGATCAAAATCGACCCCACCAAGCGGATCAAGCAGTTGGTCACCTTACAAGACTCCTGCAACTACATCCGCAATTACGGGCTGGCCGACATCACCCGGGAGATCATGAGTTACCTGGTAGAGCCCGGCTACTTCGTGGAGATGACGCCGAACCGGGAGTACAACTTCTGCTGCGGCGGCGGTGGTGGCATCAACGGCCTGGGCATTTATCGGCAGCAGCGCAACATGGGCTTGAAGGTCAAGCGGGATCAGATCCTGGCCACCGGCGCCAAGCTGATCGTATCTCCTTGCCACAACTGCTGGGACGCCATCCGTGACCTGGAGGAGGTCTACGAACTGGGCATCAAGCAGACCTTCTTGAAGCCCCTGCTCATCAAAATGGCCATCGTGCCGGACCATCTAGCGTCCTAGCGTCAGCGCGCCGCGTGCCGAGCCCGGCGTCGCGCGCCCGCACGATCGCCTCGTAACGATGCCGGACGTCGATCTTGTCGAACACCCGGCTGATATGATTGCGGACAGTCTTTTCGGAAAGTCCGAGGAGACTCGCAATTTCGGCGTTGTTGAGCCCTTCAGCGATCCCTTCAAGGATGACGCGTTCGCGCGGAGTGAGATCATCGAGCGGCAGCGCGCTTCGCTTTGATCTTCTCGAGAAAAACAAGGCAGATGTGGAACAGACATTGCGCTCTGTCAAGGGCCTGGTCAGCTATACCCAGGGCAATCGCACTTCAAAATTG
>JBKQVS010000008.1:0-14839 GCA_052139855.1 Desulfobaccales bacterium
CTGCGCCGTGGGCAACCCCGTGGATCTGACCGGCGACGCCATCAGCGCCCCGGACCTCTATAAGCAGGTCATGGACCAAACCCGGGGCGACTTCGACACCCAGGTGGTCATCTTCGGCGACCCCATCCCCGGGGCCTCCCAACAGGTCACTCCCGGCGCCTCCGAGGTGGTGGTCTTCCTGGGCGGCGCCGACGTCGAGCAAAACGAGCGCCAAAAGCTCTATGCCGCCGGCATCCCGGTCTTTCCCACCCCGGAGCGGGGCATTGCCGCCCTGGCCCAGTTCTTCCGCTTCGACCCCCGGCCTGCCCCCACCCCCGCCCGTCCCCCGGTGGCCGTCCCCGAGGGGCTTAACCTGCTCCCGCCCCCGGAAGCCGCAGCCATGATCGCCCAGGCCGGGATTCCCGCCGCCGCCGCCCCCCTGGCCATGGAGGCCGAACAGGCCGTGGAACTGGCCCGTGGCTTCGGCTACCCCGTGGCCATGAAAATCGCCTCACCCCACCTGGCCCACAAATCCGACCTGGGCGGGGTCTACCTGGGGCTGGAAAATGACCAGGAAGTGCGCCAGGCCTACCAGGAGATCATGGACGCCACCCGGCTCTATGAAAACTGGGTCACCGTCTACGGGGTCAGCGTCTCCCCCATGGCCAAACCCGGCGGCCTGGAGGTCATCCTCGGCACTGTCACCGACCCCCAGTACGGCCCCACCCTCATGTTCGGCCTGGGCGGCGTCAACACCGAAATCTATCAGGACGTGGCCTTCTGTATCCTCCCCGCTGAAGAGAGTGAATTGGTAGACCTGATGCAGCGGGTGAAAGGCTACCCCCTGCTCACCGGCTACCGGGGCCAACCCCCCCGGGATACCGCAGCCCTCCTGGCCGCCATGCAGGCCCTGGCCCGCTTCGCCGGCAAACACCCGGAACTGGACCAGATCGAACTCAACCCCCTGCTCCTTTACGAGAAGGGCCTCTTCGCCGTGGACGTGCGCATCTTTTCCCGGGCTTAGGGGGGTGGTGGAAAAGAGATTGTGGGGAGAGAGCCAGGGCCAACGGCCCTGACCTCCCCCCACACCCCCCTCCCAACCCATATAAGAAGGCCGGGGAACCTGGGCCTCCGGCCCCACCTTCCCCGGCCAGTAAAATGTGGGGTGCGCACCGCGCACCATTTATCAAACCCGGTGGCACAGGCGTTTCGCCTGTGCATGTGCAAAACAGTGGGCAATGCCCTTGCCGCATTGCCAATCAAGAGTACTAAACCAAATGACCCCTTTACAATTCTTCCGCCTCCAAACCCGCGCCGAAGTCCTGGCCCTCTATGACCGGTTTTCCCTGGTGGGAACTGAGGCAGTGGAGCTCGCCGCCGCCTGCGGCCGCGTCCTGGCCGCGCCCCTCACCGCCCCGGAGGCGGTGCCGGGATTCCTGCGCGCTACCATGGACGGCTACGCCGTCCGGGCCCAGGACACCTTCGGGGCCGGCGTCGGCGCCCCCCAGTACCTGGAAATCAAGGGGGAAGTCCCCATGGGCCTGGCCCCCCCCCGCGGCGTGGCCGGCAGCGAAACCCTCCGGGTCCCCACCGGCGCCATGCTCCCCGCCGGTGCCGACGCGGTGGTGATGCTCGAATACACCGCCGAGCATCCCGACGGCACCCTGGAAGTGCGCCGGGCCGTGGCCCCCGGGGAAAATGTCCTCACCCCCGGCGAGGACGTGGCCCGGGGCGAGACCCTCTTTCCTGCCGGCCGCCGCCTCCGCCCCCAGGAGATCGGCCTCCTGGCCGCCCTGGGAGTTTCTCGTCTGGTGGTTTACCAAAGACCACGCGTGGCAATTATTTCCTCCGGGGATGAAATCGTCCCCCTGGACGCAAAACCCCGCCCCGGCCAGGTGCGGGATTCCAATGCCTACCTGGCCGCGGCCCAGGTGGCCCAATGGGGCGGCCTGCCCGTGCTCCAAGGCATCGTGGCCGATGATTTCTCCCTCTTACGAAAAACCCTGGCAGCGGCCTTGGACGCCGCCGACCTGATCCTCATCTCCGGCGGTAGCTCCGTGGGCGTCCGGGACCTGACCCTTACCGCCATCCAGGACCTCCCCGACTCCGAGATTCTGGTGCACGGCGTGGCCCTCCGGCCCGGCAAACCCACCATCCTGGCCGCCCTCGGGCCAGCGCCTCCCAAACCCCTTCTGGGGCTGCCCGGCCACCCGGCCTCCGCCGCGGTGGTCATGGAGGTCCTGGGCCGGCCCCTGCTCCTGCGCCTGGCCGGCGCCACCGACCCGTCCCCCTGGGGCCGCACCTTGACCGCCGTGCTCTCCCGCAACCTGGCCGGGGCCTCCGGCCGGGAAGACTACGTCCGCGTGCGCCTGCACCGGGAGAGCGGCACCCTCTGGGCCGACCCCGTCCTGGGTCCCTCGGGGCTTCTCTCCCCCCTGGTCAAAAGCGACGGCCTGGTGATGATCCCCCTGGGAGTGGAAGGGCTGTTCAAAGGGCAGGAAGTGCGCGTGCAGTTGTTCGGCGGGGCCTGATCGCGGTCGCGACCCGGCTCATATCTCCAACGCCTGGTATTTTCTGACTCGTTTTGCTGGCGGCACGGCATCATACCTTCACTGTGCGGACCATGCCGCCCGCCCTGGCCGCCCCCGCCTCAGATGCTGGCCCGTAAAGCCGCCTAAAGGATAATTTCCGGGACCACCATCCAGTCAACCGCCCATTGGCCCGCCTCCATGCGCCTCAGGCGGACCACCCCGCCCATCTGGAAATTAATCACCATTCTCTCTTTATCCCCACTCATGAGTATGCCGGCTAACTTGGCCAGATGAGGCAGATGCCCCACCAGCAGGATATCCTCATCCATGGTCGCGATACGATCCGCCCAGATCTCGGGGGCATCCAGCGGCCCCAGCCCCGGAGCTTCTGAGACTCCAGCCGCCGGCTTTACATGCGTGCCCAAAACCTTGGCGGTGCTTTGGGCCCTGGTCTTGCCGCTATGCCATATCTGCCTGACCTGTACCTGAAGCCTTTTCAGGTGGTGTGCGACGTTTTCAATGTCGATGCGGCCTTTTTGCGTGAGATCCCTCGCCGGATTTTCTTCTTCTCTTTCGGCCTCGGCATGCTGGACCAGATAAAGAAACATGATGAACCTCCCCAGACCAAGTGGACGTCAATTATGTGAGGCTATGTAGTTTACCATACTATTTTATCAGTAAATCAAATAAGTTTTATGCCTGACCCTATCTTCCGCCCGATGCAGCGGCATCCGGTCCAGCCCCACCCGGCTTCCGTTCCCTTGACTAGTCACTCCGTTCTTTTCCCATAGACCGTTTGGACCAATCCCCAGCGGACTTCCTCGGCCAGCTCCCCGAATCCCGGCATCATGGTGCCCGGATAGCCCTGGGTAATCACCTGGAAAGCCCGATGGGGCGTCAGGCTATAGACCCTCAGGTCCGGCGGCGGCGGTTGAAAGCCCCGGGACACGGGAGAGCCCCCGCCGTCCGCTCCGTGGCAGGCGGCGCAGGTCTGGGCGTAGGTCGCCTCCGCCCGCGCCAGGGCCGGCGCTGCGATGGAGTGCGGGATATCCCCGGGACGCGCAAAAACCTGATATTTCTCGCCCAAATAAGCCATGAGGTCTTCCACCTGGTAGCGGTCATAAATGGTGAAATAGCCCATGCCGGTGCCGGGCACCCCCGAGAGGATAATGCGGTAGAGATACGCCCGCGTGGTCCGCATGGCCGTCAAATTTTCCGCCGGGATCACCAGGTGTTTCGCTTCAATGCCATGGCCGTCGGCGTTTTTGCCATGACAGAAGGCGCAGCTCTGGAGAAAAATCGTTGCCGCGTTGTTGTACGACAAGGGCAGCCCCGCGCCATAAGCGCTGACCGCCTTCGCCACATGCGGTTGCAGCACCTGGCCGTATTCCCGGGCATTGGCCGTGACGGCCTTTTCCAGGGGCAGGAGCTGTTTATTCTGCAGCAACTGCCGGGTCAGGAGCATGGCCACCAGGACCAGCATCAACAGCGGGATAACCGTCTTCACGGCCAGGGGAGCGCCCCGGCGGACAGCCCCGAAAATCACCCAGAGCAGCAGGGCCGCGCCCAAGACCCCGACGACCATAACCGCCCGGATGACGGGGTCGGGTTTAACCAATAACGAAGTGTACAGGAGCAGGCCCAGGGGAACCTGCAACAAGATCCCCGCCGAGATCCAGGGCAGGAGGGCCGCCCTCCCCGTATCCGATTTGGCGGTGAAGAAATAGTGAACCGCCGCGCCCACCACCAGGGAGGCCCCCAAAATATGCAGGAACCGGAAGAGCCAGTGCCACGCCAGGGGTCCGGTGAGCCGGAAGCCATTTTTGGCGATCGCCAGCCACTGGCCGGAGTTTTCCGCGGTGGCGAGGACCGCCACCAGGATGCCCGGCACCAGGAGGAGCGCCGCGAGCGCCACCAGGGCGATGGCCAGATGGTAACGGCGATGCGTTTCAATGCCGTGCCCCAGGATGTCAAACGACAGGAAGGCCACGATCAACAGGCGATAAAGAACATCCAGTAAGGGGCCAGGAGGTTGACCGCCGGGAAAAAGCTCATGGCAAAGGCAACCTGCATGAGCAGCAAGGGGGCCACCCCCAAAACCACCGCCAGGCTCTTATGGGCCATGAAGGTCCGCAGAATCCGCCGGTCCAGCAAAAGCTCCGCCGACCGGCCGCGCCAATGAAAATCCACGAAAAAAAATACCGCCAGGATAGCCGTCCCCAGGGTGATCAGCACAAAGAGCAGATGCAGGGTGAAGGCAAAGAACAACAGGCCCTGCAGCCAGGCCTCGGGCAAGGGTTTGGCCAGGAGCAGGTCGAACAGCCTATTCATGCCTCACCTCCCCGGTTAAAGGGGTGTAGCGGGAGGGCGCCCTGAGGTGGATCCGGTCCTGGGCCAGGCGGTAAAGAAACCGGGCCAGAATGCGGCGCTCGGCCTCGGTGCCCGAGAACGGCGGCATGAAGGGCACCATTTCACCGATGTGCGACAGATACACAAAGATGCCGTCTTCCGAGCGGTTTTTTACCCGGGTGCGGATATCGTTCAGGCCGTCAATGGTGTGACAGGCCGAACAGTTCTGGGCCAACAAAAAGGCCCCCTGGTTTTCGGGATCGCCCTGCCCCAGCATATTGAACCAGTAAGCATTGGGCAACAGGCCGTGCTCATCCAGAAACGCTTTCTCCGGGAGCAGGACGTTGGTGGCATAGAGATACCCGGGTATCAAATAAGGGCCCCGGATGAATTCACGGGTCCGTTCAAAGGCGAAGACGAAGGTCACCGCCAGGACCAGGGCCGGAATCACCAAGGCGCGCGCCGCTGCGGTCTTTCGGCCCCAGGCCAACCCGGCGCAGCCCAGGACCCCCGCCAGAATGATGGCCACCCCCGCGAACAAGACTTCCGGGTGCTGGGACAGGTGGGAAGTCAGGATGCCGTAAATGATATGGGTCTTATAGCGGGACGGCACCACCGCGTAATACCACCAGGTCAGGCACGGAATCAGCAGCACCGCCGCCAGGCAAATCGAGCCGAAGAGATGGGCGGCCTCCCGGCGGAACCGGGGTTCCCGCCGGGTAAAGAGCAAATAGGCCAGCGCCAGGAGCGACCCCAGGGTCAGGGCGATGGCCAGGCGGAGCAGAAGTTGCGGCAGGAAGGTGGGGTTAAAGAATGCCGCGGCCAGGCTCTGCTCCCAGGGCCAGCCATCCGGGGTGAGCATGAAGCCCAATATCCCGGTAATCAGGCCGGCGGAGCAAAGCGACAGGAGAATGTAGCCGGCCCCCAGGCGGACATGGCGTCGCTTTTGGGCTCCGACCCATTGCTCCCAGGTGAAATAGTAGACCAACAGGATCACCAGTTCGGTCACAAAAACCAGCCATTCCGCAAACCACGGCCAGAAAAACACCCGCAGGAGCGAGCCGATGCCCCGGGGCGACAGGGCGCTGGTGGTGACCCAGATGCCCACGCCGGTGACGGCCCCCACCCCGGTAATAATGATGATGACCGCCAACAGTAAGTTCCGGGAGAACCGCTCCCAATCCGGGTCCTGGTCCCTAAAGCCCCGATACTCGGCCAGGACCACCATGCTCATGGCGCCGATGGCCAGGCCGTGGCTGATGAGGAACGTGCACCACCGCGACTATCCCGATGGTCATGCCGTTCCCCAGATAAGGCACCTGAAAGAGGGGAAATTCCATGCCCGCCTCCGCTACCGTTTCACAAAATGCGGCCGCGCCTGACTGGTCACATAGGCCGCCACGTCCCAGGCCTGCTCCACCGTCAAATGCGGCTCCTCAAAGGGCATGTTTTGGTACGAAAAGGCCGCGAAAGTCCGGAGGTGAGAAGTGCCCGCCCCATCATTAAAGGACTCGGCCCCCCATAGCGGCGGGGCCACTTTGGTGCCCTCCCCGGCCCTGCCGTGACAGGCGGCGCACTTTTCTTGAAAGACCTGGGCGCCCCGGGTCTTATCCGGGGAGCCCGCCTGCTTCAAGGGTTGTAACCCCAGCCAGGGGATGTCCCCGTAAATGGGCAGTCCCTGGGAGATCCACTGGTAATAGGTCAGGATCGCGGCCATCTCTTTGCTGTCCGCCGGCAGCGCCTTGCCGTTCATGCTTCTCTCAAAGCAACTGTTGGTGCGGGTCACCAGGTCCGCGGCATACTCTTGCCGATCCCGGTACCTGGGATACGTAGCCCCCACGCCCACCAGGGATAACCCCCCGTTCCGGCCGCCTTCGGTAATGCCGCCTTTGAAGTGGCAGCTCACGCATCCCAGCTTGTTGCCCACATACGCCGCGGCATATTGGCGGGTCTGCATCATGATCTTATAGCCCAACAGGACTGCATCCCGGATGGCTTCCGGGGCCTCCTGGGGCGATGGTGGATTGTACACCGCCCGCAGCGCCCCCGGGGGCGAAGCCGGGGCCGTGGTGGCAATGTGCGGGGTCTCGGAAAAATGGAGGAAATTACCCAAGACCAGAGAGAGGACTCCCCCCACCACCGCAAAGACGAACACGATGACCAGGGGAAAAGCCATTTTGTGATCAGCCATGATTGACCCCTTTCCACGCGGTTCTCATAATGCATCAGCACCATAGCAGAAATAGCCAGAAGATTCATTTTTTTCGCGGCTGAGTATCACCGGCATTTTGTCATGAAAATCGTCCCGGAAGCGGCCATGCCGGTAAACTTGGCCGGTACTCCCCTTAATGCTGCGTCAAAGGCCTGGCTCCGGGGAGAGACCCGGTCGCAGGATGTCCGCGCCGGATAAGCAGTTCCAATCTGGAATCTTTCCCGGTGAGGTACCCCTCGGATACTGGCCGACGCCCTCCAGCCTTTCGATCTGCTTCCCATCTAACCCTAACCCTGTTAGAATCACTGGGGGGTCAAAATGCCCAGGCTGTTCAGCTTAACCATCGGGACGGCATTAGTGGCCGTAGCCGTGATGTTCTGCATTTGCGGCCCTGCTGCTGCCCAGGTGAAGCCGGCCGGCCCGGCATTGCCTCAGGAACTCTCCCTCTACGCCGGCTCTAAGAGCTGCATCGCATGTCACGGCAAGTTCTACCAGCTCTGGGCCTCTTCCCGCCACGGCCTGGCCATGCAGCCCTACACCCTGGAGTTCGCCCGCACCAACCTGACCCCCCAGACCCAAGACCTGGTCATCGGCAAGGAGCGTTACCGGGCCGACATCGGCCCCCGGGCCGGCTGGGTCCTTGCCACCGGCCCCAAAGGCCGCAAGCATAAATACCCCATCCTCCATGCCCTGGGCGGCAAAAACGTCTATTATTTCCTGACTCCCCTGGCCCGGGGCCGCCTCCAGACCCTGCCCGTGGCCTATGACGTCCGCACCAAACAGTGGTTCGACACCGCGGCCAGCGGCGTGCGCCACTTCGATTCCGGCCCCCCCGAGGCGCCGGTCCACTGGCAGGAGTGGCCCTACACCTTCAACGCCGCCTGCTTCAACTGCCACGTCAGCCAGCTCAGTTCCAACTACGACCTGGCCACCGATACCTACCGCACCACCTGGGCCGAGGCGGGCATCAACTGCGAGACCTGCCACGGCCCCTCCAAGGCCCACAACCAGTTGATGCAGGCCGCCCCCCAGGGCCAGGTGCCCCCGGACCTCAAGATCATCAGCGTCAAAAAGCTCACCACCGGGCAACGCAACGCCCTGTGCAGCTCCTGTCATGCCAAAACGGCCCCCCTCACCACGGCTTTTCCGCCCGGGGGCCGGTTCTTCGACCACTTTGATCTGGTGACCCTGGAAAACCCGGACTACTATCCCGACGGCCGGGACCTGGGGGAAAACTACACCTACACCTCCTGGCTCATGAGCCCCTGCGTCAAGGCGGGCCAGCTCGACTGCATCAAGTGCCATACCTCCAGCGGCCGCTACCGCTTTAAAGACCCGGCCCAGGCCAACAACGCCTGCCTCCCCTGCCACGCCGAGCGGGTAAAAAACGCTTCGGAGCACAGCCATCATCCGCCCGACAAGCCGGGCGTGCCCGCCACCTGCGTCTCCTGCCACATGCCCCTGACGTCCTTTGCCCGCATGAACCGGACCGACCACTCCATGCTGCCGCCGGCCCCGGCCGCGACCCTGCAGTTCGGCTCCCCCAACGCCTGTAACTCCTGCCATCAAGACAAGGACGCGGCCTGGGCCGAGCGGAACGTGCGCCAGTGGCGGACCCGAGACTACCAGGCGCCAATCCTCCAGCGGGCCGGCCTCATCGCCGCGGCCCGCCGGCGCGACTGGCAAAAGCTCCCCGAGATGCTGGCCTATATGACGAGCCCGGAGCGGGACCAGGTCTTTGTCGCCTCCCTCATCCGCCTGACCATGGCCGCCCCGGATGAACGGGTCAGCCCCGCTTTACTCAAGGCCATCCAGGACCCTTCTCCCCTGGTGCGCGCCGCGGCCGCGGAAGCTCTGTCGGTCCGGCCGAGTCAGGCAAGCTTCCAGGCCATGATAACTGCCGCCGGGGACAGCTACCGCCTGGTCCGGGTGCGGGCCGCGGCCTCTCTGGCCCATTATCCGGCGGCCTGGCTCCGAGGCGAGGACCGGGACAAGGTGACGCAGGCCACGGAAGAGTACCTAGCCTCCCTGACCGCCCGGCCCGACCAATGGTCCTCCCATTACAACCTGGGAAACTACTACCTGGACCGGGGGGAGGTCAAACCGGCCCTGGCTGCTTATGACACCGCCCTCAAGATCGAGCCCCGGGCGGCCATGGTCCTGGTCAACGCCGCCATGGCCTACGCCAAGATGGGCACGCCGGACCAGGCGGAGAAGTTCCTCTTCAAAGCCCTCAAAATTGCCCCGGACAACGCCGCGGCCCACTTCAACCTGGGGCTGCTTCAGGCCGAGCAAGACCGGGTCCAGGACGCGGAACAGCAGCTCAAGGAAGCCTTTCGCCTCGACCCCAAGCTGGCGCCGGCGGCCTATAACCTCTGCATCCTCACTGCCAAAGACCGGCCGGCGGAGGCCCTGTCCTGGTGCAAGAAAGCCGTGGAGTTGAACCCTCAGGAACCCAGATACGCCTTCACCCTGGCCTTCTACCAGAAAGAAGGCCAGGACCTGAAGGCCGCGGCCGCGACCCTGAAGGAACTCCTGGCCCATCATCCCGGCTTCACTGACGCCTCTCTGTTGCTGGCCGAGATTTTCGTCCAGCAGGGAGATCGCTTCCAGGCCGAGGCCCTGCTCCGCCAGGCCCTCCAGGCGGAGAATCTCCCGCCCCGGGACCGGGCCCGGCTAGCCGCGGTGCTCCAGCAATTTAGCGCCCCGGAACCGCAAAAGTAAGATAAGCCCGGCCCTCGCTCACGAAAGTTTGATTCCACCCAGGCCGTCGTGCACCTCGACATAAAAAATCGGGCTGAAATGAAGGCCGCAACAACCTTCCCCATGGTCCAGACTTGAAACAATCGGCCTCTTCAGTCCTCTGCATGGCCCTTTTTTAAAAAAAAGATATTGCCAAGTTGCCTTTGGATATTGCAAACTGATCTTGAATTCTATCCGGGTATTTTGTTCTTCGGGCCTACGGCCCATTATGCGTCCTGACATAATTCGTTCCCCCGCCAACGGTCTCCAGGCCTTTGGGGGGCTGGTCAAGGCAGACAACGCCGGAGGCATAATGGTGATCGATTCCCCCTCCCTTGTCAGCGATCCGGTGCTTCCGGGACCTGCTCCGGCCCAAACTCTTGTCTTCCCCCCTGGCGGCCGGCCGCGGGAGAGCCTTCTTTCCAGCCCCCTGAGCCCTATCCCGGGCCAGGGACTAGCCGCCGCGCCATGAACCGTGTGCTCACCCTCACCGCCAGCATCGAAGCCGCTACGGGACTGGCGTTGATGGTTGTGCCCGCCGTCGTCGTCCGGCTGTTGCTCGGGGGCGAAATCTCCGGCGTGGCCATCCCCCTGGGCCGCGTGGCCGGCTTTGGCTTGCTCGCTCTGGGGATGGCGTCTTGGCCGGGACGCCACCCCGCCGGCAACCTGGCCCCTGCCCTCCGGGCCATGCTGACCTACAATGCCTTGGCGGCGCTCTATCTCCTGTGCCTCGGCCTCCGCGGCCAATGGGTCGGGCCGCTTTTGTGGCCGGCGGTGGCGATGCACGCCATCTTGTCGCTCCTGCTGGCGCGCCAGTGGCGACAGTGAAACCCGCGCCGCCTGAATGACGGATTGTGGTCATTGCTCTCTATGCCCACCCTGCCAAAAGGAAAATGAATCTGCTCCAGGGGGCATTGCTGAGAACTGCCTGCCGAGACCGCGGTTTGGTCCTGCTGCCTGCCGGAATGCTTGACCTGTTCCTTGGGAGTGGTTACCTATATGCTCATCAGACAAGGAGGGCACCATGCAGAAAAGAGCCTTGATTTTGACGGTTATGGCCCTGCTCCTGGCAACCATGCTGTCGGGGGTGCCGGGCCTGGCCCAAACTGTCCAGCAGCCTAAGGCAACCCCGCCGCAGGCGGAAAAGGCGGCGGTGCCGGCCCCTCAGGCCGAAAAAGCCACCCCGCCCGAGCCTGACCCCCGTCAGATTCTGCAAAAGATGTGCGATTTCCTCAAATCTCAGCAAAAATTTACTTACAAGGCCGAGGTCGCCGACGAGCAGGTGTACTATGGCGGCAAGAAACTCCAGTATGGCATCGATATGGAGACCTTTGTCCAACGGCCGGACCGGCTCAGGGTCAACGCCCAGGGCGACCTCGTTGACAAGCAGTTCTTTTTCAACGGCAAGACCATCACCCTCTATGACCAAGAGGACAACGTCTATGGCGTCCTGGAGGTTCCCCCGGATATCGAAAGCGCCTTGGACAAGGCCAATAAAGAATTTGGGGTCCGGGTGGCTTTGACCGACCTGGCCAGCCCTACCCTGTGCGACCACATCGGCAAACGCATCAAACACTCCCTCTACGTCGGGTTGTCCAAGGTCCGCGGGGTTCCCTGCCATCATCTCTCCTTTGACGGGGACAATGCCCAGGTGCAGCTCTGGATTGATGCCGGGGATCAGCCCCTGCCCCGGAAAGTCGTGCTGACCCATAAAAAGTTGCCCGGTTCTCCCCAGTGGTCCGCCTACCTCACCGACTGGAATTTTTCCCCCCAGTTGTCCGACAACCTCTTTGACTTTACCCCCCCTCAGGGGGCTGAAAAGATCAAGTTCGTCCCGGTGAAATCGAGCCAGGCCCCAAAACCCAAGCCGAAGATGAAAAAGCAAGGGGGTGACTCATGAAGCTGATGCAACTTAAGTCTCCTTTGGGGAGCCTTTTCGTGGCGGCTTTATTGCTCGGCCTGCCATTTCTCTGCTCCGAGGCTCAAGCCCGGGGGGGCGGCGGCTTTAGCGGCGGCAGTTTCCGCGGGGGCGGCGGCTGGGCCGAAGGCCCTCGAGGCGGCGCCGTGGCGGTGGGCCCTCGCGGCGGTGCGGTGGCTGAGGGTCCCCGGGGAGGAGTCGCCGCCAGAGGTCCGTACGGCGGCGCCGCGGCCAGGGGGCCGGGGGGACAGACCGTCTATCGTGCCGGTGGCTATTACGGCCCCGGCTATCGCGCCCCGGTCTATGGTGGGGTTGCCGCCGGCATCGCGGTGGGTACGGTGATCGCGACCCTGCCCGCCGCGGCCGCAGCCTTGTCAATCGCCGGTCAACGCTACTACTATGACGGCAGCACCTATTACCAGCCGTGCTATCAGGGCACTGACGTTAATTATTGCGTGGTCGCGGATCCCAACCAGTAGGGACATCGCTGGCGGGCTCAGCGGCCTGGACCTGAGGACCTTTCCCCGGGAGATGCATCATGGGTTTTCCTTTTGATCTTGCCGCCGTTGACCAGATAAGGTCCCAGGCCCAGGCATATTTTTTCCACCACGTGCTCTCCTGGGCCATGCTGGCCCAAATTGCCGCGGCGGGTTTCGCTCTCCTGCTGGCTTACCACGTGACCGGGATTATCCGTGCCTGGTTCGTCCGCCAGCAAGCGCGATGCTCTGCCAGCCAGGCACTTTGTGGTGACCTGGCCGCCTTATTAACCTTCTTAAAAATTATCGGTCCTGTGCTCGCTTTTGTCTTCGTATGGATCGCCTTTCGTGTCGCCGAACACTTCAATTGGGCCCGGGATGGACTGTACACCATCTGCATTTGCCTGGTTGCCCTGGCCTTCGTGCGGTTTTTTACCAACCACGTGCACGACCGGTTCTGGAGCAGATTCCTGGTGATCGTCACGTGGTTTTATGCTTTCCTCTATATCTTCCATATCATCGACCCCTGGCTGCATCTCTTGCAGCATATCGACTTCAATCTCGGTAAAATAAATATTTCTCTGTTCACCCTCTCCCGGGCTTTCGTCTTCTTGTTGATTCTCTATTGGCTGTCCAGAAGGCTGTTGCTGCTTTTGCATTTCTGGCTGAACGCGGAATCCGGCCTGACCCCCGCAGTCCAGATCTTGCTGTACAAACTGTCGGTCATTTTCCTCTTTTGCGCTTCCGTCGTCCTGGTCTTGCAATACATGGGGCTTGGTCTCACCGTCTTCGCCCTGTTCAGCGGGGCCTTGGGGCTGGGGCTCGGTTTCGGCCTGCAAAAAGTCTTTGCCAACCTGGTGAGCGGTTTCATCATCCTGGCGGATAAATCCATTAAGCCCGGCGATGTCATTCAAATGGGAAACAAGTATGGTTGGGTCAATTTCTTGGGGAGCCGCTATACTTCGGTCATTGCCCGGAATGGCACCGAGCACCTCATCCCCAATGAAAACCTGGTGACCAATGAGGTAATCAATTGGTCCTATTCCAATAACCTCGTCCGCATCGACATCCCCGTCGGCGTCTCCTATGGCGCTGATTTGGAAAAAGCCCGGGACCTGATCCTGGAAACCGCCACGGGCGCTCCCCGGGTCTTAACGGATCCCCAACCTGCCTGCCTCTTGGCGGGCTTCGGCGATAGTACCGTCAACCTCGAGCTGCGGGTGTGGCTCAATGACCCCCAAAATGGCGTCGGTTCACTAAAGAGCGATCTCCTCTGGGGCATCTGGCGGCGGTTCCGGGAACATGGTATAGAATTACCTTTCCCCCAACGCGACCTGCACCTCAAGTCTATTCCTGAAGTGAGGATTCGGACTGGGCCGGAGGCGGGAGACGAGCAAAAATGAGACGCCGCTTTGAATCGCCACACCTCACGCCTGATAATTAATCGGCGCGATCATCGTTTTTCCAGGCAATGGCACGGGCAGATCTGATTCGCCGCCACCATCCCGGCGATTATCTCGGCAAAAGGCAGGTGAGAACATGTTTAAGGAAGAACGTGATGAAACCCAATTCGAATGGAGCATGATGGGCGATATCGAAGTCGGCCGCCCCAATCTCGGCCCCATGGTGCACGTGGCCGCGTACCGCCTGATGCAGTTCACCCTGCGCGACATCCTCATCCGGGATTTTGGGGTTGCCACCGCCGACCGGA
This sequence comes from Desulfobaccales bacterium, assembly GCA_052139855.1. Lineage (GTDB taxonomy): Bacteria > Desulfobacterota > Desulfobaccia > Desulfobaccales > 0-14-0-80-60-11 > 0-14-0-80-60-11. The sequence continues at coordinate 13,919 of JBKQVS010000008.1, forward strand.
TCATCTTCGAAGCCGGTAAGAAAGCCGGTGAAGAGTACTGCAAAAACATCCTCACCGAAAAAAAGGACCTGGACGGCCTCTTCGCCGATCTCCAGCGCACCATGAAAGAGCTCGGCATCGGTATCTTCCGTGTCGAATCGGCCGACTACGAGAAAGGCTCTTTTGTGGTCACCGTGGCTGAAGACCTCGATTGCTCCGGGATTCCGGTGTGCGCCGAGGAGATCTGCACCTATGATGAGGGATTTATTGCCGGCCTCCTGCTCGCCTACTCCGGGAAGGACTTCCACGTCAAGGAAGTCGACTGCTGGGGCTCCGGGGGCAGGGTCTGTCGTTTCACGGTTGACCCCAAATGAGGTTTCCACATGATCGCGGTTGAAGAGGAGCTTCTTGACCGGATTACCGCAACCTTCCATCAACTGCGCACCGGAGAAGTCCCTCAACCCATCCCCATACCGGATGATCTCCCGGACAATGAGATCCGCCAGGTTCTTACCTATGTGAACCGCTTCCTGGTGGAGTTCGCCCTCTTCACCGAATCCATGGCCCAGATCGCCCAGGGGGAATTGGACCTGCGCCCCATGGCGGGCCGCATGGCCGTGGTCCATTCCTTCAAGGCCCTCCAATCGAACCTCAAGCACCTGACCTGGAAGACCCAGCAGATCGCCGCGGGTGATCTGGAGCAGCGGGTTGACTTCATGGGGGACTTCTCCGTCGCCTTCAACACCATGACCCAACACCTGAAGGACTCCCGGGCCCAACTCGTCAGTCTGAACCAGCAGCTTGAGCGCCGCAATCAGTTCATCCGCGAAACTTTTGGCCGTTACACCAGCGACGACATCGTCGGAGTGCTTCTCGATATGCCCGAAGGCCTCAAGCTCGGGGGCGAGAAGCGCCAGGTTACCCTGCTGATGTCCGACCTGC
>JBKQVS010000009.1:0-22211 GCA_052139855.1 Desulfobaccales bacterium
GGTCTGAGGAAAACAAAGCCAAGATCGCAAAACTGGACGGCGAATTCCACCAGTTCAAAGACAAGTTTTTTACGAAACTGGAGGTTATTGAAGGAGGCGTTGGCGAGATCAAGATTGCCATGGCGAAGCTAACCGTGGAGACCAATTATCAACAAGGACATCGTGGAGGAAAGTCCTAATGTCCCTCTTTAAAGAAGGCGAATTTGGACTGGCCAAAGAACGCCTCCCCATCTTTCAGGCGGCGGCGGACGCCTACCAGTGGCCCCCGGAACTGGAACAGGCCCTCCAGGCCGAACTGGGGCCCCGGTGGATGGTTTGGGTGCTCATGGCCATCGACAGCCGGGAGAGTCGCTTCGGATTGCTCCTGGATGAGGACGGCTTGGGGGATGCCGGGCATGGTCATGGCGAGATCCAAATTGATGATCGGAGCCACGGGGCTTTTTGCGACTCGGGGCAATGGCAGGACCTGGCCGCCTCGTTGGAGTATGTGCGGAAGAACGTGATCCTACCATCCTACAATTACCTGGCAGACCGTTTCGGCTTTTTCGGTGAAGATTATACCCGGCTTTTCTGGGGGACGGTGGCGGCCTATAACTGTGGCCCCGGAAATGTCTCCAAGGCGGTGGCCGCCGGGCAGGACCCGGATGCCCGGACGACGGGAAGGGATTACTCCCGGGACGTGCGCAACCGAGCCCTGGCCCTGGCGCAGGCCTTGGCATAGGAGGTGTTCGATGTGGAAAGGTATTGTGGGACAGAACTTCATTCCTGAAACCTTTAAGGACTATGTCAAGAGCTTGATTTGGGATGCTTGGCAACCGGGCTTTATTGTCCTGCACAACACCGGGGAGCCCAACCTGGCTAATAGGCCGAATGGCCTTACCTACCAGCATATCCTGGGATTGCAATCCTACTATCGGGACGACCAGGGCTGGTCCGGGGGGCCCCACCTGTTCATTGACGATCGGCAAATCTGGGTGTTCACCCCCCTCACCGTCCCGGGCGTCCACTCGCCATCGTGGAATAACATAGCCTTGGGTATTGAAATGTTGGGCGACTATGACACGGAGGATTTCGATACAGGGCGGGGTGCGATGGTGCGGGACAACGCCGTGGCCGCTATAGCCATCCTGAGCGCCGCCCTGGGCATCGATCCCGATACCATGAGGTTGCACCGGGAAGACCCCCGGACGACCCACCATTGCCCGGGCGACAATGTGAACAAGGAAGAATTTATCCAACTGGTTAAGGGATATGCGGCATGAACTTCTGGCGGGAATTTGTTAGCGGCAGCAATCAGATCGTCAATTCCATGGCGGTTCTCGCCGTAGTTCTCGCCGCCCCGGTGGTGGCCATTGCCTCAGCCTCTGTTATCTTTCATGTTTTTATCTTGAAAAAGGGACTTGACGGCCCCACGGTGAACCTGCTTCTGGGGATGCTGGGTGCGGCTACCGGGGGCCTGGGGGCATCGATGTTCTCAAAGACTACCTTCAGCCAAACCATCGCCAGTGTTGAGGGGAAGGTGGTGCCTCCTTCCCCGGAAAAGGCCGCAAAGATGGAGGTAAATTAGCCTTATGCCTATTCTGTCAATAATCTGGTCTGTTTTATCCTCCCGGTTGGGGGGCTGGATCATGGGGGGCCTGGCGTTCCTGGCGATCCTGGGGGTGCTGAAATGGGAACATGAGGCCAAGTTGAAGGCCCAGGCCCAATTAGCCACGGCTCAGGCCGCGGCCGCAATCTCCCAGCAGCAGGTTCTCCTCTACCAGGAACGGGAAGAAATAAAGGCCAAGGCCACTAAGAAGCGGGGTAAACTCAATGAATTACGGCAGAAAAATGACCTGGACGGTCTTGCTGATGACTTTAATTCTCCTGGCGGGGTGCGCCACGCCCTGCCCGCAAATCCCCAAGGAGGCGCTAAAGCCCCTGCCCGATATAAAGATGCCGGCGGAACCGGCCCTGAATACGAAGAAGCTCGTTGATTCTAAGACGGGGCAGCCGGCTGGCCTCTTCTTCCCTACTGAGAGCGCCTTCAAGGAGGCCAATTATAAAGTGGACCTGCGGGAGGCGGCCGAACTTGGCGCGGCCAATACCCGGGCGGCCAATAAGATATTTGAGATTCTGAGACAGTCGCCGAAGCGCTGGTGGCAGTTCTGGAAGTAAAGGCGAAAACGGAGAAGACTACAAACTCCTGGCAAGGTTGGAGATACAACTATGATAACCTTATAGAATATTTGTTATTTTTATTTTAGGTGCGTATATAGGGAAGCTATCTTTTATATTCGCTTCAGCTAAAAAAGAGGAGGGGGCCAATTTCACTTTTTTCCCTTGACAGAGAGAAAATTTATATTAGGATAGGTCTAATTATTAGGCTACAGGCGCCCTTCGGGGATTAAAAGGGAAGCCGGTGCAAAACCGGCGCGGTCCCGCCGCTGTAACCGGGGACGAAACCTGCACAGAGCCACTATCCTTTCTTTAGAGGACGGGAAGGCGCAGGGAGTAGAAGGATCCGGGAGTCAGAAGACCTGCCTGTAAGCCTGCCGGTTTTCCCAACGAGGCATTGGGAGGTCGGGGTGTGCGGAGAGATGGCAAATCTCCGCAGCCAAACCAGGGATCAAGCAAACTGGGTGCAATCCTTGGGTCCACACGGGCTCAAGGATTTTTTTTGTCCGCGTGGATCATGCCTCGGGGAGCCTGGGCTCCCTTATCTCATTGGCACGGAGGGCGTGATGACACGGGGAGTAATCATCTATTTACTGGGTGGCGGGGAGCCGCCGGCGGGCGTAGAACCTGGGACCTACTATCAGGAGCTGAGCCATCTTACGGGTCCTGTGGAAGTCGTGATCTCCCAGCCGGGCATCCTGGAACTTGACGACGCGTGGCATTTTCTACTGGACAGGGGCTGTGAACCGATCCACCTCTTGGTCACCCAGGCCGAGCAGGACCGCCTGAACCCCCTCTACCCCCTGGTGCGCCTTACGGGTGTGGCCCGGGTGGCGGCAGAGCCGCCAAGGGCTTGCGCGAACGGGAGGGTGCTGCATTGAAAAAAATAGCTCTCTTTTGCGGCGGTCTCTCCTTGCTATCGGTTCTTTTCGGCATAGTCCCTCTTTGGGGGCAAGAAGCCGACACGCAAGGTATTCAGACATTAAAAGAAATAGCAATCACTGCCACCGGGACCGAAGTCCCGTTGAAAGAAAACAGCACGTCCACGACGATCATTACCAACCAGCAAATGGATGCCCGGCAAACCCCCCAGGTGGATACTTTTCTGCGGGATGTCCCCGGGGCCATCGTCTCGCAAAGCGGTGGCCGGGGCGGCCAGACCTCCCTCTTCATCCGGGGCGGTAACAGCAATATGAACCTGATAATGCTCGATGGGTTTCGCCTCAATGATACCGGCGGGGCCTTTGACTTCAGTAAAATGACGGTGGACAACATCAACCGCATCGAAGTGGTGCGGGGACCCATGAGCTCTTTGTATGGGAACGACGCCATGACCGGGGTGGTCAATCTGTTTACCCGCCAGGGGCAGGGTCCGCCCAAACTTACCATGACCAGCCTGTGGGGCGGCCACGCCGAGGGGCATAGCCCCAATAACCTCATCGATGAACAGCGGGTCAGTTTCGAGGGTTCATACAATAAATTTTCCTATTCCATGGCCTACGGCCACTATGATGATACCGGGATCTTGCCGATCAACAACCGTTATGGGAACAATGTGGTGAACTCCCGTTTTGACTTGGAACCCACGGATGAACTGAAGTTGACCCTGATGAATTTTTATGTGGGCACCTATTATGGTTTCCCGACCACCAACGGAGACCGGCTCGACGCCAAGAGTCTCGGCGGAAATGGCCTGGATCCAGACCAGAACCAAAAAGCGACGACGGTGTTAACCGGTTTGTCGGGAAACTATCGGCCCTTTTCTTGGTGGGAAAATGTACTGAAGCTGGGATTTCTGAATCTCGATTCCCGCTATAACAATCCGGCCAACCCATTCTTCGTCAACTTCCAGACTACCGATTACTATAGCCGGGATATGGAGAAACAATGGACCGCGAATTACCGCTCCAATTTTTACTTCGGGTCCAAAGAGAACCTGGCCTCCACCACAACGCTGGGGGTGGAGACGCTGCATGCCCAGTATAAAGGCTGGAGCCACAGTTATGACTATAATATCTTTAATTACAGCGATAGCATGAATAAAGCCCGCCGGGGCAGTTTCACCTATTATCTTCAGGAGCAGGTGGGGGCGTGGGAGCGCTTGTTCCTGACCGTGGGCAGCAGCGTCGAGGACAACAGGGCCTTCCAGAAGCTGGAATTCTGTCCCCGGGCCTCAGCCGCCCTGCGTTTCCCGGAAACCGACACCACCTTGCGGGCTGCAGGCGGCAAGGCGGTGTTAGCACCGTCCTTCTACGAGACCAATTCTCTCGCCCCCTTTGCTCTCGGCAATCCCCAACTGAGGCCGGAAAAGAACGTCAGTTGGGAGGTGGGCCTGGACCAGTGGCTGTGGAAGGACCGGGTGCAAGGCGGGCTGACGTATTTTGAGAACCATTTCACCGACATGATCCAGTACTCCTATGACAATACAACCTTCACCGGCAGTTTTTTCAATATTGCCGCGGCCCGCACCAAGGGCTTTGAACTCTATTTGCAGGCGAAACCCTTTAAGGGTTTCACGGCCCGCACCGCCTATACCTATCTGACCCAACTCAAGGTGTTGGATGACGGTGGCGTGGAAAGTATCGCTATCATCACCGGCCAGAACCTGATACGCCGTCCCCGGCAGTCCTGGAATTTTGATTTGAACTACGTCCACGGCCCCATGGAAGTGAATTTCCACGGGCTGTATGTCGGGGCCAGGGCTGACTTTCGACCTGACAATAACCCACCTTACTACGCCAGCCGGTTGGTCAATGGCGGCTTTTTTACCGCCGATCTGGCGGCCTATTACACGGTGCTGCAAAATTGGGGCTATGTTAAGCGGGTGCAGCTCATGGCCCGCGGCATGAATCTCTTCGATAAAAAATATGAAGAAGTGTTTGGCTACTCTTCTCCCCGGTTTCAAATTATCGGGGGCCTCAGATTGGAGATATAATTCGGCGTAAGATATTAGGCGCTTAGGAGATTGCTTATGCACCGGCGGGTTTCCTCGATTCTCATAGTGTCGGTCCTGTTCGTCGGCTGTTTAGTCATACCCTTGTGGGCCGGAGGCGGAAACGAAGTTGACGTCACCGATGCTTTTAACCGCCCCCTGACCATGACGCAGCCCCCCCGACGGGTCGTTTCCCTGGTCCCCGGGGTCACCGAAATGCTGCTGGCCTTAGGGGTGGGAGACACCTTGCATGGGGTAACCTATTATGATCGTGTCCCCCCGCAGTCGGGGAAACCCGCCGTGGTGGGCGGCTTTTTCCGCCCCCTAACCCAGGTCATCGCTCAATGCCAGCCGGACTGTATTTTTGTGTCCGATATCCAGAAGGAAGTGCAAGAACGCTTCAAGGACTCGGGCATTCCGGTGATACACCTGGAGGCCCATACGGTTTCGGACATCCTCGCCAACCTGCGCTTGCTGGGGGCCATGTTTCAGCGGGAGGAGCAAGCGGAAGCGCTGTGCCGTCAGATCCAGGACAAAATGGACCTCATCCGGGAAAAAGTCGCCAGGGTTCCTGACTCCCGCCGGGTGCGGGCGCTCAGGCTGATGAGTGACAAACAGATGGTGGTTCCCGGTGATGATTCCTTCCAGAACGACTATATCCGGCATGCCGGGGGTATCTCTCCCAGCCTGGGGAAAAAGGGGGCGATAGTTCCCATCACCCTCTCTGAATGGCAACAATTCAACCCCCAGGTCATTTTTACCTGCGGCAGCGACCTGAATCAGGTGCAAAAGTTGGTGCAGCAGCCGGGCTGGCAGGAGGTGGACGCGGTGCGTCAGGGGAGAATCTATCGCTTTCCTTGTGAGCTGACCTGCCGCGCCTCGGTGCACGCCGGCGACTTCGTGGCCTGGCTGGCCGCCACGCTCTACCTCAAGGACTTTGCCGACCCCGAGAACCGGGTGCGGCCCGATGCCGTGCTTGCCAGTGACCCGATTCCCCTGAATCTTCCCTATGTGCGGCAGGCCCGGGTGACCCGCAGCCGCATTCTGGACTTTGATCACAAGTCGTTGATTATTGACTTTAAAACCCCCATGTCAGTCAATTCCACCCTGGAGGGTCCCCGCCAGGGCATCCTCACCGTGGGGAACCATTACACCCCGCCGCCCGGTTGGGGAATCTCTCACTACCTGGGTTTGGCCAAAGATAGATCCCAGCTCTACCGCGTGTTGAAAAAGACCGGCTCAAACACCAGTTTCCTGTTCACCGGGGCGGACATGGCCAACCTCTCGGTGCAGCAGTCAACGTTTAGGGACATCAAAGTGTATGCCCTGGTTACTGCCGGGGTAGAGGGCAACGCCCTGCGCCTCTCCCAGGATGAGGGCAGATTCTATGAACCCGGAACTATTAATATTCTTCTGTTGACCAACTGCCGGTTAACTCCCCGGGCCATGAGCCGGGCCCTGATCGCCGCCACCGAGGCCAAAACCGCCGCCCTCCAGGATCTGGATATTCGCAGTTCGGAGCACCCCCTAACCTACCAAGCCACGGGGACCGGGACGGATAATATCATCGTGGTGGAAGGCAGGGGGCCGGCCATAGATAATGCGGGAGGACACTCCAAGATGGGGGAATTGATGGGCAGGGCGGTTTACCAGGGAGTGCGGGAAGCGGTGGCCAAACAGAACGGCATTATCTCCTCTCGTCCCCTCTGGCAACGGTTACAGGAACGCCGATTGGGACTTTACGAACTGGTGCGCAACCTCCCCGGGACATCACAAGCTCAAATAGTGCCGCTCTGGGAAAGCGTTATGCTGGAGCCGCACTATGCCAGCTTCATGGAATCGGCTATAGCCCTGAGTGATGCGTACGAACGGGGTCAAGTTCTCGATTTGAGCTCCTTTGCAGATTATTGCCAAATGGTGGCCCGGGAACTGGCCGGCAAACCGGTGACTGAGTGGCAGACGATATCTTTTCGGGGAGAATTGCCCCGGCCACTGCACATGGCCTGTGAGGCCTTTATTAACGGGCTGGCGGCCCGCTCCCAGCCAGGCGGCACACCTTAAGCGGCCCGCCAGGTCACCCAGGGAGGACATAAGAAAACCGATGGTTCGCAAGTTGAGACTTTGCAAGAATACACGAAAATTCGTATTGATTGCCGGCTTGGGGCTACTGGCGGGATTGTCTCCCTGCCACGCTTTAGCCAGGATCCAAGTTGACCAGTTGGGACGCCAGGTACAGGTCCCGGCTGCTCCGCAGCGCCTGGTGACCATGGCTGCCAGTCTCACCGAGATGGTCTTCGCATTGGGAGCGGGCTCTCGGGTATGCGGTGTCGAGCAGTTCAGCGATTACCCCCCCGCCGCCCGGGCCTTGCCCAAAGTCGGTTCGTATAAACTCCCTGACCTGGAACGGATCGTGGCCTTGCAGCCCGACCTCTGTCTGGCTATCAAGGACGGCAATCCCCCCCATGTGCTGGAACGCCTGCGAGGTTTGGGTATCCTGGTCTATGTCGTGGACCCCCGCAACCTGCCGGGGGTTATCGCCACCGTTGAGGAAATCGGCCACCTTTTGGGTGCCGCTGACCAAGCCCGGGAACTGGCCGCGGCGCTTAACCGCCGTTATCAGCGGGTCAAAGATCTCGCCGGCCAGGTTGCCCACCGTCCCCGGGTCTTTTTTCAAATCGGCATCTCTCCCATCGTCTCAGCCGGGTCGCACACCTTCCTGGATGAATTGATTACCACCGCCGGGGGGCTGAACCTGGCCGCGGGCAAAGTGCCGTATCCCCGTTTTTCTCAGGAACAGATTTTAGCCCTGCAACCGGAGGTCATCATCATCACCTCTATGGACCGGGGAGGGGCCTTTGAACAGGTCAAGGCCGGCTGGGAGCGCTGGGAGACTTTGCCGGCCGCCCTTAACCACCGCATCTTTCTGGTGGATTCCGACTTGGTGGATCGCCCCGCTCCCCGCCTGCTGGACGGCCTGGAAATGCTCTTTCGCCTGATCCATCCTGAATTGGCCGGAGAACTGCCATGAGCTGGAGCAGCCTTTCCTTAGGGCGCCGTTGGTTATGGGTGATTTTGGTTGGGGGCCTGCTCTTGGCCCTCAGTCTGGCCCTGGGGATGTGTTTGGGCTCCACCCCGGCCGGCTGGCGCCGGAACCTGGCGGCGCTCCTGGGCCGGAGCGAGCCTGGGGATATCCTGACCACCATTATCTGGCGGATTCGCTGGCCCCGGGCGCTCATGGCGGGCCTGGTGGGCGCCACCCTGTCCCTGGGGGGCCTGGTGTTTCAGGCCCTGCTGCGCAATCCCCTGGCCGATCCCTATATTCTGGGGGTCTCGGGCGGTTCCGCAGTGGGGGCGATTCTGGGGCTGCTGGCGGGGTTGGCGCCTTTCCCCGGCGTGGCGCTCCTGGCTTTTTTGGGAAGCATGGGCACCCTGCTGCTGGTCCTGGTGATCACTACTGGTGAACCCGGGGGCAGGAAAGGTTCGTTGCTCCTCTCCGGCGTCATGGTTAACGCCTTCTGTTCCGCTGTGATCATCTTCCTGGTGTCCATCACCCAGGATGCGCGGTTACACAACATGCTCTACTGGCTGATGGGGGACCTATCCATGTCCTCCCCGGACCAGGTTACCTTATTGATCTACCTCTTGGCGCCCTGTTTCCTGGTGATTCTTTGCCTGGCCCGTCCCCTGAATCTTTTGCTCATGGGAGAAGAGACGGCCCTGTATCTGGGTTTAAACGTGGCCGTGACCTCCCGGGTCCTGCTCATCGTCACTTCCTTGATGGTGAGCCTGGCGGTAGGTCAATCCGGCCTGGTGGGCTTCGTCGGGCTGGTGGTCCCCCATCTCTTCCGGCTCCTGCTGGGACCGGACCACCGGCTCCTCATTCCCGCCTGCCTCCTTGGAGGGGGGAGTTACCTGATCCTGTGCGACCTGGTCTCCCGGGTGCTGCCCTCCCAGGGGGAGATGCCCGTGGGGGTGATTACCGCCATGGTGGGCGCGCCGCTGTTCGTTCTCCTGCTCATGAGGTCCAGATGACGCCTGCTGCGGTTCTGGCAAAACATCTCCAGGTGTCCTACGGCCGGCGGCCTGTCCTCCGCGATCTCTCCATCGAGGTGCCGGAAGGGGCCTTTTTCATCATCATCGGCCCCAACAGTTCGGGGAAAACCACCCTCTTGAGGGCCATCGCCGGAGCGGTAAAATCCCAGCAGGGCCAGATGGAAATTTGGGGGACCCCGGTAGGGCATTTTTCGAAAAAAGCCCTGGCCCGTCTCGTCGCGGTGGTGCCCCAACGGGTTGCCACGGATATTCCGTTTACCGTCCGGGAAGTGGTCCTGATGGGACGCTCACCCCACGTGGGGTGGATGGGTCTGGAACAGCCAAGAGACTTGGAACTGGCTGAGGAAGCCATGACCTTTACCAACGTGGGCCACCTGGCCCAGCGGCCCTTGCCGGAACTCAGCGGCGGGGAATTACAGCGGGTGATCATTGCCCGGGCCATCTGCCAGCAGCCGCGACTCCTGCTGCTGGACGAACCCACCGCGGCCCTGGACCCGGCGCATCAGATAAACATCATGGACCTGATGGCGCAGTTGCAACAAGAAAGGGGTCTGACGGTGGTCATGGTTTCCCACGACCTGAACCTGGCCGCCATGTATGGGGAGCAACTGCTCCTGCTGAAAGAGGGGAAAACTGTCCAATCGGGGCGCCCCGCGGACGTGCTCACCTATGAACTGCTGGAGCAAGCCTACGGCTGTCCCGTATTGCTGGATACAAACCCACTGGGGCAGGTACCACGGATCACTTTAGTGCCCAAGAGATTTCTTGGACCGCCCTTTTGATACATGAAGCCAGACGAAAATAAGCCAGGGATGGGGGCGTGCATGGGGATAATGATGATTCAGGCTCAGATTTTTTTACGTGAGGTAACAGAAAAATTGAACTTTGCAAATAGGACTGCAGCCTCATGCCCTGTTTTATTTTGGGAGAAAGAATGGACATAACCAAGGCTCTGCTTAATATGGCCATGGGCGGCAGCGCCTGGGTGTTGTGGCTGCTATTGGCGTTGAGCGTCGTTTCTCTGGCGATCATCTTCGACAAGGCCCAGACCTTTTATCGTTGCCGGTTCAATCTCGAGCCCTTTGTGGCCGAGATTGAACCTTTATTAAGACAAAGTGACTGGCCCCAGGTCATGTCCCGGTGTGAGGTGGAACCCGGCATGGAAGCCCGGGTATTGTTGGCCGGCCTCCGGGAAATTCCCCGGGGCAAGAGCGCGGTCCAGGATATCATGGAGGGCGAAAGGCTCCGGGTGGGACTCTTTCTGGGGAGGCGCCTGAGTTTCTTGGGAACCATGGGAGCCAATGCGCCCTTCATCGGCCTGTTTGGCACCGTGTTGGGAATTATCCATGCCTTCAAGGACCTGGCCCTGACCGAAGGGGGGGGCGGCCCCGCGGTCATGGCCGGCATCGCCGAGGCCCTGGTGGCCACCGCTGTGGGGCTGCTGGTGGCCATCCCCGCGGTGATGATGTACAATTTTTTTCATCGGCGCCTACACGTGGTCCAGGAGCGTTCCCGCTTTCTTTCGCAACTGCTTTTGGCCCACCTTGACGACGCGGCCGGGACCGGGGAAATTGCTGCCCCCGATAAAGAACTGTTCCCCTCCACTCGGCAGGCCAGGAGATAAGTATGAAAGGCAACATCTCCGGGCCCATCACCGAGATCAACATGACCCCTTTCGTGGACATCGTCCTGGTCATTCTCATCATCTTTCTGTTGACGGCCACGGTGATGATGCCCCGCACCTTCGCCATCGCCTTGCCCAAGGCCACGCATGCCGACAAGCTGGAGAGCGTCCCTATCATTATCAGCATCGACCGGGAGGGCCATATCGCCGTGAACGGGGTCAAACTGGCCCAGGATGGTGATTTTGAGAAGGTGTTTTCGGCCCAGCACCAGGGGAAAGAGCCCCAGGCCATCATCGCCGCGGACACCGAGACCCGCCATGGCCGGCTCATCGAAGTGATCGACCGCCTCCGGGGCCTGAAGGTGCAGCGCATCGGCATCGAGGTGGAAGAAAAGTAGCCTATGGCAGACTGGGAACAAGGTTGGAACGGTCCCGGAAAATCCAGGGAAACCTGGGCCTGGGCAGTTCTGGGCTCTCTGCTGGTGCACGGCCTGGTGGTGGCGGTGATGCTGGCGGTCCTCCAGGACAAACCGGCTCCACGGCGGGTGGTGGTGCCGGTTGAAGCCATCGCCCTGGTCCCCTTCAAACCGGGACCCGCCGGGGGTGGCGGCGGCCGACCCGGCCCCGTGACCCGGCCCGAGCCGGTAGCCTCCAAGCCAGCGCCGGTTCCCCCTAAGCCTCAACCCCGGGTCAAGCCCCCACCGCCACCCAAGGTCAAGCTGGGTCCGCCGCCGCCGGAACCCACCACGGGACCGGTGATTCCCACTCCGGCGCCGCCTCCTGCCATAACCAGGGCCAAGCCATCAGACACCGCGGCCGCCGGCAGCCGCGCCGGCGCCCCGGGCGCCACCACCGGCGTCCCCGGCTCGGGCCAGGGGGGCCAGGGCGGCGGCCGCGGGACCGGGTCCGGCGGCGGTATAGGTCCGGGGCAGGGGCAAGGCTCCGGTCCAGGCTCGGCCTTGCAGGGCTATCTCCGGGAAATCCGCCGGCTCCTGGAAAAGCATAAAGACTATCCCCAGATGGCCCGAAGCCGCAATATCCACGGAGTGGTGGTGGTAGTCTTCACCATCGCCCCCGGCGGCCAGATCATGACCGCCCGGGTGAGCCGCTCTTCGGGCCACGATCTCCTGGATGAGGCCGCGCTGAACACCATTCGCCGTGTAGGGCGGTTTCCACCCTTTCCTGCGGAACTCAATCGCCAGCAGTTGACCATCGAAGTCCCCCTGGCGTTCCGTCTGAGCAATGATTAAAGGGCCTTTCTAAGGAGAAATCCCCAAAGGCATTTTAATAAGTGGTCAATGCAGCCGGAACATCTCTGTGCCGGCCTTTGACCTGTCTTTTCTAAACCGGCGCAAGACCCAGGCCATGCACAGGAATAGACAAAGTCGCCACGCCATCTATGACGGGATCAATGAGTTCTAAGGCCCGGTCCTATGTCCTTTTTCTTGAGCCCGGCCTGTGACCATGGCTGAGAAACTCTTGGGGTCATCACCGTTGACCAGCAAATATCAGGGCAGCTCCATAAGCTTTTCGGACTTGCCAGCATTGCGGCGATCGATACTGAAGGCGGCCACGTAACCCGCCTTCTGAGCGGCTTGTTCCAGCTCAGCATTATAAATACCGAACAGCCAGGCTAACAGGTCCACCTTGGTACCCATCTTCTTTTCCAATACGGCCTTCGACTTCCCAAGCTGAGTGTCCACCATCTTCTGATACTCGGCTGGCGGCAGTTTCTTCTTGTCCTGGTTAAAATTAGGATGCCCATAGGTATGCGACTGCACGTCGAAAAGGCCGGTTTGCTGCAGTTCCTGTAGCTGCTGCCAGGTCAGGGCGTAGGATGCGTTGGAGATGGCGGATGGATAGATGAACAGGGTCACAGGGATCTTATACTTGCGCACCAGCGGCAACATTTCGGTGTAAACCGACTTGTGACCGTCATCCGCAGTGATCACCACGGATTTAGGTGGGAGGGCCGGTCCTTCCCCCCGGTTGTAATTAATGAGCCCCCGAAGGGAAATAACCGTATATTGATTGTCCTTGAGCCATTGGAGCTGGGACTCAAACACGCGGGTTGTGGTCGTCATGCTGTCTGCCACCGTCGGGCCGAACCGGTGGTATAGCAGTATGGGAACGTTAATCTGGTCTTCCGCCCAGACTGCTGGTCCCAAGCCCATGATAAGCATACCAATTACCGTGAGAGAACAGACTATACGAGACATTCTCCCCCCATTAAGAGACTACCCGCAAAACGCGGGCTTTTGGGTTGCGAGCTTTAATGGCCCTTGCCTGGGCTTCTAGCAAATCCAGGTATGAGCTGCAACCATCTGCCCCAGCCACGGAGGGGGTTTTTGAGAAGGTGAGAAGGGTGGCTGATTAAGTGGGAGGAAATATAACTAGACTGGGGTTCTCCTGAAGTCAAAATAGCCTCCAGTTTCGACGTGATGAATTGCCAAATGTGCAAGACCTGACATAATAGTGGAAAAAGAGCCCTAACAATTCCGCTTTAAGTAAGAAGGTACCTTCGGAATGTCCATGATGAAGATTGCGATTCTTGCTTGCATTCAAGGAGCCGCCGAACTTCTACCCGTCTCGAGTTCGGCGCATGTCATCGTGGCGGAGAAGTTAATGGGTCTCGATCCCACCAGACCGGATATGACACTTCTTTTGGTCATGCTGCATACCGGTACGATGTTGGCGGTGATTCTCTATTTCTGGCGAGGCTGGAAAGTGCACTATTTCGCCTCGCGCCGGGTATTCTGGAATTTTGCCAAGAGGGTGGCCGTCGCCACCGGACTCACTGGTATAGTAGGCTTGGTATTGAAATTTCTCATAGAGAAATTCGCCCTCTCTGGTGTACCAAATGCTGAGATTGAACTGATCTTTGGGAATCTGGCCTTGATTGGCATCGCCCTGGGAGCGGTGGGCGTATTGATTATCTATGCGGGGGTTCAGGCTGAGCGCTCGGGTCGCTCCTCGCATGCCGGCCTCCAAGGATCATCATTAATCGGCGTGGTTCAGGGCCTTTGCCTACCCTTTCGGGGGTTTTCCCGTTCCGGCGCCACTATTTCCGTGGGATTGATGTTGGGGATTACTAAAGAGAGGGTCGAGGAGTTCAGCTTCGCCCTGGCCGTGGTCCTGACCCCGCCAGTCATTGGGCGGGAGATATGGAGGTTGTTGAAGGCCCATCCCTCTTCGTTGCCCCCTGGAAACGGGGTATTCGCCCTCTTTTTCCCCAGCCTCTTGGGCATGGTGTTCAGTTGCATCGCCGGACTGCTAGCGCTCCGCTGGCTTTCCCGCTGGCTGGAGAAAGGCCGCTGGCAACTGTTCGGATTTTACTGCCTCTTTGCCTCTGCCAGCGTCCTTTGGCTTTATAAGATTGGTTATTAAGCTAACCTCAAGACCCGCAAGCGTGGATGATACCGGCCCCCACCCGGAGATGGCCGCTATCATTATCTCGGGAATTTTACCGAACTCCCGTCAAGTAAGTTGATTGCCATTCCCTTCTAATCAAAATTACCAAGGAGCCATGGGTCGCCTTTTTATTCACCCGATCGCGACTAATTCGCCATTGGTTTTGGAGCTGTCTGAGCCGACGAACCCAGGATTCCTCTAAAACATTTTTTCCTTGCAATCCGTTGATGTCTTAGTAATAATCATAATATTCAGGGTATGAAACCCTGGAAACAAAAATCAGATAAGTTAATTTAATAGCCACGAAGGCTTGGGCGCTTGAAGGCGCCGGGTATTCGTGGTTTTTTTGTAGGGGACAAAGCCGGAGGCGTTGTCAGTGTGGGGGATTTTCAAAAATCCAAAAGCCTCCAAAAGGCCAAATGTTACGGCGGCAAGATAGCAGGTATGGTTCCGGAGACCTATGGTCAGCATCTCATAGAAAGACCGGGCGGTCTTTGAGGAGAAACAGGTGCGTATTTGCGTCATAGATGGCCAGGCGGGCGGCATCGGGGTGGCCTTGATCAAACGCCTGAAAGAGGTCTACCGGGAGGAGCACGTGGTCATTGCTCTGGGGACCAACGAGGTGGCTACTGCCCAGATGATGAAGGCCCGGGCCAACCGGGGGGCCAGCGGCGAAAATGCCATTGTTCAGACTGTGCCCAACGCAGACATTATCTTGGGGAGCATCTCCATCGTTTTAGCCAATGCTATGATGGGAGAAGTGACCTCCCGGATTGCCGAGGCCGTCACCTCGGCCCCGGCTCTTAAGATTCTCCTCCCCTTGCCCCGGACCGGGGTGGAAATTGTGGGCGTCATCCCGGAACCACTGCCCCACATGGTGGAAAAGGTGGTCTCCAAACGACTCAAGGAGTTACTCGAAAATGTGTGAAGCCAGTGCCTATGTTCTGAGAAATGGCCAGGAGGAATTGCTGCTGTCTGATGTAGACACCATCGAGCAAGATGGCGATGATTTGCGTTTGGTCAACATCTTTGGCGAGCAGACCCTAATCAAGGCAGATATTCAACGGCTTAACCTGGTGAATCATAAAATTATTCTGGTGGAAAAGTAGACAAAAGGCTCGGATAAGTCGCCTATGGCAACTTGTGATGTTGGCACCGATCATTGCGTGGCTGAAGTGCTCCTGCACCGCGGCCGGGAGATTTGGTTCCGGCAGACTGGCAGGTGCCGTGCGGGGTTTTTATATGACGGTTTTAAGTTCTTTCTGGAATTGGACGGTTGTTTCCATGCGATTTAACCATATTAATTATATCCCCTTAACCACCGGAACCATAATCTCTAAAATGGCCAACCAGTTAGGATTGAGAAAAATCGTCTATCTGGTGAAAAACGAGATCATCTGATCTGTGGCGGTCCGGTTGTTGCGCAGATTTTTTTCTTGAATTGGCTTAATATTTCGTTTATAAGAAAAACATTCCGGGGTAAGAAGCCCCGGATAACACCGACACCGAGTCAATAAAATTCAAAGCCATGAAGGCTTGCGATCCTCCCAAGGGGACGATTGCCTTCATGGCTTTTTTTTGGCCTGGCCAAGCGACCGCGTTTGCTTGGCTGCCACCGTTAAACCATAGAGGGGTACAACATGCATATTTCCGAAGGGGTGCTTTCTCCGGCGGTGTTGGCCGGAGGGGCCGGACTGGCGGTTGTGGGGACCACCATCGGCCTGAAAAAACTTGATTATGAGGCCATCCCAAGGGTGGCCATCCTGTCCGCGGCGTTCTTCGTGGCCACGCTGATTCATGTGCCAATAGGCCCGGTGGCGGAGCACCTGGTGCTCAACGGCCTCATGGGGCTGCTGTTGGGTTGGCTGGCCGTGCCCGCCATTCTCATCGCCCTGTTCCTGCAGGCCTTGCTCTTCCAATTCGGGGGACTCACTGCGTTAGGGGTGAATACGGTGACTATGGCCGCGCCAGCAGTCATCTGTTTTTATGCTTATCGCGGCGTCTTGCGCCGGGGAGGCATTCTCGCCTCGGTGGCTGCTTTTGCCTGCGGGGCCACGGGCATTTTGCTGAGCGGCTTGCTGGTGGCCGTCGCCCTCCTCTTCACCGGGCAGGCTTTTCTTCAGGTGGCCGAAATGGTCCTGGTGGCCCATATCCCGGTAATGATCATCGAGGGCATTATTACGCTGTTTGTCTTCCAGTTTCTCAAAAAAGTCCGCCCGGAAATGTTGGAGGGAATTTATGCCTAAAAACTGGTTTTTAGGGAGACTGCATCGGCCGAATCTCTGGGTTCAGGGAGTCTTCCTGATGCTGATGATCTGTGCTTTCGCGACTCCCGCCCTGGCCCATCGAGTTATGATCTTCGCGCACACCGAGGGCGACACCGTCCACACGGAAAGCAAGTTTGTCCCCGGCGGGCCGGTGCGTCAGGGAAAGGTCATGGTTCTGGACCAGAAGACCGGCAAGAAACTGTTAACCGGACAAACCGATGATCAGGGGAAATTCTCCTTCAAAATACCCCCCGAAGCTTTAGCCCAGAAGATGGATCTGAAGATCGTCATAGAAGCGGGCGAGAGCCACCAGGGGGAATGGCTGCTCAAGGCCCGGTGATGATCATCGAAGGCGTCACTACGCGGTTTATTTTCCAGTTTCTCAAAAAAGTCCGCCCGGAAATGTTGGAGGGAATTTATGCCTAAAAAATGTTTGCGCCGGAAACCATCTTTGCCGGTTCTCTTCTGCCAGGCAATTTTATTCATTCTGATTATCTGTGCTTTGACGACTCCCGCCCTGGCCCACCGGGTGCTGATCTTCGCTTATGCCGAAGGCGACACCATCCACACGGAAAGTAAGTTTGTCCCGAACGATGCCGTGCGCCAGGGCAAGATCCTGGTTTTAGACCATAAAACTGGCAAGGAACTGCTGACCGGCATAACCGATGACCACGGAAAATTCTCCTTTAAAATCCCCCCCGCCGCGGTGGCGCAAAAGCTCGATTTAGAGATCGTGGTGGAGGCGGCCATGGGCCACCGGGGCACCTGGCTGCTCAAGGCCGACAGCTATCTGACCGGAGCGACGCCGGGGAAAACCGCCGCCCCGGCCCCGGCGCCGCCCACCGCTCCGGCAGCTCCGGAGAGCAAAGCCGTCAATATCGACCAGCAAGCCCTGGAAGCAGCCGTGAATAAAGCCCTGGAACGCCAGCTGGCCCCCATCAAGGAAATGCTCACCGACTTGACTATCCACCGCACGACGCCGACGGACGTTATCGGCGGCATCGGCTATATCCTGGGCCTCTTCGGCCTGGCGGCCTACTTCCTCAGTAAAAGGAAGAATAATCCTTGAGCATCGAAGAGCCTTTTTCCGAAGGGGCCTCACTGGCGCATCGTCTGGATCCCCGGGGCAAGATCGTGGTGGCCAGCCTCTTTGCCGTGCTCATAGCCGTGTCCAAAAGCTATGTTGCGACCCTGGCCGGGCTGGCCCTGGCCCTGATCTGGCTGGCTCTGGCACGTTTGCCGGTGAAAAAAGTGGTAGCCCGACTGCTGGTGGTGAACAGCTTCATTTTCTTTCTCTGGATCGTCTTGCCTTTTACTTATCCGGGAGACGCGGTATTCCACTGGGGACCTCTGGCCGCCACCCGGCAGGGCCTGATCTTTACCGGTTTGATCACCCTGAAATCCAACGCCATTATCATCGCGTTGATTGCCCTGGTGGCCACCGTGCCCATCGTCACTTTGGGACAGGCCATGCATGAATTGCGGTTGCCCGACAAGCTGTGTCATTTGTTCCTGTTTACTTACCGCTACCTCTATGTCTTTGAGCAAGAATACCACCGTCTGGTCCAGGCTATGAAGATCCGGGGCTTTCAGCCCCGAACCAATCTCCACACTTACCGCAGTTACGCCTATCTGGCGGCTATGCTGCTGGTGCGCAGCTATGACCGGGCCGACCGCGTTTTTCAGGCCATGCTGTGCCGGGGTTTTCATGGGGTCTTTTACAGCCTGCGGACCTTTGCCTGGCAGCGCCGCGATGGGGTGTTCGTGGTGGTATCCATACTGGCCCTGGCTGTACTCCTCTTTTTGGAGTTGGCGGCGCCTCATTTTGCTGTGAGGGTATCATGAGTGAACCATTGATCGAGTTGCAGAACATCACCTTTACCTATCCCGGTGCTCCCCAGCCGGTTTTTCATGACTTTCACTATCAGCTCCTGCCGGGGGAACACATCGGCCTCATCGGGCCCAACGGCTGCGGCAAGACCACCCTCCTGCACCTGATCATGGGGCTGTTGCGCCCCCAGGCGGGGAGCATCGTCATCCTCGGGCAGGAAGTCAAAAAAGAGCAAGATTTTATGGAGGTGCGGCAAAAAGTGGGCCTGCTGTTTCAAAACGCCGACGACCAGCTCTTCTGTCCCACCGTCATGGAAGATGTGGCCTTTGGTCCCTTAAATCAGGGGAAAACGCCGGCCGAAGCCATCGGCATCGCCCGGGAGACCATGGAGCGCCTGGGTCTCCAGGGCTTCGAAGATCGGGTGACCTATAAGCTCTCCGGTGGTGAGAAAAAGCTGGTCTCCCTGGCCACCGTCCTGGCCATGGAACCGCAGCTCCTTCTGCTGGATGAGCCCACCGCCGGCTTGGATGAGAACACCAAGCATCGCCTCATGCATATCCTGCAAGACTTGAGCATCGCTTACATGATCGTTTCCCATGAGCAAGATTTTTTAAACCATACCGTGACGGGATGCTGCCATGTGCATAGCAACTGCTGTGAAACTGTCTAAATCAATTAAGTGGCGCACCGCAGGCCGACCCTGCCAAAATCAAAATTAATGGAGGAAAATGATGAAACGTGGATTTACCGTCTGCCTCTCCCTGTGGGTCGTTTTAGGATTGGCCAACGTCAGCCAGGCCCATTTCGGCATGATCATGCCCTCGGCTTCCACGATGGTGCAGGGCGACAAACCTGAACTGGAAGTGACCCTGGCCTTCTGCCATCCCTTTGAACAGAACGGCATGGTCCTGGCGAAGCCCAAGAAATTTGGGGTGATGTCCGGTAAAACCGACACCGATCTCACCAACACCCTCCAGGAAACCCAGGTCCTGGGGAAAGAGGCCTGGAAAGGCGTCTACACGATAACCAAGCCGGGTATTTATACCTTTTACTTTGACCCCCAACCCTACTGGGAACCGGCCGAAAATAAATTTATCATCCATCAGACCAAGACTTATGTGGCCGCCCTGGGCTACGAAGAGGATTGGGACCAGGAGGTGGGCCTCAAGGCGGAAATCATACCCCTGACCCGGCCCTTCGCTCTCTACACCAACAACGTCTTCCGGGGGGTGGTGAAATTCAACGGCAAGCCCGTGCCCGACGCCGACGTGGAAATAGAATACTGGAACGCCGGCAAGAAGGTGACCGCACCCAATGAATATTTCAACATGTTGAAGGTGAAGACTGATAAAAACGGGGTCTTTGCCTTTTCTCCCCCCAAGGCCGGCTGGTGGGCCTTCTCCGCCATCAACGAGGAAAAGTATGCCATCCGGGGACCAGACGGCCAGAAAAAGGATGCCGAATACGGGGCGGTGCTTTGGATCCAGGCTACCGATTGGCCGGCGTCAAAATAAGGGGAAGAGGTGGCTCGGGTGATCACTGTTGCGGACTATGAAGTAGTAGCAGCGTAGCCGCGGCCCGGGGGCGCCCCAGACTCAGAGCTGCCGGCGGCCCATGGAGAAATCTTGACACAAGCAAAAATTTAGGGGGAAACGTATGAAGAACTTCATGGTACACAAAAAATTTTGGCTTTTCCTGGCGATGGTTTTGGCATGCAATTGGACGCTGGCCGTGTCGTCGACCCTGGCCCAGGTACCGGGGGCGCCCTTTGCGCTACCGGGACCCCCAGAAAAGGTGGAAATGGATGAATGTCCCGCCACCTTCGGCCCCATTATCACTGACACCGCCGTCCCCCTGGAGAAGGGGAAATTCGCCGTCCAACCCACCTTCGGCATGGGTTTCGTCACGAATAACCTCACCCAGAGCTGGCGCCGGGTGTCGGCAGGCGGCGATTTCAAGAACTTCGGCATGGATTGGAAATTTACCTATGGCCTGATAAAAAACATGGAGGTTTTCGTGGTGGTCCCCTTTGCCAACAACTGGGCCAACGCTGTCAGAGAACCGGGACCGAACGGGGAGCACTCTGCCAGTTTCGGGGGAATTGGCGACGTCAATCTGACCATGAAATACCAGTTCCTGGAAGAGGGTCCTAAGACCCCCGCGGTGACCGCCCTCTTCGCCACCGGATTCCCCACCGGCCACTTCAACCACCTCAATCCCGGGCGGTTGGGGACTGACGTCATAGGAGGGGGGGCCTACGCCTTCACCACCGGCCTGAATGCGTCCAAGTGTCTCAAGCCCTTCGTCCTGTATGCCAATGCCTGGTACACCATGCAGACCGCATACAGCTCCAGGGAGGACCGCACCCGTCTGGTACCCGATGAAAACGGGGAACTGGTGGAAAGCGACCCTGTGGCCACCCAGCTACGCAACTATCCCCGGGACTTCGTCACCCTGAACCTGGCGGCGGAATATCTTATCACCAATAAGTGGATCGCCCTCCTGGAACTCACCAGCTATTGGGACGGCGGGCGTCTGTTCGGCCATCAAGCCAACCTGCCCCCGGGGGCTTTGGTCTCCGTAAATCCGGGGATTGAGTACATGGTGTCGGACAAGTTGGGCTTCGCCATGTCGGTGAACTTTGACCTTATCGGCAAGAACGCCTCCACCGCGATCACCCCGCTCTTTTCTTGTATGTATCAATTTTAATTGGTATCCCCTCAAGTCCGGCCTCCATGAGAGGTTTGGGGCCGAAGAGGGGAGCACTTGAGACTGAAGTAATGCGGGCTACGCCCGCTCAACTAAACGGTTGTATGGAGGGAATTATGAAACGTTTCTTTATCCTGGGTCTCTGCCTGATGCTCGTCTGCGGTCTCGCCGGAGTCAGCCAGGCCCATTTCGGCATGATCATGCCGGACAAATCCATGCTGATGCAGGGCGACAACCCTGCCCTGGAACTGACCCTGGCCTTCTGCCATCCCTTTGAACAGAATGGCATGAACCTGGCCAAACCCAAGAAGTTCGGCGTGCTGGTGGGAAAAGAAAAAATCGATCTCTTAAGCACCCTCCAGGAAACCAAGGTTCTGGACAAGCAGGCCTGGAAAACCACGTACACGGTGAAAAAGCCGGGTATTTACGCCTTCTATTTTGACCCCACGCCTTACTGGGAACCGGCGGAAAACAAATATATCATCCACCAGACCAAGACCTATGTGGCCGCGTTCGGGGCCGAAGAGGGTTGGGATGAGGAAGTGGGCCTCAAGGCGGAAATCGTCCCCTTGACCCGGCCTTTCGGTCTCTTTGCCGGTAATATCTTTCAGGGGGTGCTGAAATTCAAAGGCAAGCCCGTGGCCAACGCCGATGTGGAAGTGGAATTCTGGAATGCCGATAAGAAGGTGACCGCACCCAACGACTCTTTCTTCCCTCAGGTGGTCAAGACCGATAAAAACGGGGTCTTTACGTTCGCGGTGTCCAAGGCCGGCTGGTGGGCCTTCTCCGCTCTGAATTTGGAAAAAAAGGCCATGGAGCACGAAGGCAAGAAAGTCGACGCGGAATACGGGGCGGTGATGTGGGTCCAGTTTAGCGACTGGCCGGCCACAAAATAAACCAGGAGGAAATTAGCTATGTGCAAAAAAGAGCCGCATGAACATGAGCATCCCCATGAGGAAGTGACTCATAGCCACGGTGACCCTGAACATACTCACCAGGCGGCGGAGCACACTCACGAGCACACCCATGACGAAGAACATCATCCTCACAAGCATGAAGAAAAAGACAAGCATCTCCATGAGCACGAACATAAGGAGGTAACGCATAGCCACGGTGACCCTGAACACACTCACAAGGCGACGGAGCACTCCCATGAACATGTCCACGATGACGAACATCATACTCATGAACATAAGGAATCCAAGTAGCGGCAAAGCATACCCCTGC
>JBKQVS010000010.1:0-4412 GCA_052139855.1 Desulfobaccales bacterium
TTATGAAGAAAATTGTCGGGGCGACCCGTTGGGTCGCCCCTTTCATTTTTATCTCAAGCAAGAGCTTTGGAAGTTGAGAGAAAACGATTCATAGGGCAAAAAGTGCACAGGCGAGACGCCTGTGCCACCATTTCTCATGAAGAAAGCCGGGACCTCAGGTCCCGGCTTTTTACTCATGGAATTGGGGGAGGGGTTTTGAGGGAGGGCGGCAGGGGTACTTACGAAAAGGCCCCTGGTCCCCTCCCTCAAAATATGCCTTACCTCACTTCGGCAGCAGCACCAGGTCGGTCAGGGGTTCGATCCGGTCGGCCAGGACGATTTCCAGGCCTTCCTTGACTTGGTCTTCCAGGTTGACGATATCCACTTCGTTAGCTTTGGGGAAGACCACCACCTTGACTCCGGCCCGTTGGGAGGCCAGGACTTTTTCCCTGATGCCGCTCACGGGCAGGATACGGCCGGAGAGGGTCAGTTCCCCGGTGAGGGCCACGTCCCGGCGGGCGGGCCGGCCGGTGAGGAGCGAGAGCAGGGCCAGGGCGATGGTGACGCCGGCGGAGGGTCCTTCTTTGGGAATGGCCCCGGAGGGCAGGTGGATATGGATATCGCTCTCGGTGAAAAAGTCCGGGTCCAGGCCGAAGGCCTCGGCGTGGCTGCGGATATAGGAGAGGGCGGTCTGGGCTGACTCTTGCAGGACGGTGCCCAGGGAGCCGGTAAGGATGAGCTGCTTATGCCCCCGCATGCGGGTGGCTTCCACGAAGATGATTTCCCCGCCGAATTCGGTCCAGACCAGCCCGGTGGTTACTCCCACCTGATTGCCGACTTCCGCCACTTCGTGGGTGAATTTCCGGGGCCCCAAAAATTTCTCCACCAGGTCTTCGTCCACGGAAAGGGCGCAGGTGCCCTTGCTCTGGACGCAGATGCGAGCCAGTTTGCGGCAGACCATGGCAATTTCCCGTTCCAGGTTACGGAGGCCCGCCTCCCGGGTATAGCCATGGATGACCTTGGCGACGGCGGCATCGGTAAATTCGATGCCCAGGTGACTCAGAGCGTGTTCCCGGAGCTGGCGGGGGACCAGGAAGTGCTGGGAGATCTGGATTTTTTCTTGCTCGGTGTAGCCGGGAAAATAGATGACCTCAAGGCGGTCCAGGAGGGGTGCGGGCAGAGCCTCCACCACGTTGGCGGTGGTGATGAACATGACGCCGGACAGGTCAAAGGGCACGTCCACGTAGTGGTCGACGAAGTTGGTGTTTTGCTGGGGATCGAGGATTTCCAGGAGCACCGAGGCCGGGTCGCCCCGAAAATCCTGGCCGATCTTGTCGATTTCATCCAGCATGAACACGGGGTTCTTGACCTCCAGGCGCTTGAGCTCGTTGATGATGCGTCCAGGCATGGCCCCCACGTAGGTGCGGCGGTGGCCCCGCAGCTCGGCCTCGTCCCTGAGGCCCGCCAGGGAAAGGCGCACGAACTTGCGCTCCAGGGCCTCGGCGATGGCCTGGCCGATGGAGGTCTTGCCGGTGCCGGGAGGTCCGGCGAAGCACAGCACGGGACCGCGGTTCATCTGGACGTGGCGCTTTTTCTCAATGATTTCCCGCACCGTGGCCCTGAGCTCATCCAGTTTGATGGGTTTGGATAAGTAGTGGGCCGCGCCTTTTTTCAGGGCGTCCACCGCGGAGCTCACCGTGGCGTAGCCGGTGACCATAACGATTTCGGTGTGGGGGGCGATCTGCTTGACGGATTCCAGGAGCTGAATGCCGTCCATCTTCTCCATCTTCAGGTCCGTGAGGACGACGTCGAACTCCTGGGCTTTGACTTTTTCCAGGGCTTCCAGGCCATTGGCGGCGGTGGCCACCTGGTGGCCTTCTTTTCTCAGGATATATTCCAGGTTGGTCCGGGCGATTTCTTCGTCGTCCACCACCAGGATCTGGGAGGTCTGGACGCTGCAAAGGGTGCGGACCGCCAAATACTCCAGGATGCGCTCTTTGACGTGCGGGAGGCCATAGTGCTGGGACTCCAGGATGCGCTCCGCCCTTTTAAGGTCCAGGTTATCTTCGGTGAAGCGGTTCCAGGGCAGCGAGATCAGGTAATCAAGGTAGTTGATGCCGATGGTGTATTCGGCCACGGAGGCATCGGTTTTGTCCAGCCGTTCCAGCTCCTTGGCGGCGACGGCGGCCACCGCCTCGGGTAGCTGGGCTTTTTGCACCGCGGCGCGCAGTTCCACCAACTCCTGAGCCGGCTTAGGCTGCTCTTCCTCAGTTGTCTTCCGAAAGAAACCCATGACTATCGCCCTTTCTGGGTAGAAGCATAATTAAATAACTATAAGAAATAATCTTGGGAACAGCAAGGAAAGGCTGAGGGCCGGGATTTTTTAATTTTTTGATTTTTTTAGAAAAAATCCGGCCCCCCCAGATTATAGGCTTTGCGTTGCATTTTGCAATCGTTGGTAGCAAGTGATGCAATAATTGATAACTAACTGGAATAGCACATAAAAAATTTTATGGAGTTAAAACTGTTGCAGACTGCAATGATGAAAATCTCCGGGGGTTGGAGCGGTAAAATTATAAAATAGAGTAAAATCAATAAGATATAAGAAATGCCAGGTTTGGCACCGTTCTTGTATCTCCCTAGAAGCAAGAATGACCCCCCGCTTCCAGGTGGGCAAAAGGAAACAGAGGGGAAGGCAAAAGCCATGAAGAACTCCATCGACAAAAACGGCAAAGGCGGGAAGGCGGGAGACGCAAGTTCTGGCGGCTCCGGCACCACATCCAATTCGGGCCAGGAAGTCAAGCGGAAGATCCTGGTGGTGGGCAAGGATTACGCCTTCTCCAACGGGGTGGTGGACTATGCCGCCAACCTCTCCCAGCGCCTGGGGTATGACATCATCGCCATGAGCGTCAATCCGGCCCTGGGCCAGTCGGGCAAGTTCTTTTCCCCCTACAATCAGCACCTCCGGGGAAAGTTCAGCCAGCGGGCCAACGAGGCCTGGACCCCGGTGGCGACCGAATTGGCCAGCCAGGGCATCTGCAGCGAGCATGTGGTGAAATTCGAGGGTCTGGCCGGCGCCATCAAGGACCTGAACCATGAAGTCAAGCGCATTGACTTCGTCATCACCGACGCGGGCATCAAGGACGAGGAAATCACGGGGGAGATTCCTCTCCCCGTCTTCAGCATCTCAGGATATCAAGGAGAAAAGGTTATGGCTCAAGAACATCATGAAACGGCGAACCGGGGAAAGTTGATCCGCAGGACCATTGCTTTGGGGCTGGGTTCCGTGGCCCTCTATGCCGCAGTCTTTACCAATACCGGATTCGTCATGAAATATTTCACTAAGGGCGGCATCTTTGCGGCGCTGCCCATTGTCACGGTGTTCGCCTTTTCCTTTGTGCATGGCGCTTTCACCTCTAATTTGTGGTCGGTGCTGGGCATCGAAGCCACCAAGAAGGTGCAGCCCCGGGTGGCCCCGAAGCGGCCGGCGCAGAGAAAGCGTCCCCGCCCGCAGTTACAGCTGAATGCCTAGTTAATCAGCGAACGAGACCCGACGTTCCCTTTAACCCGCTCCCGCCTTTCCCTTCCGGGGAAGGGCGGGGGCAGGAAAAAGGGAATTTTTTGAGGCATTACTTCTCATCGCCAAAAACCCGGAGAACTTGGGATTATCTGAAGGGGGGAAGCACCCATGCATGACGTCGCCACCAGCGTAAATTTTATCGACTTGAACGTAATGAACATCGCCTTCTTATTCGTCGTCGGTTTCATCGGCGGCCTGGTGAGCGGCTTTATCGGCTCCGGCGGCGCCTTTGTCCTGACGCCGGGGATGATGAGCCTGGGGGTTCCCGGGACCGTGGCCGTGGCCAGCAACATGTGCCATAAGTTCCCAAAAGCCATGGTGGGGGCCTATAAGCGCTGGAAGTACGGCCAGGTTGACATCAAACTGGGCCTGGTTATGGCGGTCTCCGCAGGTGCAGGGGTGTGGGTGGGTATCCAGATCCAGGAGTGGATCCTGGGCAAATGGGGCCAGGCCGGTTCCAATCTCTATGTTAGCGTGTCTTTCGTGGTCATCCTGGTGGTGGTGGGCGGCTACGTCTTCTATGACGCCATGAAGACCTCCAAGTCCGGCGGCGAGGAGAAGGTTGCGCCTCTGGCCGCGTGGCTCCAGTCCATCAATCTGCCGCCCATGATGTACTTCAAGACCGCCAACGTTCGCATCTCCATGTGGTTCACCATCCCCGTGGGTTTTGCCACCGGGATGCTGGCGGCCACCATCGCGGTGGGCGGCTTCATCGGGGTGCCCGGGATGATCTACGTGGTGGGGGCCGGAGGCCTGGTGTCCTCGGCCACGGAACTGGTCATCGCCTTCGTCATGGGCTTCTTCGGCACCATCAAGTGGGCCATGCACGGCATGGTGGATATCCGCCTCACCC
>JBKQVS010000011.1:0-42098 GCA_052139855.1 Desulfobaccales bacterium
GGGCTGGGAGGGGAGTTTGAGGGGAGGGCGGGGGACCCTTATGAAAAACTTCCCCCGGTCCTCCCCTCAACTTTTCTTTCCCAATTCCTCGGACCGCCGGGCCGCGGCGGTTACGGCGTCGATGATGGCGCCCCGAAAGCCCCCTGATTCCAGGGCGTGGAGGCCGGCGATGGTGGTCCCCCCCGGCGAGGTCACCTGGTCTTTCAGGACTGCGGGGTGGAGTTTTCCCTCCTGACAGAGGCGGGCCGTGCCCAGGACCGTCTGGGTGGCCAGGGTCAGGGCCAGGGGGCGGGACAGTCCCATTTTCACGCCGCCGTCGGCCAGGGCCTCGATGAACACGGCCACAAAGGCCGGGCCGCTGCCGCTCAAGCCGGTGACTGCGTCCATCACCTTTTCCTCTACCACTACGGCCTGTCCCACAGCCTTAAACAGATCCAGGGCCAGGGCCAGGTCATCCGGGGTAACGCTGCGGCCCGGGGCCAGGGCCGCCATCCCCGCCCCCACCAAGGTGGGAGTGTTGGGCATGACCCGGATCACCCGGGAGTCGGGGAGGGCCGCCTCCAGAACCGCCAGGGGGACCCCGGCGGCGATGGAAATGATCAGGTGCCAGGGGCGGGCGAATTCTTTGATGCCCGCCAGGACCGCGGGCATCACCTGAGGTTTGACCCCCAGCACCACCACAGGTGCGTGCATCACTTCGGCGTTGTCCAGGGCGGCTTCCACTCCCAGCGCCTCCACCTGGGCCTGCCGGGCCGGGTCCGGGTCATAGGAGACCAGGTTTTCCCGGGGCACAAAGCCCCCGGCCAGCAGCCTCCGGATGATGGCCCCGCCCATGCTGCCGACGCCGATAAAACCCAGCTTTATTTCCGCCAACCGTCCTTTCCCCGGTTCTGTCATTGACATAGCCCCTATCTCCCGTCATAGTTTCAGGTAACAGCTATTGTGGCACACCTGCCGGGCTGATTGCATGAAAAAAGTGGTAAACAAGACGCAATTCCCCGGCGGCAGGGAGTAATTGAATGACCGAATCGACCTTTAGACCCATTCTGGCCCTGACCATGGGCGACCCGGTGGGGGTGGGGCCCGAGATCATTGTCAAGGCCCTGGTTGACGCCGGGATTTACCAGGTGTGCCGGCCCCTGGTCATCGGCGACCTGCCCGCCCTGGAGCGGGCCCGCCTGGCCCTGGACCCGGCCCTCAAAATCCATGTGGCCGACCGCCCGGCGGCGGGGCGCTACCAATTGGGGACCATGGACCTCATGCCCCTGTCCCAACTGGCGGCCGCAGACCTCTCGTTCGGCCGCCCCACCCCGGCTTCCGGCGCGGCCATGGTGGGCTATATCCTGGCGGCCATTGACCTGGCCCTGGCCAACCGGGTGGGGGGCCTGGTTACCGCGCCCATCAGCAAGATTTCCATGAAGCTTTCGGGCTACGATTATCCGGGCCACACCGAGCTGCTGGCGGAAAAGACCAAGACGCCCGAGTTTGCCATGATGCTGGCCGGCGGCGAGTTCCGGGTGGTCCTGGCCACCATCCACTGCGCCCTGGCCGAGGTGCCCCGGCGCATCACCCATGACGGCCTGGTGCGGCTCTTTGCCCTCACCGCCAAGGCCCTGGACCGGGACTTCGGGCTTAAGGGCGTGCCCCTGGGGGTAGCGGCCCTTAACCCCCACGCCAGCGAAGACGGCATGTTCGGCCACGAAGAAGAGGCGATCATCATCCCGGCGGTCAAGGAGGCCCAGGCCGCGGGCCTGGCCGTGGAAGGCCCCTTCCCGGCCGACACCCTGTTCTGGCGCCACCACCAGGGGGAGTTCGCCGCCATCATCTGCATGTACCACGACCAGGGGCTCATCCCGCTCAAACTCCTGCACTTCATGGACGGGGTGAACGTCACCCTGGGCCTGCCCATCATCCGCACCAGCGTCGACCACGGCACCGCCTATAACCTGGCGGGCACCGGCCAGGCCTCACCCGACTCCCTCAAAGCCGCTATCACCATGGCCGCGGAGATGGCGAAGCGGAGATTTGGCAAAGAATAGATGATTTGGGGGAAGGGGCTAAGGGCCGACGGCCGCTTACAATCCTTCCCCCATACCCCCTTTCCCAACCCCCATAAGGTTGTTTGAAAAACCAAGACCGGGGAAGCCGGGCCGAATGGCCCGGCTTCCCCGGTCTGCTTATACGGGTTGGGTGGGGGTTTGGGGGAGGGCAGGGGCACTTACGAAAAGGCCCTGGCCCTCCCCCAAAAATCTTACCGGCAATCCTTACACGTATAAAAGCTTTCCACCGGGTCGCCGGTGAGTTTAGCCCAGTGTTCCAGTTGGGCCTTGGGCGCGATGTAGTTGCCGCATTTGCTGCACGGCTGGAGTTCGAATTTCCGGCCCCACACGGTACGGATGCCGTCCTTCTCGGTATAGGCGATGGTGTTCGTGGGGCAGATAAAGACGCAGGAGCCGCAGCCGATGCAGGCCTCGGATTGCTCGGCGAAGGGAGTGGCCACCCGCTTTTTCGGGGTGCGGAAGGCCATGGAAATGGCGCTCACTCCCACCACCTCCCGGCAGGTGCGGACGCACTGGCCGCACAGGATGCAGCGGGCCGCGGGGTCCCCTTTGGTAAAGCGGGTTTCATGGACGCCCATGCTCGCGGCCAGCTCCTTGAGGTGCTCCGCGGCGGGGGCCTGGGCCAGCAGGAGTTCCAGCACCATGCGCCGGGAGGCCAGGACTTTCTCCGAGGCCGTCTGCACCACCAGTCCGGGCTCGGCCGGGTAGGTGCAGGAATTCACCAGGCGGGTGCGGGGCGCCTCGCCGATTTCCACCACGCACAGGCGGCAGTGGCCCTCGGGTTTGAGCTCCGGGTGGTAGCACAGGGTCGGGATATCGATGCCATTGGCCTTGGCCGCCAGGAGGAGCGTGGTCCCCGGGGCCGCCTGGACCGCTTTGCCGTCAATGGTCAGACTCACTGAATCTTTTTTCATGACTCTACCTTAACTGCGTCGAATTTACAGACCGCATGGCACATGCCGCATTTGACGCAAAGTTCTTGATCGATCAGTTGCGGCTCGGCGGCTTCCCCGTGGACCGCGTCCGCCGGGCACTCCCGGACACACGCCAGGCAACCGGTACAGGTCTCTGGGTCAACGGTGTATTTCAACAGCGGCCGACAGACTAGCGCCGGACATTTTTTCTGGAGGATGTGGGCCTCGTATTCCTCCCGAAAATATTTCAAGGTGCTCCTGACGGGATTGACCGCGCTCTGGCCCAGGCCGCAGAGAGAAGCGGCGGCCATAGTGTCGCACAGCTCTTCCATCAGGGGGATGTGCTCTTCCTTGCCGTTGCCCTTGGTGATTTCCGTGAGGATCTCCAGCAGGTGCTTGGTGCCTTCCCGGCAGGGGGTGCATTTGCCGCAGGACTCGTCATGAAGGAAGGACATGAAGTAGCGGGCCACGTCCACCATGCAACTGGTTTCGTCCATGACGATCATGCCGCCGGAGCCCATGATGGAGCCCACCGACTGGAGGCTGTCGTAGTCCACCGGCAGGTCCAGGAACTGCTTGGGGATACAGCCGCCGGAGGGGCCGCCGGTCTGGACCGCCTTGAATTCTCCGCCGCCGCGGATACCGCCGCCCAGATCATAGACCATCTGCCTCAGGGTGGTGCCCATGGGCACTTCCACCAGGCCGGTGTTATTCACCGCCCCCACCAGGGAGAAGACCTTGGTGCCTTTGCTGTTATCGGTGCCGATGCCGGCATACCATTCCGGGCCGTGGCTCATGATGGCCGGAATATTGGCCCAGGTTTCCACGTTGTTGATCACCGTGGGTTTGCCCCAGAGGCCGGCCACCGCGGGATAGGGCGGCCGGGGGTGGGGTTCGCCGATATCGCCTTCCATGGAGGCGATGAGCGCGGTCTCTTCGCCGCACACAAAGGCGCCGGCGCCTTTGCTGATCTTCACGTCAAAGCTGAAGCCGGACCCCAGGATATTGGCTCCCAGGAGGCCCGTTTCCCGGGCCTGGTCAATGGCCAGGGCCAGGCGCTTCACCGCCAGGGGATATTCGTGGCGCACGTAGATATAGCCCTGGGTGGCGCCGATGGCGAAAGCCCCGATAATCATCCCTTCCAGGACCGCGTGGGGGTCGCCTTCCATAACGGCCCGGTCCATGAAGGCCCCGGGGTCGCCTTCGTCCCCGTTGCAGATCAGATATTTGACCTCCCCGGGCACCTGCCGGCAGAGGCGCCATTTGCGCCCGGTGGGAAAACCGCCGCCGCCGCGCCCCCGCAGGCCGGACCGCTCCACCGCGTCGATAACGGCGTCCGGCTTCATCCCGGTAAAGACCTTTTGCAGGGCCTGGTAGCCGCCGGCCGCCAGGTAATCGTCCAGGCTGGTGGGGTCGATGCTATCCATCTTGCCCAACACGATGGGATGCTGTCCCTGGTAAAAAGGCACTTTGGACTTATGGGCCTTGATGGCCCCGTCGCCGGGGTCCTGGTAGCAAAACTTGTCGATGATCTTGCCTTTGACCAGGGTTTCCTCGACGATGAAGACCACATCCTCGGCGGTCACCTGCTGATAGGTGATCTCCTGGGGCCGGAACATGACCTTGACGGCCTTGGCGCAAAACCCCTGGCAGCCGCTTTCCTTGAGGACGACCTTCCCGGCCAGCCCTCGCTGTTTCAGCTCCGCCTGGAAAGCCGCCGCGACTTCTTCACTCCCCATGGGCAAACAGCCGGGGCCGCCACAGACAAGAACCTGGGGCTCCTGCGGATTCCGGCTGCTGAGAAGTCGGCCCCGGTATTCCTCCAGGTGTTTCATGGATTCAAACTTAGGCATATCCGTATCTCAGCTCTTATTTTTTGTAGGGTTTCAGGATCTTGGGGACCTTGTCCACCGCCATGCGCCCGAAGTACTTGTCGTCAATCATCATCAAGGGGGCTTGGGCGCAGGACCCGAGGCAGCCCACGGTTTCCAGGGAGAATTGCAGGTCCTCGGTGGCATGGCCCGGCTCCACGTTCAGGCGGCGCCCCACCGTTTCCACCAAGCGCTGGCCGCCCCTGAGGTGGCAGGCGGTGCCCAGGCAGACCCGGATCTGATGCTTGCCCCTGGGCTCCAGAGAGAACATCTTAAAAAAGGTGGCCACGCTGTAGACCCGGGTCAGGGGGACGTTAAGCCGCCCGGCCACGAATTTCAATTCGTCTTTGGGGAGGTAGTTGAATTCGTCCTGAATATCCTGGAGCACAGGGATCAGGTCCGCAGCCACTCCCTCATAACGGGACATGATGGTTTCACGCTTTTGCTGGCTGGTCATCATCAAATTCCTTCAGGTACGTGCACCGGGGCGAATTCCGGGAAGGGCGACTGGCATTTTTCCAGCAGCAGCTTATATCTGGCCAAAGTCTGCTTCTGGATAAATTCCACCTCCGGGTCCCGGAGATGCCGGAAGCGGCCCTGGGGTTTGAGGTAATCCCGGATGGGCCGGATTTTGGGCGGCTCCACCGTGAGCCGGTACTTGCCGTCCACCACTTCAAACAGGGGAAAGACCGCGGTTTCGGTGGCGAGCCGGGCCAGGCGCACCGACAGGTCCGTGGCGCTCCGCCAGCCCGTGGGGCAGACGGACAGGATGTTGATATAAGCCGGCCCCGGGGTCTCCACGGCCTTCTTCACCTTGAAGTACAGGTCGAAGAGGTAGCCCGGGGAGGCGGTGGCCACGTAAGGAATCCCGTGGGCCACGGCAATGGCCACCATGTCTTTCTTCCAGGTGTGCTGGCCGAAGCTCCGCTTCCCGGGAGGTGAGGTGGTGGTCATGGCCCCGAAGGGGGTGGCGCTGGATCGCTGGATGCCGGTGTTCATATAGGCTTCGTTGTCCCAGCAGATGTAGGTGAAGTTGTGGCCCCGTTCCAGGGCCCCGGAGAGGGACTGGAGGCCGATGTCGCTGGTGCCGCCGTCGCCCCCCATGGCCACCACCTTGGGCATGGGGCCGTTGAGCTTGCCCTTGCGTTCCAGGACCTTCAGGGCGGCTTCGATCCCGGAAGCCACCGCCGAAGTGTTTTCGAAGGCCACGTGAATCCAGGGATGCATCCAGGCGGTCTGGGGCATGCCCGAGGACACGATCTCCATGCAGCCGGTGGCGTGGGCGATGATGGCGTCTTTGCCGATGGCCTTGCAGGCCCACCGCACGGCCAGAGCCTCGCCGCAGCCCTGGCAGGAACGGTGCCCCGAGGTAAAGAACTCATCCCGGGGCATCATGCGCGAGGCGTACGTATCGAATTTTGTGCTTTCCGCCGATCCAAATTTTTCCATCAGCCTCTTACCCCATAAATGTAGTATTCCTGGCTGGGTCCCTGCTTGACTTGCGCCTGGGCGTGCCGCACCAGTTCCTCAAAGGCCTCGGGCTGCACGTCCCGGCCCCCTAAACCCACGGTGTACCCGAGGATCTGGGGTTTGACGGCCAGGGGATACATGGCGCTGCGCACTTCCGCCAAAACCGGCCCGGCGGCGCCGCCCAGGGACAGGGCCCGGTCGCAGACCACCACGAGTTCCGCCCCGGCCAGGGCAGCCCGGAGGTCCGCAAACGGAAAGGGCCGCCATAACCTGATCTTCACCAGCCCTACCGGTATGCCCTGATCCCGCATGGTATCCACCGCGGTTTCGGCCACTTCCGCCAGGGAGCCCATCATCATGATAATCACCTTGGCCCCCTCGGTGCGGTAGGTCTCCACGGGCTTGTAATGGCGGCCGGTGAGTTCGCCCCACTCCTTCCAGACTTCCAGGATGGGGCCGTAGGAATTAGTCAGAGCCTCCTGGTGCGCCATCTTGCATTCGGTAAAGAGCTCCGGCATGGCAAACGCGCCCATGGTCACCGGCTTGGCCGGGTCCAGCTTGTGGTAGGGCACCAGCGGCGGCAGAAAGCGGTCCACCGTCTCCTGGTCCATCATCTCATGGGCTTCCACCACGTGGGTGAGGATGAAGCCGTCCAGGTTGACGATGGTGGGCAGGACCACCCGGTGGTCTTCGGCGATCTTGAAGGCCATGATGCTGTGGTCGAAGGACTCCTGGCCGTTCTCCGCGAAGATCTGAATCCAGCCGATATCCCGGGCCGCCATGATGTCGCTGTGGTCGTTCCAGATGGAGAGCGGGCCGGACAGAGCCCGGTTGGCCACGGTCATGACGATGGGCAGCCGCATGGCCGAAGTGATGAACACGATTTCATTCATCAGGGCCAGCCCTTGGGAACTGGTGGCGGTATAGGTCCGGGCCCCGGCCGCCGAGCAGCCGATGCAGGCGCTCATGGCCGAGTGCTCGGATTCCACCGTGATGAACTCCGCCTCCAAATCGCCGTTGGCCACCAGGGAAGACAGGTGCTCCACGATGTGGGTCTGGGGGGTAATGGGATACGCCGCGATGGCTTCGGCCCGAGCCAGCTGCACCGCATGGCTCACCGCAATGGAGACTTCCATGCCGACTCGCTTCTTATGGGCCATCATGATTCCTCCACCACCATCTTGATGCAGCCGGTGACACACTCTTTGACGCAGATGCCGCAGCCTTTGCAATAGGTGTTCATATCGAAATAGCCGTCCGCGTCCTCGGAGATGCCGGACTCGGGACACACCGTCCAGCAGATGCCGCACTTGATACAGCGGGTCTTGTCCCACACCGGCCGGGAGGACCGCCAATCCCCGGTGTTGTAGTTCCGGGCCGTGCCCGGCTCGGTCAAGACGCCGCCGACCTCAATCTCCTGCCAGGTTACCCGATCCCATGCTTTGCTCACGACCGTCGCTCCTCAATAGTGGTCTGCTCAAAAGCCACTTTCAGGGCGTTGAAGTTCTTGACCGCCAGGGGGCCGAAGCGGTCCTTCAGAGGGGCCTCCATGGTCTCCACCTGGACGACGCCGGTGGCCCTGAGCAGGGCCCCGATCATAGTGGTATTGACGATGGGCACTCCCAGGACCTCCCGGGCCACCTTGTTGGCGTCCACCAAGGCCAGGGTGTGCTTAAAGCCGTATTCCTGGCGAATCTCCGCCGCGCTCTTGTTGGTGTTGAGGATAATGATGCCGTCTGCCTTCAAGTCAGCCGCAGGCTTTTGGATCGGCAGCAGCGAAGCGTCCAGCACCACCACCACGTCGGGTTTGACGATCTTGCAGCGGAGCTTGATGGGCTTGTCGTCCACCCGGGAGAAGGCCAGCACCGGGGCGCCCCGGCGCTCCGGCCCGAAACTGGGGAAACCCTGGGCGTACTTCCCTTCCTCAATGGCCGCCAGGGCCAGCAGTTCCACCGAAGTCACCGCGCCCTGGCCGCCGCGGCCATGAAAGCGGATTTCAATCATGGTTATGTCCTTTTATCATCCAGTTGATGGGTTATCCACCCGGTTCCCCATGCCCCACGGGGAAAACCGCGATCCGGCGCGATTATACCCTCTCTTTATAGCATTACCGGCTCAGAGGGGAAAGTCGGGGATTTTTCGATTCCTCTGTCAGAATTTTCCCTACATTGAGAAAAGTTCCCCCTCGGAATGCTGGCGCTACCCAGGCGTAAACATGTAGGACAGCCGCCCTCGGCTGTCCATCCTTACTTTTGCGCTGCCGAGGGTGGCGGCGCCACCGGTGTTGCACCCTCCACCCATTCCCGCCAAAGCCAGGGATAATCGTCCACCTCTGCAACCAAACCTTTTCGCACCGGGTTTTCACAAATATATTGTACCTTGCTGTGGGTGCTTTCATCCGAGCGGAGGACGTGATCGAACGATTCAGACTGCCATACCCGTCCCTTGCGGTTTAAGGCTTTATTAATACTATGCGCCGAGGTCCCTTTAATGCCATTCATAATTTCCGATAGGCTGTATGGGTTCCCCTGGCCGTCTTCCAAAGGCGTGATGATCAAATGGACATGGTCCGGCATGATCACAACCCCGTGGACCTGTAGCTTTACATGATGTTCATGCAAGCAGTGCTTAAGGACCAAACCGCGTATCGATTCCGGCAAAACCCAACGCTGATAAGTGACAAAGGTAATAAAGTGGGGGGTATCTTCTTTTTGCAGGTGGGGGAGGTGACGGCGGTATTCGGCTTTGGCTGGTTTTGCCGAGGCCAAAGGTGGTTCGGCTAAAGAAGGGACAGCCGAGGGCGGCTGTCCTACATTAGGTTTCCGTTCCAAGGATTACGCCCTAAATCAACCCCATCAACGGTTTTAAAAATCATTATATTTTTGTGTATGACACCCACCCCGGGTATCATGAGTCTTGTGTAGGACAGCCGCCCTCAGTTGTCCAGCAGTTTAACCAAACGGATTCTGTACCACCATGGTCTCTTCCCGGTCCGGGCCCACGGAAACGATCTGGATCGGCACGCCCACCAGATCTTCCACCCGCTTCAGGTAATTTTGCGTTGCCGCCGGCAAATCCTGGAGGCGCCGTACTTTCCGGATATCATCGGTCCATCCCGGCAGTTCCTCAAATATCGGCCGGCACTTCTCCAACTTCTGGATGGTAGCCGGGGTGGTCTCCTGACGCACGCCGCCCGCGTCGTAGGCCACGCAGATTTTCACCGGGTTGACGCCCGTCAGGACGTCCAGCTTGGTGATGGCCAGGCCGGTGAGGCCGTTCAGGCGGGCCGAGTCGCGCAACACCACCGCGTCCAGCCAGCCGCAGCGCCGCCGCCGCCCGGTAGTGGAGCCGAATTCCACCCCGCACTCCACCAGGTGATCCCCCACTTCGTCCAGACATTCCGTGGGAAATGGCCCGCTCCCCACCCGGGTGGTGTAGGCCTTGACAATGCCCAGGACCTGGTGCAGTTGGTTGGGGCCAACCCCGGTCCCGGTGCAGGCGCCCCCCGCCACCGGGTTGGAGGAGGTGACGTAAGGATAGGTGCCGTGGTCGATGTCGAGATGTGTCCCCTGGGCCCCTTCAAAGAGGATGTTCTTCCCCTGCCGCACCGCCTCGGCCAGCATCACCGAGACGTTGGTCACCAGGGGCGCCAGGCGTTGGCCCATCTCCAGATAGGGCGTCAGGATCTCCTCCAGGGTGAAGGGCTTGTCCTCCAGAAATTTTTCCAGGTAAAAATTCTTTTCCGGGAGCACCTCGGCCAAATTGGCCCTGAGGACCTCGGGGTCCAGGAGGTCGGCCATCCGGATGCCCCGCCGGGCCACCTTGTCTTCATAACAGGGGCCGATGCCCCGGCCGGTGGTGCCGATCTTGGCGGCCCCCTTGGCCCGCTCCCGGGCCAGGTCCAGCCGTTTGTGGTAAGGCATGATGACCTGGGTGCGCTCGCTGATGCGGAGGTTTTCCGGGCCCACCGCGATGCCTCTGGCCTTGAGGTTATCCAGTTCCGTCAGGAGGACCTCCGGGTCCAGCACCACGCCGTTGCCGATGAGGCAGACGGTGCCGGGATGCAGGATCCCCGAAGGGATCAGATGGAAGATGAATTTTTCTCCGCCCACCACCAGGGTATGGCCGGCGTTGTTGCCGCCCTGGTATCGCGCCACCATGGCGGCCTGTTCGGTCAAAAGGTCGACGATCTTCCCCTTGCCTTCATCGCCCCATTGGGTGCCCACTACCACTACATTAGGCAATGCTTTGCCCTCCTTTTCACAAACCCGATATATTAAATCATATGGGAAAGCGAAAGCAAAAAGAAAAATGCCCCGCCGGAGCAGGGCATTCCCGTCTGCAAAGTCCCCGGGGGCGGCAACCCGCCCCCGGAGTTTTTTATAAGAGGTGCAACCTACTTGACCTTGGGTACATACTTGGTCGGATACTCCGGATAGTCCTTCCGCAGCACCTTCTTGAGGATCTTGCCGGTGGGCGTCCGTGGGATGGAATCCATAAACACCACTTCCCGGGGCAGCTTGTACATGCCCAGCACGTCCAGGCAGGATTTGATGATTTCGCTGGCCAGCTCTTGGGAGGCGGTGTGGCCGGGCTCCAGTTCCACCATGGCCACGACTTTCTGCCCCAGGACCTCGTCGGGGATCCCCACGA
This sequence comes from Desulfobaccales bacterium, assembly GCA_052139855.1. Lineage (GTDB taxonomy): Bacteria > Desulfobacterota > Desulfobaccia > Desulfobaccales > 0-14-0-80-60-11 > 0-14-0-80-60-11. The sequence goes on from JBKQVS010000011.1 coordinate 10,969, forward strand.
CCGCGTCATCCCGCACCGCCTTATGGCGAAGGATGGCGTCTTCGATCTCCGAGGGGGCCAGGCGGAAGCCGGAAGACTTGATCATGTCGTCTTCCCGGGCCTGGAAGAAGATGAAGCCGTCTTTGTCCATCATAACGGCGTCACCCATCATGTTGTAGCCGTCCTTGATGCCCTTCTTCATGGTTTTCAGGAGCTTGTTGTCCTGGATGTAGGGCTTCCAGTACAGGGTGGCGGTGGGGCCCTTGATCAGCATGCTGCCCACTTCGCCGGGGCCGGCGGTGGTGCCGTCTTCCCGCACGACCTTGATCTCGAAGCCGGGCAGCGCCCTGCCGATGGAGTCGGGCATGGGGATGTCGCTCATGGTGTTACTGGTTACCAGGTGCATCATCTCGGTGCCGCCCAGGCCTTCCCAGATGGGCTTGCCGGTTTTGGCCTGCCACATGGCCAGGGTCTTGCCGGTCAGGGCGTCGCCGCCGGTGGTGTACATGCGGATGCTGCTGACGTCGTAGTCGTTGAAATTGGGCATTTCCAGCAGCTTCCGGTAGGCGGTGGGCAGACCGGTAATGACCGTAATCTTGTGCTTGTAGATGGTGCTCATCATGTCGTCCGGGGTGAACTTGGGCAGCAGCGAAATGGATGAGCCACCGGCAAACGGGATCATGCAGAACGTGCCGTAGCCCGCCGCAAAAGACACCGGGGCCGAGCCGCCCAGCACGTCGCCGGGTTTCAGCTTATAGACATACTTGTTGACCAAATTGGACTCCACCAGCACCTCTTTGACGAAGTGGACGCAGCCTTTGGGCTGACCGGTGGTGCCGGAGGTGAACAGGATGACCCCGATGTCGTCGGCGCTCAGTTTGACGTTGCTGAACTGGTCCGAGGCTCCGGCCATCTCTTTGCCGAAGGCGACGCAGCCCTTGGCTTCCCAGTCTTCGGGCTTGCCGCCCACCACGATGATCTTGGTGGGGAACTCGAATTCGTGCCTGGCTTCTTCCACCGCGGCCATCAGGGGGAAGCTCACCGCAAAGGCCTTGAATTCGGCGTTGTTACAGACAAAAGCCACTTCTTCCTTGGCCCACAGCGGCGAAATGGGCACCGGGATGGCGCCGCACTTCATGATGCCGAAATTGATGGCAACGGCTTCCGGCATGTTGGTCAGGCGGAGCCCTACCCGATCCTGGGGCTCGACGCCCTGCTTTTTAAGGACGTTGGCGAACTTGTTGGACATGGCCAGCAGTTCTTTAAAAGTGAGCTTCTGGTCTGCGAACAGGATGGCGACCTGGTCTCCCCGGCCCTCTTTCACGTGCCGGTCCAAAAATTCTTCCGCAATATTCCACTGTCCTGAGGTAAACTTTTTGAACTCCTCGGGCGCGGTATACCCCGCCCAGAGTTCTTTAGGTGGCAAATAATCAGCCGGAATCTTACCCATGAACTGCTACCTCCTTCAGATATTGGTAATTCTAATGGTCTTTCGGTCTATACCCTAGAACATAACCATGTGAAGCATATTACAAAGTCTGTCTCAAGTGTCAAGAAATTTATGAAAAGATCGGATTCCTTGCCACTGGCTCTGCGCCGGAGCGTTCGGGCCTGCCGGCGGAAAGTGCTAAAATTTAGTTCATTTTGGTGGTATAAGGTGCGTATCGGGCTCGATGAGATCTCCCGGCCCGGGGGGTCGCCGGCCAACCGCGGCGGCGACCCCGGGATAGACCATCCACCCCCTATCCCAAGTTTGCTTTCAATCGCGATATAACATAACTATAAGGTCTTATATTTTTTATATTTTTTTACTAAAAACCAACAACCAAAAACCAAAAACGGTATTAAAGGCCGGCGCCCATGCCCACCGTCGCCCTGATCGGACCTGAACTCTACCCCATCCCGCCCATCCGGGGCGGGGCGGCGGAGCTGTTCATCGACAAGGTGGCCGGCCGCCTCCGGGGCTGGCGCCCGGTAGTCATCGGGGTGTCCGATCCCGAATTGCCGGTCCATGAAACCCGGGGCCAGGCGGAGTACCATCGCGTCCCCCTCACGGGCTGGCGCAAGTGGCTCTATTGCCGCTACCGGAATTACCTGCCGCTCTATGATCGGCACGTGGCCCGGATCATCAACCGGGTCCGGCCGGATCTGGTTCACGTTCACAACCGGCCCCTTTTGGCCCTGTCCCTGGCGCGCCGCCTCCCCGGGGAAATCCCCATCATCCTGCACATGCACAACCTCTATGAGTCCCTGGGGAAACGGGAGCGGCCCCCTCTCGGATCTCCCATTCCGGTGGCGGGCTTTGCCGCGTGCAGCCAATTCGTCCTGGACCGGGAACGGTCCCGCCTGGCTTTGGGCGCGGCCTGCCATCGGGTCATCTATAACGGCGTGGAGGCGGGCGCCTTTGCCTCGATCTGGGACCATGTGCCCCAGCGCCAACAAGTTCGGGAGCACTACGGCCTTGGGGATGAGCCCACGGTCCTCTTTGCCGGGAAACTCCGGGAGAGCAAGGGGGTCCATATCCTGGTCCGGGCCATGGCCCGGGTCTGGGAAGTCGCCCCCCGGGCGGTGCTGGTGCTGGTGGGCGGCACCGAATACGGCCGCGGCCGCACCATGCGGGAGACCCCGTTCTTGCAGGAACTCCGCCGGGAGATCAGCCGGGCCGCCGGCCGGGTGGTGCTCACCGGGTTTATTCCCCCGGCTGACATGCCCCGGGCCTATCTCCTGGGCGACGTCTTTGTGGGCCCGTCCCAGATCGAGGAGGGCCTCGGGCTGGTTTTTCTGGAAGCCGCCGCGGCCGGGCTCCCCATCATCGCCACCCGCCGGGGCGGCATCCCCGAAGTGGTGCAGGACGGCGTCAACGGCCTGCTCCTCCGGCAACCGGACGACGACGCCGAACTGGCGGCGCGGATCATCGGGCTCTTAAGCGATGCCCCCGTGCGACAGCGCCTGGGACAACAGGGTCGCGCCTGGGTTGCGGCTAACTTTTCCTGGGAAAAAATCGCCGGCACCCTGGAAGAATTTTATGATGCGGTTATGGAGCAGAGGAAAAGGTAGGGTGCGTCCTGCGCCCCACGTAATACTCGTTCCCAAGTGGCGTATGGGAACCAGCCAAGAGTTTTTGGGTCCCAATTACTGACCACTGGCAACTGACCACTGCCCTTCGAGGTTGCATGCATAAGCTCCTCATGAAACTGACCCGCACCTACCTGGCCCGCCGGGTCAGGCGGGGGCCGCCCCGGCCCCTGGCCGACCTGGACCTCGGCCAGGTCCGGCGGGTCCTGCTCATCAGCAACACCGCCCTGGGGGACACCCTGTTTTCCACCCCGGCCATCCGGGCCCTGAAGGAGCGGTACCCAGCCTGGGAACTGGAAGTCCTGGCCCACCGGGCCTTCGGGGTCCTCCTGGCCCATAATCCCCACGTGGCCCGCCTCTTCACCTACCCCGGCCGCAACCGGCGCCTCCTGCCCCTGGCCCGGGACCTTAGGCTGCGAGCCTACGACCTGGTGATCATCCTCCACGGCAACGACCCCGAAGCCACCCTCCTGGCCCAGCTCACGGGCAGCCCCTTTATCATCGGCTCGGCCAAAAGCCCCCTGGCTTTCGCTTACTCCGGCGCGGTAGCGCCCGCGGACCCCTTTGAGCACGCCATCGAACGGCGCCTGAATTTTGTGCGCCTCCTGGGCGCCGACACGGCCGACAAACGCATGGACCTCTTTCTTCCCCCGGAAGAAGTGGAGCGGGCCGCGGCCATCCTGACCAAAAATTTCGGCCGGGTCCCTCCCCTGCTCATGGCCTTCCATCCCACCGGCTCCGATCCCTACAAGTGGTGGCCGGCCGCGTCCTTCGTCGAACTGGGCAATTTTCTGTCCGAGTCCTACCAAGCCCCGCTCCTCATCATCAGCGGCCGGGCCGACCGGGAGCCGGCCGCGGCCATCGCCGCCAAGCTTGCCGGTCCCACCCTGGTCACCGGCGGCCGCTTCCCCCTGCTCACCGTGGCCGCCCTGCTCTCCCATTGCCGCCTCCTGGTGGCCAACGACAGCGGCCCTCTGCACCTGGGCCTGGCGTTAGGGGTCCCCACCATCGGCCTCTTGGGCGCCGACGACCCCCGGCGGGTGGGGCCCTATCAGGTGGACTGGGGCGTGGCCCTCCATAAACGGGCAGAGGTCTGTGCCCAGGAACCCTGCCGGCTAAAAAAATGCCCCCAGAACCTTTGCCTGGAGGCGATTGCAGTATCAGAGGTGGTAAAACTGATCAAAGCATGGTGGAAACCGCGGTTTTTTAGGAAGTGAGGACGAAAGTCCATAGCGCCTGGCGCTGTCCGTTAGCGGAATTTTTCGAAATTTGTTGGTTCACAGAAAAACCCGGTAATTGACCTTGAGAGCCTGAGCCAGCCTCCTGGCCATGTCCTTGCCGATGGGCCTCTTGCCATGCTCCATTTCGGAGATGTGGGTCTGGCTGACCCCCACCAGGCGAGCTAACTCCTTTTGAGTAAGAGCCTCCCTTTTCCTTGCCCCCCGCAGAGCCACACTCCCGTTAAAGTCAGGATAGACCTCCTCCCAGGGCACTGACCCCGCGTCTTCGGCAATGGCTCCATAGGAGGCCATGGCCTGTTTCGCCTCCATCACCTTGGTTACCGGGATCCGGAACCTAACTTCAACATAGCCGCCCGTAGTGCGCTTTTTCATGGCTGCCGACATAAGTAACCTCTATCACCTTGTCTTGCTTGCTCAGGACTCTCCAGACCGCCACATAGGTGGGCCTGCCTCTCCGGAGGTGGCAATGATAGCAGTCCTGCCGGAGCTTGCCATAATGAGGCCAGTCAGCCTGAACCGGGCCGGAGAGCTTCATCTCAGCCAACAAGAGCTGAAAGGTCTCATCAATACCTCTGGGCAGTCTCTTGGGCTTCTGGCGGACATTCACAGCTAACAAAACTTGCCAGGCCATGGTTAATATACCATTTATTGATATATAGTCAAGGTGTTTATAAACCCTCAGATGATATTTTAAGCTTCTTCTCCACTAATTCCCCATATATCTCATTAATCTCCCGCCCCAGGCGTTCCAGGGAAAAGTGTTCCCGGACGTGGGCCCGGGCGTTGGCCCCCAGTTTTTGCGCCCCGGCGGGGTCGGACAACAGCCGCTCCAGGGCCCCGGCCAGGGCCGCCGCGTCCCGGGGCGGGATGAGCAGACCGTTTCCGCCATCGGTCACCACTTCCGGGGTGGACCCCACCGCGCTGGCGATCACCGGCAACCCCGCCGCCATGGCCTCCAACAGGGCCAGGGACACCCCTTCGCTATAGCTGGGCAGCACCAAGATGTCCATGGCGTTCAGGAGATCGGGCACGTCTTGCCGTTGTCCCAGAAAATGCACCGCCTCGGCGAGGCCCAGGCTCTCCGCCAACTGCCGCACCTCGGCCTCTCTGCGGCCGCCCCCCACGATCAGGGCGTGTACCGGATGGCGGTCACGGATTTGGGCCATGGCTTCAAACAATTCTCTATGGCCCTTGCCCCAGTGGTCCAGGCGGCCCACCAACCCGATCAGCGGCACACCTTCGGGCAGCCCCAGTTCCCGGCGCACGACAGGACCGGGGCGGGCCGCGTCAATGGCGGCGACGTCCACCCCGTTGGCCACCACCCTGACTTTGGCCGGGTCCAGGCCGATCTCCGCCACGAGATAGTCCTTAACTCCCCGGGAGACCGCCAGACTCAGATCGGTAAACCGCCCCAGGGCCCGGCAGATGAGCCGGCGCTTCCGGCTGAACCGGGTGAAGCCGTGCCAGTGGTCGATGACGATGGGCACCTGCATCAGCGCCGCGGCCAGGCGGACATAATTCCCCGGAACATAGCTATTGACGTGGATCAGATCCACCCGGCGGCGGTAGATGACCCAGCAGAGGTGGAAGAAAAAACGCAGCCAGACCCAGCCGTTCAGCCCCGGCAGGTTAAAGTCCAGGGTCGCCAGGCGGCCCGGGATGACCTGTTCCGCATCCGGGGTCAGCAAGCCGCAGATTACCTGGAAACGGTCCGGGGCAAGACGCGCCGCCGCCTCCACCAGCACCATTTCGGCGCCCGCGCCCCGCTCCGGTTTGATGATGAACAGCACGGTAATTTTTTTCGGTGTGGGCTCCATCTCGATGATTATTTACCACAGAGACACAGAGGATACAAAGAAAGGGATCAGGAGCCGGGGGTCAGGGGTCAGTTCTTCTCTGGTCCCTGTCCCCTGAGCCCTGGCACCTGCTTTTCCAGGCGCTCGCTGATGAGTTGGGCGGCCAGCTGCGACCCCCGGGTGTTGAGATGCACCACGTCATACATATATTGTTTATCCTGGGGGATGAGGGCCGCCAGGTCGATCACCGTCACGCCCTGCTCCTGTCCCACCTCCCGGATGGCCTGGTTGAACCTGGCGTAGAGCGCTATGAACTCACCCACGGCAATCCCGGAATCCGCTTGGAATCCCTGCATGGCCTTAAGCACCTTGGGATCGGGATTGGCCTTGTAGCGGTTGAACTGGGTCATGAGCACCGGCGTGATACGCCGGGCCCTGCAGATGTTGATGAAGGTATTCAGGTTCATCTTGAACTCATCCAGGATGGCGGCCTCATCCACCGTCAGCTTCTTACCCCGGATATAGGCAAACTCGTCGTCCGGGTCTTTCACTCTTTTGCCGAAGATTTTCTTACTGAGGATCCGGGTTGCAGCGTGGAGGTTGGGAATATACAGGTCCCGGGCCATGGTGGTCAAAGCCTTTAGGCCCGTGAGATTCTTATAGAAAGAGAAATCGACGATTGCCGCCCGGGTGGGGTTCTTGCTCCAGTAAGTCCGGTCGTAAATCAGGGCCACCAGGTCGTTGATATTGTGCATCATGACCACGACGTCGGGCCGGATCGGGATAATCTTGTTCAATAAAATATCCAGCGAATGCAGAGAGTTGTTGCCGCCGACCCCCGAATTGATCGAGGTGATCTTCTTCCCGGTTTTTTGCTCCAGCAGGTTGCCCACCAGGTAAGGAAAGCGGTTTTCTTCCTCCACATAGATGCAGGCGGTGGTGGAGGCGCCCAGAAAGACCAGGGTGAGGTCCGGTTTCTCATAGCGGTTATAGGGCAGCATGAAGCCCCGGGCGTCGGTTCTGACCCGGTAGGGTTTCTGGATCAGGCCGTCGGACTCCCGCACCGCCTTATCCGGGGGGACATCCACCGTGTCGATTAAGGGCAGGATCTCCCGCAAATTGATATAGCGCCTATCGGTAAAGAGCACCAGGTTATGGGTATGGTTGATATAGGCCAGGAGCTTTTCGGCGCCATAGGTGGCGGCCAGCACCAGGATCAGGACCAACCCCGCAATGGTCTTCTTGGGGTGGCGTTCAAACCAGTTGGGCGGGGATTGGCTTTGCTGCTCTGTCATGGTCTCAAGATCGTTGAGAGTCTCAGATCTGTTGCCGGCAGGGGCGTTTTAGTCCCGCGCCCCATCCCGAAGGATTTCTTCGCCCTATTATACTAAAAACTCTCGGAACCGCCGCCCCAGATTTTCATGCCGCCGCCCAGAATTTCCCGCCCTCCCGCCACCTTCGGGGTAAAACACCCCCTTTCTGATACCGATTCCCCCAGCCCCGGCGGATTTGGATCGGGCAGGCCCCCGGCGGCCACCACCCAGGCAAGAGCTTACAGATAAAATAATCCCAATAAATCTAGTCTGTTATCTTTTTTATAGAAAAATTCTTCCCAACTTGCACTAATTGGCACAAATTTAGCTTACCTGTACTTTGGATTATATTGCTATATTCCCTACCTGGCCCCTTCGGGGGCGTCAAATTCTTCACGAAAGGAGGTGGCTGCCGACAACCGCAGAAGGCTGAACTTGAGCGGACTCAAGTTTCCCTAAGGCTGAATTCCGAATCAACGGTAATAAAGGAGGATTCTGAATGTCCGAAGATCTGAAAAAAGAGGTTCAAGAAGCACCGTTACTGTGGCCTCTGACCCCGATTCCCACGTTTGAAGAAGTCTATGACCCGAAGATCTGCACCGAGGCGTCTCGGGAAATCTCCACCATCATGGAGGGGTGGCTCCATCCCAAGCACGAGATGGCCAAGCCCGAGGCCCTGGGTAAAATCCGGGTCCTGGAATGCGGCCATGGCGGCCTGCAGGTCAACTCCATGCAGGCGGGAGGCTACCTCGCCGAGCTGGGGGCCAACGTCATCATGGTGGAACCCCCGGGCGGCTCGCCCCTCCGGAAGCTGACTGCCTTTGGGCGCAAGCGCTACATGTTCAAAGACAACGTCAACGGCGACCTGTGCGGCGGCACCTTCCTGCATGAATGCCGCAACAAGCAGTCCATCACCTTGGATCTGACCAAGGAAGCAGGCCGGGAAATCCTCAAGAAGCTGGTCATCCACGCCGATGTGCTCATTGAGAACTATGCCCCCGGGCAGTTCGACGAATGGGGTATCGGCTACCGCCAGCTCTCCAAGATTAACCCCCGCCTGATCTATGTCTGGAACGGCCAGAAGGGCCAGTGGGGCCCCTTAACCGACAAACCCGGCGAGCTTTATCCCTCCTCGCCCTGTGCCTCCGGCTGGTGCCATGCCACCGGGCTGCCCAAGTCCTTCGGCGGCACCCCCATCCGGTCCGGCGAGCGGTCTGATGACATCCTCTGCGGCAATCTCACGGCCCACGGCACCATTGCTGCCCTGATCTTCCGTGAGACCTCCGGCAAAGGCCAGTTCATCGAGGTGACCTCGTCGGAAGCCCACGCCCGCATCCATGACTACGCCTGGGGTTGGTACGGCATGGACGGCTCCAGTAAACCCCGTTACGGCAACTGGGACCTGGCCATCAACATCTACTCGGTTAACCCCTGCAAAGACGGCTACATGATGGTGGGCGGCGGCCATGACCGGCTGTGGTACCGCATCTGGAAGACCGTGGGCAAGGACCGCCCCGAGCTGGAAGACATGATCCTGGACGAACCCACCCTGCGGGTGGTCATCGACCGGGTCGGCCACGACCAGCAGGTCAAGACCTGTACGATCCTCACCGACTGGATGAAGGACTGGACCCGGGAAGAATGCCGGGCCAAGTTGCTGGCGGAAGAAGTAGCCGCCGGCGGCGTCTCCTTCATCGACGAAGTGGCGGAAGAGCCCCACTACAAATACCGGGGCATGGTGCGGTCCATTGACACGGCGCATTACGGCAAAGTGCTGTTCTGCGGCTCCGTGTTCTACGGCCACCGCACCCCGGGCCGGGTCAAAGACCTGGGCCGTCCCGTGGGCTACGACAACAGTGATGTCTATCGCAAATTCTGCAACTTCGACACCGCTAAGCTGAATGAGCTGTATGGCAAAGGGCTCATCTAATAGAGGGGGTTAGGAAATATGACCGAACACCTGGATAAACTACCCTTTGAGGAGTATTGCAAGACAGTATTCAATAAGGACGCGCTGTTTGATAAACCCGAGTCCCTGAATGGGTATCGGGTCCTGTCCTGCACCCAATACATCCTGGGCCCCTGCGCCGCCGCTTACTTAGGCGAACTGGGCGCCGAGGTCATCAAGATCGAAGTGCCCCGTTTGGGTGAGCCCATGCGTCACTGCTCGCCTTACAACGAGACCTGGTTCTACCCGGTTTCCCGGTGGAACCCCGGCCGCGGCACCTCGCCTGCCTTCCAGGGCGCCAACCACAACGAATACTTCGTCACCCTGGATTACCGCAAACCGGAAGCTAAGGAAATCTTCTACAACATGGTGCAAAAAACCGATGCCATGGTGTGGAACTACCGGCCCGGCACCTTCGACCGATGGAAGATCGGCTACGGCGCCTGCAAAGAGGTGAACCCCCGCATCGTCCTGGCCTGGTGCGGCGGCTTCGGCGGCTTCGGCCCCGGCCGGAACTGGGCCTCCTACGACATCCTGGGCCAGGCCAAGGGCGGCGTCTTCTCCTTTACCGGCCACCGGGCCGGAAGGGCCTCCGCCGGCTTCCCCAGCAAACACACCACTTGGATCATGGACTACTCCATCGGCATGCTGGTTTCCACCGCCATGCTGGCCGGCCTCTACTGGCGGGATACGGTCTCGGGCCTGGGCAACTACTTCGAGTGCTCCCAGGTGCAAGGCTCCACCCGCTACACCGAGTACGCCCTGCCCCTCTGGGGCCGCAACGGCATCGTGCGGATGCGCTGGGGCAACTGGGACACTGAAATCTGCGTCAACGGCATCGTCGCCTGCGGCCTGACCTCCTATCCCCATTCGAACCATCCGGCGGAGAAGGAAGAGGGCTACATCTGCGTTCAGGCCTATACCGACGAAGATTTCGCCAAGCTGATGAACCTCATCGGCCGCCCCGACCTGGGCAAAAAGTACGCCAGCCACGACGATCGCGTCGAGGCCCGGGCCCAGGAAGAGATCTATCCGGCCATCGAGGACTTCCTGAAGGATAAGACCAAGGAAGAGGCCAACCGCATCTTCAGCGGCGCCGGCATCATCTCCCAGCCCCTGCTCACCGTTCTGGAAGCGGCCAATTGCGACCACTTCCTGGAGCGGGGCTCCCTGGGCTGGTACGACGACCCGTACTACGGTGATGTCTTCACCCAGAAGGTCATCTACAAGATGAGCGAGTCCCCCCCGCGGCTGAAACACGTGCACCGCCCGGTGGGCTCTGACAACGAGGAAATCTATCAGCGGGTCTGCGGCCTCAGTTCGGACCAGATCCGGGAAATGGAAGCCAAAGAGGTCATTTAACCGGAGCGCGGCGGGGCCGGGGCATCGTGCCGGCCTGCCTTTGCTACACCTCTATCCATCACGGGAGGAATGACTCGATATGACTGAATTCAAAATATCGTTGATGTATGATTGTCCCAAATGCAAAGCCCGTAACTTCCTGGATCCCTATAGCTTCTGGGAATACAAAGGCAACTTTAAATGCGGCGGCTGTGATGAACTCTATTACGCCGAGTGGGAAAACGGCCAGCGGGTCGTGGACCCGGAAAAAGCCAAGGGCAAGGATTTCATCCTGCCGGGCTACGTCGAGACCGAAGACCTGAAACCCCTGTCCGGGGAAGGCAAAACCTCGGCGCCGCCTTTTGCCAATGTCACCTTCCTGGGGAAACCCAAGAATTGTGTCGTGTCGGCCCGGGGCAAGCTCGTCGCCTGCACCCAGCTCACCCCGGAAGACCTGGATGGGAGTTGCTGGAAACGCATCACGGCCCAGCGCAAATACGGGAAATCCTGGTAGTTGCTGCGTAACTTCCGAAGATAGGAGGAATCCTCAATATGGCGATTCTCTGTGACGATTGCAAGAACTTCAAATACACCTATGACCCCCAGATGTCCAAGGTATTGTTCGGGCACTGCCGGGCCATTGAATATCCTTTCCTGCTGGGCGTTTTCAAGGAAGCGCGCCCGGGCGCCTTTATGGCCCCCAAAGACTGCAAGTTCTTCCAAGAAAAGAAAAAGTAGGATAAACTAACCTTACCGTGGGGCGCCGCCTGGCGGCGCCCCTATCTTTTATCCTCACCGGGAACTTCCATGAAAGATTATTCGCTCTATTATTGTGACCAGCGCCTGGAAATCGCCGAAATCAAGGAACTCCTGGACCAGGCATGGGAGGAACTCTACGAACTGGAGTTCGATCAGGTCTTCGGGACCTGGCGCGGGGTTCACCTGGAAGTGGAAACGGATACCGTCCACATTACCTGGGAGAACATGTATTGCGCGCCCTTTATGATCTCCATCCACCGGACCACCCGTGTCCTGCGGATGGACTATCCTCGGGATGAATTTATCGAACTGGAGCAGGTGGAAATCGAGCGGCTCCGCAACCTGCCGCCCCGGCAGAGATAAGCGCGGGCGCCGGGCCTCCGAGACCAAGGCAACCCCGCGGTCCGGCCGGGATAAATGCTGCTCACGGGAGAGGAGTTATACGCATGGATTGGGGAATGCAAAACCGCTTAAGCCAGCTGATGCCCAAGGGCAAATGTTTTTTCATGCCCATTGATCATGGCTATTTTCAAGGGCCCACCCGGAATCTGGAAAAGCCGGGAGAGACCATAAAACCGCTTCTGCCTTATGTGGATGCGATCTTTGTCACCCGCGGGGTCTTGCGCGCCGCCATCGATCCCACCGTCAGTAAACCCATTGTACTGCGCGTCTCCGGATGCACCAGCATGGTGGGCAAGGATTTGGCCAACGAGATGCTCACCACCTCCATTGAAGAAATCATCCGGGTGAACGCCGCGGCCGCGGGACTATCGGTCTTCATCGGCAGTGATTATGAAAAGGAGACCCTCCACAATCTGGCCGCCCTGGTCAATGCCTGCGAGGGTTACGGTATCCCGGTGATGGCCATTACCGCCGTGGGCCGGGAAATGGACAAACGGGAGTCGCGTTATCTGGCCCTGGCCTGTCGCATCACCGCCGAACTGGGCGCCAAAGTGGTCAAGACCTATTGGTGTGAGGAGCATTTCGATAAGGTGGTGAACGGCTGCCCGGTGCCCGTCATTATGGCCGGCGGGCCCAAGTGCGAGACCGAACTGGAGGTCCTGGAATTTGTCCATGACGGTATCGACAAAGGCGCGGTGGGGATCAACCTGGGGAGAAATGTCTGGCAGAGTCCCCATCCCGTGGCCATGGCCAAAGCTTTACGGGCCATTGTCCATGACCGGGCCTCCGTCAAGCAGGCTCACGAAATCCTCAAGCAGACCAAGGAAAAACCCAAAGCCTGATTCCACCCGTTCACGGTTCAAAAGCCATGCTTTTAACCTTGAACTTTGAACCTCGAACCTTGAACCTTGAACCTTGAACCTTGAACTTTGAACCTTGAACTTTGAACTTCTCTTAACTTATATGCTGGTCGCCAAATACTACAATAATAACGATATTCGCCTGGAGGAAATCCCCATCCCCCAGATCGGGCCCGGGGAGATTCTCGTCAGGGTCCGGGCCAGCGGCATCTGCGGCACCGATGTCATGGAATGGTACCGCATTAAAAAGGCCCCCCGGATTTTGGGCCATGAGATCGCCGGCGAAATCGTTGAGTCCAAATCAGACCGCTACCACCCCGGCCAGCGAGTCTTTGTCAGCCACCACGTGCCCTGCCAGGACTGCAAATATTGCCGGGAAGACAATCAGACCGCCTGCGATACCCTGCATTCCGGCAACTATGATCCCGGCGGCTACAGCGAATTTGTCCGGGTGCCTAAGATCAATGTGGATTGCGGGGTCTATGTCCTGCCGGACCAGGTCTCCTATCTCGAAGGCACCATGATCGAACCCTTGGCCTGCGGGGTCAGGGGCCTGGGGCTCATCGATATCCGGGCCCACCACACCGTCTTGATCCTGGGCTGCGGCATCTCCGGCATCCTGAATATTCAGTTAGCCAAGTTGACCGGCGCCCGGGTGATCGCCACCGACATGCATGCCTATCGCTTGCAGAAAGCCAAGGAGTTCGGCGCCGATCAGGTGATCCATGCGGCTGACGACCTGAATCTCAAGGCGGATCGGGTCATCGTCTGCACCGGCGCCTACGCCGCGGTGGAGCAGGCCTTCCGCTGCATCGACAAGAAGGGCATTATCCTCCTCTTTGCCATCCCCAACCGGGATATCGCCATTCCCATCCCCGACTTCTGGCGCAATGAACTCACCGTGACCTCCTCCTACGGCGCCGCCCCCGCCGACCTGGAAGCCGCCCTGGCCCTCATCGCCAACCGGACCATCAACATCAAAGACACCATCACCCAGACCCTCCCCCTAGAGAAAATCCAGGCAGCCTTCAAAATCGTCGCCGAAGCCCAGGAATCTTTGAAAGTGGTGTTGGAGCCTTAGTAAATTGTAATAGTTAAGGCTTTCGTAGACTATCTATATTTCGCTTTTCTCCTTATCTACCACAACACTTCTTAAATTTTTTTCCACTTCCACATGGACACAAATCATTCCTTTCAATATTAGGATATTTTTTCTTTATTTCTTCAAGGAACTTTTGTTTTTCATAATACTTTATTTTACTATCTAATAATGACTTCAACTTATTATCCAGAAAGAACGATGGGTGCCAACCTTTAAGAATTTTATCAATTACAAAACTATCAACATAGGATGTTGCAATGCCTGCTACAGGGTTGACTAAGCCAATAATTTTCGGGTAAAGCCACCTTATATGTTTTGCAGCGATATTCTGCAAACGGTTTTCAACTCTATTCAAGAGTGCCTTCAAGGCCTCCTGCGGATTGTAATCTGTGCTAGCATACCACTTTCTAAATATAACACCATTGATGTTATCTCTTAAAGTCATTATATCATCGATGGATATAATTCCCTTATCATATATATAACCTAAATCTGGTAAGCCCTTATTTATAAGTATATTCTGGAATATATCTACAGCCTCATGGGAAGTATTTTTTAGAAATATTGGGGCAATTTTGTCATTTAATATGGGCTGGATCTCACTGTCAATTAGCGTAGTATCTATGCCCATCGTAGTTGCAAAAGCCAGCCCCTTATTTATATGCATTAACCTCAATATCTTATAAAAATCATTTGGATTAATATTATCGCTACTGATTGATGTGATTCTCATTCTAGAAGTCAGATTATTATTTCTCAAATCATAATCTGTCTCATTTTTTATCATTCTTCCTACGTTTTCAATATTAATTGCCTTCATCCTTTTTGCTACAAGAAGAAGTAGTTGATCTAGCAAATTTTTGGGCAAAAGCTTTCTTGTTTGCCACTTCTCCTCTAAGTCACTTAATGTTCCTTTTCCACCCTCATCAGGACCCACCAGATGTATGGATCCAGCTTTAAAAGCTATCTTATTTCTCGTAGTAATAGCAGGATTAAAGTTTAGGTCATCTATAATTTGTATGGTGTCATTTCTTAGTAATTTTAAAATATCTCCTTCTTTCAATGCTTTGATTAATAATGATAAATCATATACCGGCACAACCAATTTATCAAATATGAGTAAGCTAGAGATAATATCAGAAATTAGATCGAGCCTTGCTTCATTTTTATCTCTTTCTATGGAGAATCCAACTATGAAATCAACATCGCCATCTTTGTAATCGGTAGGTTTTGCAGTTATAATTTGAGGTGCCGATTGAAAATTGTTCAAAAGTATTTTGCTCAACAGCCTTACCTCTCATCAATGATGCTGATTCAGATTAACTCTCAATAAAATTATTATACAATCTTTAAAAAACGATGAATTTAGACTGTTCTTCTGTATTAGAAGTTCCCTAATTTTATGATTAGTTACTGAAAAACATTTCATATCAAATGATTGCAAGATTTCGGCCAAAAATTACCGCCTTGGTTTATACTCCTCCCCCAGGCGCCGCAGCTTCTCCACCTCCGCCGCTGGCAATGGCGTCACCGCGCCCTGGAGCCGCGCCGCCAGCATGACCCGGGCGGTGTGTTCCAGCTTCTCCATCTTGTTATAGGCGTCCGTCACATCTTGTCCCACTATCATGGCAGATTACCGCTCGTTCATTCGTTGGTCAGGCAGGATTCCGGAACCAGTTTGATTTCCAGCCGACAGCCGACGGCGTGAGCATATTTTTTCAGGGTGGTCATGGAAGGAGCATGCTTTCCACCTGCTTCCAGGCGGGAAACCGCGCTCTTGGTCGTGCCCATTAACTCTGCTACCGCTTCCTGGGTAAGACCGGACCTGGAGCGAGCCGCAAGCATCTCTCTGGCCAAGGCGTATTCCTCTGCCAATCCCTCGTATGCTTCTCTGAATTCCTTTCGTTTGAGAGCCTTTTTGAGGAAAGCTGCATGGTCATGGGAAACCGGTTTATAGTCCAGTTCAGACATTTTGTAGCTCCTTCATCCTTTTCCGGGCAATTCTCAAATCTTGGTCCCGCGTCTCCTGAGTTTTCTTTACGAACGCCTGGAGTATGACGACACGCTGACTGACAACGAAACAGTAAAATGCCCGCCCAATACCTTCCCTGCCGCGCGGCCGCAACTCAAATAGGCCACCTCCTAAAGCACGTGAGTGGGGCATACGCAAATTTGGCCCGAACTCCATCAAGAGATCCACCATCCGAGCATAGTCGGCCAATATGCCGTCAGGCCAGGATTCGATCTCTTCCTGGACGCGAGGGTGAAAGTATTCGATCGTATAATTCACGATTCACGTTAATTGTTAGCAAATACGCTAACTATTGTCAACTGACCCCAAACCTCACCCCCCGCCCTTATACTCCTCCCCCAGGCGCCGCAGCTTCTCCACCTCCGCCGCCGGCAGCGGCGTCACCGCGCCCTGGAGCCGCGCTGCCAGGATTATACCTACTGCGACAATTTGGCACTGGCCAGCCGGTTCAGGCTGACCCCGGCCTCCGAAGCCTGCAGGGCCAGATCACGATGCACTTCGGGAGGAACCCGGACCATAAATTTGCCGCTGTAGCGTCTGGAGGCAATAGGCTCGGGAGGCTCTTCACCCTGTTCCCGCATATCATTGACTACGTCCGCCACTGTCTTCCGTATGCCCTTTAAGGCTGCTTCGGGGCTAGTGGCCAGCCAGCTGAGACTGGGAAACTCGGCGCACAGGCCCACGTACTCCTGGTCCTCTTCCGACCAGGTTACCCGGTAGGTGTAGCGATCATCTTTCAGTGCCATTCTCCGACTCCAATCTCTCTACAGCCTTGAGCACTTGCTTCACCTGATAGGCCCTGGCTTTGCCTTTTTTATTCTGAATGTTCACCCGGGGATCACCCTGCCATGGGGTCCGGTACACCCGATGGCTGGTGCCGCCCCGGCGAGGTGCGCCGAAGTAGCGCTCACACACCTTGCACAGATCGCTGAAACGGACATCCCGGGGATTCCGTCTCATTTGTGCAATGATATCTTCAAGGCCGGCCATTAATATAGTATCACTATTGATATCATTGTCAAGCCAAGTTTGACAGGGGCTATCCAATAACTGAAATGTCCCAAACTCACCCCCCGCCCTTATACTCCTCCCCCAGGCGGCGGAGTTTCTCCACCTCCGCGGCCGGCAGCGGCGTCACCCTCCCCTGGAGCCGCGCCGCCAGCATGACCCGGGCGGTATGTTCCAGCTTCTCCATCTTGTTGTAGGCGTCCGTCACGTCCCGCCCCACCGTCATGGCGCCGTGCCGGGATAAGAGGATGGCGTCGTATTCCCCGATGAAATCCCGGATGGCCTCGGCCACCGCCTCGCTGCCCGGGGTGGCGTAGGGCGCGGTGGGAATCCCCCCCAACGTAATCACCACCTCCGGCAGAATGGGTTCCAGCAGGGAGACCCCCGCCAGGGTGCAGGCCGTGGCGTAAGGCAGATGGGCATGCACCACGGCCGAAACCTCCGGGCGCAACTCATAGGCCAGCAGGTGCATCCGGATTTCCGAGGTGGGCGTCCCCTCTCCCGCCACCACCCTGCCCATGAGGTCCACGGTGATCACCTGGTACGCCTCCATGAGCCCCTTGTTAATCCCGCTGGGGGTGGTGAGCACCCGGTCTCCCAGGCGCACGCTGACATTGCCGTCGGTAGCGGCCAGGTAATTCTTGCGGTGCAGCATCCGGCAGACGCGCACGATGTCCTCTTTCAACTGCTGCTGGATTGACATGATTTATCCTGAGGCCGAGCCGTCGGTGCACAGGGACGTACGCTAACGAATCTTACTGCATTCGGGTCCCGCGCCTCGGGCTTGGAAGGCTTAAGTCCCCCTTTTACCGGGGGGTTGAGGGGGATTATACAGCACGGCAGGGCTAGGTGGCGGGTTCGCGCGACACTCCCACTTTGACCATCGCTTGTTCCATCCGGTCCAGAGTCTCCCGGGACTGCGCCCCCCGGGCCTCAGCGATCAGGGCAAACAGGGCGTCCAGGATCGCTATTTGGCAAATGAGGGAAGCCACAGCCTCCTCGGGCAGGGTAACTTCCCGGGCCGCCGTGACCAGGACCGGGCTGCAAATCCGGGCCAGCGGGGACAGGGAATTGTTGGTGATGCACATGACCCGGGCCCCTTTTTCCCGGACTATCCCCGCCGTTTCCAGTATTTCCCGGGTGGTTCCCAGGTTGGAGATAGCCAGCACCGCGTCTCCCCGGGACAGCATGGAAGCCGCCATCAACATCAGGTAGAAATCGGTGCACAGGTGGGCCTTGAGACCCATCAGGAGAAAGCGGTTGCCGGCGTAGGTCACGGCCGGCACGGAACCGCCCACCCCCACCACCATGATCTGCCGGGCCTCGAGGAGAAGCTGGGCCGCCTCCTTCATCGCCTCGATATCCAAAATTTCCAGGGTGTCTTGCAAAGCCACGCCGTTGGTGTGAAATACTTTTCGCACCACCGCGACTTCGTCTTTTTCTTCGCCGCCCACCTCTTCGTGCAAGCGCGGTGAGGGGATGACCATCTCCCGGGCCAGGGCGATTTTGAAATCCTGGAAGCCCTTAAAGCCCAGGATGCGGCAGAAGCGCATCACGGTGGCTTCACTGACCGCCGCTACCGCCGCCACTTCGTTTACCGAGGCGTAGATGGCCATCTCCGGCTGCCTGAGGATGACGTCGGCCACCTTACGCAAGGCGGTTTTCAGGGAGGGATAAAGTCCCCGAAGCCTGATCAAAGTGCCGGTTTGCGGGTCTCTATGGACGCTATCAGGGGACATTATCTCCATAATTTAATCTCCCGTATTTCTAGGTATAACATAAGCAATTTTAACATTAATATAATTTGGTGGAAAAAGTAAAGATAAGCCTTCAGGATTTTAAGATTTTCGCCCGGTTAAGGCTTAAGCCCCTTCTGCCGCCCACTTACAGCAGCCGCCGGACCATTTCCAGGGCTTCCTCCCGGGTCTGCACCAGGCCCTCCCACTGGGCTTCCTCCACCGCGGTGAGCAGTTGCCGGAACCGGGGTCCCGGCGTGAGGCCCAGGCGGATCAAATCATGGCCGTTGAGCAGCTTGGGATGGCGCTCCTGCGGCTCCAGGCGCTCTTTTAAGAACTGGTAGGCCGCGTCCGCCAGCTCGGCCAACACCGCCTCGGAATCCGCCGGCTTCAGAGGACCCTGTCCCGCCAGACTGTCAGCCATGGCCAGGGCAAAGAGGCCCGGAAGTTCAGGCTGGGCCGCCCGTACCAGCCGGCCCAAGGCCCGGAAGCTCAGTTCCCGTTCCCGGAAGGCCGGCAGCAGCAAAAACGGCCGCATGTGCGCCTGGATGAGGCTGGTTACCGTCCTGATCTCCGCCTGACTGCACCGCAGCCGTGCGGCCACCCGGCTGAAAATCTCCAGCCCCACTTTTTCGTGGTAGTAAAAAGTATAGCGCTCCGGCTGGCTGCGGCGCTCCTGCACCTGGGGCTTGCCGGCGTCATGGAACAGGGCGGCCAGTTTCAGGAGCGCCGTCTTGGCGGACTGCTGGGCGTAGCGCACCACCTCCGGTGCCAGTTCGCCGAAATAAGCCCCGGGCGCCGCCAGCACCTCCTCCATGGCCGCCACCGTCGCCAGGGAATGGCCGTAGACATCCAGGTGATGGTAGCCATTCTGCTCCACCCCCTTCATGTCCTCCAGTTCGGGAAACACCCGGCCCAGCAGCCCCACCGCCTCCATCGCCCCCAGCACCGGCGCGGCCGACGGCGCCGCCAGGAGCAGGAATAACTCCTGGTGCACCCTTTCGGCCGCCACCCGGGAAAATTCCGGAGCCGCCCGGCGGATGGCCGCCGTAGTGGCCGGAGTGAGGCGAAAACCATGGGTGGCGGCAAACCGATAGGCCCGAAGAAGTCGCAGGGGGTCGTCATGGAAATTTGCCGCGGCCACCATCTTCAGCCGGCCCCGGGCCAGGTCTTCCAGGCCGCCTCGGGGGTCGATGAGCCGGGGCGAACCCTGCCCCAGGATGTCGCTTATGGACACGGCCAGGGCATTGAGGGTGAAATCCCGGCCCCCCAAATCCCCCTCCAGGGTGGGGGCCCGGAATTCGGCCAGGTCCAGAATCTCCCCCTGCCACACCACCCGGGCGGTGCGCTCGGCTTCATCCAGCAGGACATACGTCCCCCCCAGGGCGCCGGCCAGTTCCCGGGCCAGCTCCAGCGTCTGGGCCGAGACCGCCAGATCCAGGTCTTGGGCCGCCCGGCCCAGGGCCAGTTCCCGCACCGAGCCCCCCACCAGGTAGACCTCGACCGCCCGGGCCGCGGCCAATTGCCCCAGCGCCACCAGCGACGGCCGGCTGGCCAGATGCCTCAGGCCCTGGTCCAGATTGTCCCGGAGAATCCTGGTTGCCAGGGGAACCCCGGCTGGGGTAAACTGGGGTCGTAACCCGGTGGTGTCGATGGGGCAATCTCCCTAAACGATGCAGAAAACCGCAGGTGGCGCCGCCCCTAAGGCCGGCCGCGCCATGGCAGAGCGATGGTCCTGATGGTATTACGCTGCTATTATAGTTAATTTATTTCACAAATTCTCAACTTTTTTGAACCGTGGCCACGCCTCAGGGTCCGGGGACAATCGGGCCCCTTCCCTTTTAATTTCCACAAAGGAGAGCAGAAATCCATGGCAGCCCGCCCCGGGAAATCCGTGTTTATCTGCCAGAACTGCGGCTATCAGGCGCCCAAATGGCTGGGCCGCTGTCCCGATTGCGGCACCTGGAGCTCCATGGCCGAAGAGATGACCCCCTCTGCTCCCGTGGCCGAGGTGCAGCTCCCGCCCCGGCGCGGCGCTCCCCAGCCCTTGATCCGGCTTCAGGCTCCCGCCGAGGTCCGCCGGGAGACCGGCCTGACGGAATTCGACCGCACCCTGGGAGGCAGCGTGGTCCACGGGTCCGTGGTCCTCTTGGGGGGCGACCCCGGCATCGGCAAATCCACCCTGATCCTCCAGGTCCTGGACCGGCTCTGCCGCCAGGGGGATAAGGGCCTCTATATCTCCGGCGAAGAGTCCGAAACCCAGCTCAAGCTTCGGGCCGACCGCCTGGGGGTCTCCGCCCCCGGCCTCCTGGTGGCCACGGAAACCTGCCTGGAAAATATCCTCAAGGTCGTGGAGGAGTGCCGGCCCGCCTACCTGGCCCTGGATTCCGTCCAGACCCTCTATACCGCCACCCTGCCCGCGGCCCCCGGCTCCTTGACCCAGGTCCGGGAAACCGCCTTCCGCCTGGCCCAGCAGGCCAAACTCACCGGCATCGCCACCTTCCTGATCGGCCACGTCACCAAGGAAGGCGCCATCGCCGGCCCCATGGTCCTGGAACATCTGGTGGACACGGTGCTCTACCTGGAGGGGGACCGGAGCCACCCCTTCAGGCTGCTGCGCACCGTCAAGAACCGCTTCGGGCCCACCCATGAGCTGGGGATCTTTGAAATGCAGGAGGCGGGGCTGGTGGAAGTAACCAACCCCTCGGGCCTGTTCATGGCGGAACGCTCGCTCGAAGTCCCCGGCGCCGCGGTCATTCCCAGCCTCGAGGGTTCCCGCCCCATCCTGGTGGAAGTCCAGGCCCTGGTCTCCCCTTCGTCCCTGGCGCAACCCCGCCGTCAGAGCATGGGCGTGGACCCGGGCCGGGTCTCGCTGCTGGTGGCCATCCTGGAAAAACGGGTGGGGCTGGCCATGGGCGGCCAGGACCTCTTCGTCAACGTGGCCGGGGGGGTGCGCCTCACCGAGCCCGCCGCCGACCTGGGGGTGGCCCTGGCCCTGGCCTCCTCCTTCCTGGACCGGCCGCTGCCCGCCGACACCCTGATCTTCGGGGAAGTGGGCCTCACCGGCGAGGTCCGGGCCGTCAGCGCCCCGGAAGTGCGCCTCAAAGAGGGCCGGAAACTGGGGTTCGCCCGGGCATTGCTGGCCCGCCGCCAACAGGAACACCTGGGCGCCTTCCCCGGCCTGGAACTCATCGGCGTGGACACCCTGGCCGCGGCGATTCGGAACATTTTTCCGTGAAGTTTTTTGGGGGAAGGGCCAGGGCCAACGGCCCTGCCCTCCCCCAAATCCCCCCTCCCAACCCGCATAAGTAGGGGCGACCCGCCGGGTCGCCCCCAAGAGTTCGCAGCCCTCACGAGATGGGATGATATGAACTGTGTGAGAGCGAAAAAAGGGGGGCCCACTCAAATTTTTTTTACGAAAAGATAAATTGATTTGTAACCTGATACGTTATAGGGTACAATATCTATGATCCGCAGTATAGCGCATAAAGGGTTAGCCGGTCTCTATTATGACGATCGGACCAAGGGAGTGAAACAATCCCTGGTCAAGCGGTTGCGTCAGATTCTGGCTTTGCTGGCCACGGCGGTCTCCGTTGAGGACATGAACCTTCCCGGCCTGAAGCTGCATCAGCTCAAGGGCGACCTGGCCGGATTTTATGCCGTAGCCGTTTCCGGCAATTGGCGGGTGATTTTTCGCTTTGAGGACGGTCAAGCCTCTGAGGTTGATCTGATTGATTACCATTAGGAGTAAGACGCCATGACCATGAAGAACCCACCGCACCCGGGTGAGATTATCCGGGAATTGTGCCTCGAACCCCTGGACTTGACCGTTACCCGGGCCGCGCAAGGACTTGGCGTGACCCGCAAGACCCTCTCCATGCTGTTAAACGGTCACGCCGGCATTTCTCCGGAAATGGCCGTCAGGTTGTCCCAGGCTTTTGGCCGCAGTCCCGAGAGTTGGTTACAGCTTCAGGTGCAGTATGATATTGCCCAGGTCAGAAAGTCGGCCAAGGGAATTAAACTTAAACCGCTTTATGCCCCCACCGGCTCGCAACCTGGATAAAAAGGTGCACATGACAATGAAAAATCCGGTTCATCCCGGTCTTCTGGTGAAGGAGTGTCTTGACGATCTGGGCTGGACGGTGGCGGAAGCCGCGGCGGCTCTTCATATCACCCGGCAGCAGCTGCATAACATCGTGGCGGGGCGCAGCGGGGTTACGCCGGAAATGGCGATCCGTTTTGAAAAGGCGTTCGGCGGCACCGCGGATACCTGGCTCCGGATGCAGGTGAATTATGATCTGGCCCAGGCCCGCCGGCGCGCCGCCGCAATTGTGGTTGAGCGGCTGACGCCCAAGGTTGCCTAGTCATAGGGCGGGCTGTGCCCGCCGACATCCGGCGGCCACAGGCCGCCCTATAAGTTCTTACTCCAGATAAATCAGAAACTCCCGCCGCACTTCCATAAACTCCGCCAGGTCCTTCTGCCAGGAAGCCTCTAATTCCCCGGCGGTCAACCCCTGCTCCAAACCCTCGCGGATGGCGTCATCCCCGGTAAGGAGGTCAAAAGGCAGGCGCACCGTCTCGTATTCGTAGGGCGGCTGGCGCCAGGCGAACTGCTCGGGATAGAGCTCCCGGATTATCGCCAGCAGGGTCAGGGTAGTGTAGTACGGTTTGAAGGTCCGCCGGTCGGTGACGTGGAGCTGAAAACCCCGGCAGACTTCCCCGGCAAACTTATGGAAGGTAGGCTCAAAGCAGGCGGCCCTGAGGATCACCCCGGGCGGCTCGATGCCCCTGAGACGCTCCAGGATGCGTCCGGGCGAAAGAAACGGCGCGCCGAAGAGTTCGAAGGGCCGGGTCGTGCCCCGGCCTTCCGAGAGGTTGGTGCCCTCCAGGAGGACCTGGCCGGGATAGACCATGGCCGCATCCAGGGTGGGCAAATTGGGCGAGGGCAGCACCCAGGGCAGGCCCGTGGCGTCATGGTAGTCGCCCCGCCGCCAGCCCGCCGCGGCAATCACCGTGAGGTCGCAGCCGAGCGCCTGGGTGACGTTATAGTAGCGGGCCAGCTCCCCCAGGCTGAAGCCGTGGCGCATGGGCAGGGGGTAAGGCCCCACAAAAGAGGCCCACTCCGGCCGCAGCAGGTTGCCCTCCACCGCCAGCCCGCCGATGGGGTTGGGGCGATCCAGCACCACCACCTTTTTCCCCAGCGCCGCCGCCGCCGCCATGACCTTGGCCAGCGTGGCGGCGAAGGTGTAGACCCGGGTGCCCACGTCCACCAGGTCCACCAGGACCGCGTCCACCGCCGCCAGGGCCTCGGGCGGCGGGGTCATGCGCGGCCCATAGAGACTCACCACCGGCAGGTGCAGGACGGGGTCGGCGAAATCGGCCGAGGCGATCATGTTGTCCTGCTTTTCCCCCCACAAGCCGTGTTGCGGGCTGAACAGGATTTTGAGCCGGCCGGGCAAATGACGGGCCACCAGTTCCCGGGCCCCGGTCAGGTCCGGCCCGACGCTGGGCGGGTGGCTCAGGAGTCCCAGCCGGGCGTCCGCCACCCAGGCCGGGGGGTCTTTGAGAAATATTTCCAGCCCTGATGCTACCCGGCTCATAGTTGTCTTTCTCCAAAAAAATTACGATTACCGCGGCCCATGAAAACGGAGGGGCGGGTTTAAAACCCGCCCCTACCATAACATGATCTCATTTCGGCCTGAATCTAAAATTCGGCGTCGTCTCGTTTTACCACGGGGCGCATCATCAAGACCACATCGTGGGTCACCCCGTCCTTGCGGATAAAATAATCGTCCAGGCTGCATTTCTGGTCGAAACCCTTGGCCCTGAAAGCCTTGATCACCTTTTTATGCTCCGCCAGGATCTCCGCCTTCACCCACATGAGATTTTCTTGCAGGGCCAGGTTGAGAATCTCTTCGAGCATCAGCGACCCCAGACCCAGGTTCCGAAAGCCCCGGCCCACAAAGATGCGAATCTCGCCGATATGCTTGGCGGCATGCTTGCCCCGGTGCAGGGTGGCGTCCGCAATAATCCGGTTGCTTTCCAGGTCCACCGCCACCAAGGGCAACACCTTGCGGTAATCGAGGTTATCCACCCAAAAGTTGACCAGTTTAGGGTCCTTGACGTCCTGCTTCAGAAACCGGACATCCTCATCCGGAGCCTCATGGAACATCTGAATCAACGCTTCCCGGTCAGTTTCGTTGAGGAAGCGGAACATCACCCGCTTGCCGTTCTTCAGGGTGGCGAACTTACGGTACGCGACGTAATTGATCATTGCGGACCTCAAAAAGGGATTTCAGCCTAGCTTTAAGCCATGATACCCCCTCCGGGAGATTTGTCAAGGCGGCAGCCGCCCCGGCCAATTTCCCCCCGCACGCCTCGTCCCACCTCAGAGGGGTCCAAAAGGTTTTTAGCTTTTGTTAATTGAAACTGATTAGTTAGCGAATTTTGCCCTAAATAAATTTCCCTCCCTATGAAAAACGGCGAAAAACCCAGGTTGCGGGAGATTCTTTAAAATCATGGGGGCCGGGTCAAGACCTCGGGAGGCTCCCAACCATGTCTTTCTTGCGTTATAACATGCTTGATTAATTAAGCTTTATTCTGGCTCGGCCAGAGCCGCGCCGTTGTTGCGTTCTGTAACAATTCTCTAACAATTTTTTCAGAGAGAATCCTAAGGTTGATTTCGGTCTAGCCCCTTTGACCCGGATACCGGCCGCGGTTACTATTCCCTCCACGAGTAACGTCAAACCTAAGGGGGAATATGGAAGCCATCTGGCAGGCCGTCAAGGAAATTATTAAGAACCAGCTCCCCGAAGCTACCTTCGATCTGTGGATCGAGCCTCTTCAGGCCGAGTCTGGACCCGGGGGCGAACTGGTTTTATCCTGTCCCAATCCCTTTGCTCTCAGATGGGTCCAGGCCCATTATCTCAAGCTCATCGGACAGATCCGGGAAACGGCCTTGAACTGCAGCCTGCCGGTGCACCTCAAGCTGCTCACCGCCCCGCTGCGCCCTCCGGTCCCGCCCCAGGTGCGTCAGCCCTCCCTGCCCCTGGTTTCGGGAAAGACCGCCGGCCGGCGGTTCAATCGGGCCTTCACCTTTGACCAGTTCGTGGTCGGGGCCTCCAACCGCCTGGCCTACCAGGCCTCCCGGGCCCTGGCCCGCAACGATACCTTTTATAACCGTATCCTCTTCCTCACCTCCGGACCCGGACTGGGGAAGAGCCACCTGTCCCAGGCGGTGGGCAACTTCGTCTCCACGGCGGCGGCGGGGAAACAGGTCCTGTATATCACCGCGGAAAATTTCGCCAATGAGATGGTGAGCGCCCTCAAGAACGGCCAGATGTCCACCTTCAAAGAGCGCTTTCGCCAGGACTGCGACATTCTGCTCCTGGAGGAAGTGCAGTTTTTAAGCGGCAAGGAGAAGATCCAGGCGGAGGTCTGCTACACCCTGGATACGCTCATGGGCCAGAATAAACGGCTGGTCTTTACCAGTTGCTATCTGCCGGGGGAGATCGGCCACCTCTCCCAGGAACTGCGCTCCCGGCTCACCGGCGGGCTCATCACGCCCATCGGGCCGCCGGACTTCCCCACCCGGGTCAATATCCTGGACAACAAGGCCAAGCGCCGGGGGGTGCAGGTTTCCGTCAAGATTTTGGAGTATCTGGCCGAATACGTCGACGAGGACGTGCGCCGACTGGAGAGTGCCCTGGATTGCCTGGTAGCCCGGTCGACTCTGCTCAACGAACCTTTCAGCCAGCGCCTGGCCCAGGAGGTGCTCCAGGACCTGAAAGCCGTGGACACCCGGTTGAATACCCCGGATATTCAAAAGATCGTTAGCGATTACTATGGGGTGAGCCTGCCGGACCTGCTGGGGCGGTCGCGGCAGAAGCGCCTGGTGCGGGCCCGGCAAATGGCCCTCTATTTTTGCCGCATCTACACGGGAAAAACCATGGTGGAGTTGGGGCGCCTGTTCCAGCGGTCCCATGCCTCAGTAGTGCATGCCTTGCAGACCCTGGAGCGGCACCGCAAGACCCAACCCCGGGTGGCTCAGGAATTACAGCTGTTGGAGGAGAAACTGGCTCAGGCCAAGGTCAGGTCGGGGGTTAGGCCATCATCCAATCTTCGCATCGATGCTTGATCACCCGGCCCTCGACGATAAACACGATGTCTTCGGCGATGTTGGTGGCCAGGTCGGCGATGCGTTCCAGATTGCGCACGATGATGATGAAGTGATGCAGACGGGTCACCCAGCGGGATTCTTTAATCATGGAATCCAGGAGCTTCTGGATATATTCGTCGTCCAGGATGTCCACCTCCACATCCCGCTGGCAGACCTGCAGGGCGAGCTTGGGGTCCTGGTTGACAAAGGCGTCGATGCTGGTGCGCACCATCCCTAAAGCCATACCGGCCATGAGCTTGATATCGATGGGGAGTTCCAGGGGGGGGCGGCTGTTCAATTCCAGAGCCCTTTCGGCGATATTGACCGCCTGATCGCCGATGCGCTCCAATTCCGTGGCAATCCGCATCGCCGCCACCGTCAGGCGCAGGTCGGTGGCCACGGGCTGCCGCAGAGCCAGCAATTTAAAGGCCTGTTCTTCAATAGCCAGTTCCATGCGGTTGAGCGTGATGTCATCGATGATCACCTCCCGGGCCCGATTAGAGTCCCGGTTCGTCACCGATTCCACGCTCTTGCCCACCGCGGTCTCGGCCAGCGCCGCCATGCGGAGCAAATCCTGCTTCAGATCTCCCAACTCCTGGTCGAAATGTCTCGATAATTCCCCAGGCGTGGTCATTATCGCCCCCTTTTTTAATTACTCGTAGAAATTTTAATATAAATCATCTAAAAGATAAAGAATCCTCCGATAATTTCGGTGGCTATTTCTGTATTTTCCGTCAGGATGATCGATGAAACTGGCCGTGTTGGGACCGGGAGGTCTGGGTTGTCTCCTGGCCGCCCTCTTTCGGGAGGCCGGCGCCGATGTCTCCCTGGTGGATTATCGCCCGGAACGGGTGGCCCGGTTGCGCCTCCGGGGCATCCAGGTGCACACCCTGGAGGCGAGACCTCGGGTCGTCCAGGTGCCCATCGGCCTGGCGCCGGAGGTGGGCCCGTGCGATTTGACCATCGTGGCGGTCAAGGCCTATCAGACGGAAACCGCGGCCCAGGCCCTTCCGGGGCTCATGTCTCGGGGGGGCCTGGCCCTCACCCTGCAAAACGGCCTGGGCAACCTGGAGTGCCTGGCCCGAATCGCAGGGCCCGAGCGCCTGCTGGCGGGGGTCGGCCTCCTGGGGGTGACTGCCCGGGATGAGGGCCGGATCATCTATGCCGGCCAGGGGGTTATCTATATCGGGGTGCCGGCCGCCTCCCAGGTCTCCGGGGCCGAGGTGGCGGCTGTGGTGGACCTCTTCCGGAGCGCCGGACTGGAGTGCCAGCCCCGGGAGGACATTGAGGCCGTGTTGTGGGAAAAGCTGGTCATCAACGTGGGCGTCAACCCCCTCACCGCCCTGCTGCGGGTTCCCAACGGGATGCTGCTCCAGTTGCCCGGGGCCTGGGAAGTGGCGGTGGCCGCGGCCCAAGAAGCCCAGGCGGTGGCCCGGGCCGCGGGTCTCAG
Organism: Desulfobaccales bacterium; assembly: GCA_052139855.1. GTDB lineage: Bacteria > Desulfobacterota > Desulfobaccia > Desulfobaccales > 0-14-0-80-60-11 > 0-14-0-80-60-11. Next base: position 39,169 of record JBKQVS010000011.1, read on the forward strand.
CCTCAGCGGCGATCCCTCGGCCCGCCTCCGCCAGGTCTGCGCCGATACGGCTGCCAACCATTCTTCCATGCTCCAGGACATTCTGGCGGGGCGGCCCACGGAAATCGAGGCCCTGAACGCCCAGGTGGCTAGCCGGGGCCGGGCCTTGGGCCTGTCCACCCCGGTCAACGACCTGCTCACCTGCCTCATGCGCGCCGCGGCGCAGTCGACCCCGTTTAGGGTCAGCTTACCATTCGGGGAAGAGCCGCCGCCACGCGCCTCTCTTTGATTCATAGGGCCGGGGCCGGTTAAATAAAGATCGGGGGCCGGGCTGCCGCCAGGCAACCTCAATAACCGAACCGGCCACCGGTAATGCCAGCCCGATTCGGAGAGCCGGGAGCCGGGAGGCTCAACCATATTTTTCGGCCGCGCCAGGGGGGAGGGGGAAGGTCCATGAAAAGGATCATAGCCGTGGAGCCCGGCGAATGGATTATTCTGCCCTGCATTCTGGAAACCGACGATTTTTACTACCGGGTTGACGTGTACCCGGACGGCCGCGTGGAGGCCAGCGACGACGAGCGCTTCGGCAAGGCCGACTCTTACAGCCCCGACTACAAACATTTCGCCGCGCTCTATAACAGCCACAACGATTACATGATGTTCTTGCGGCAGCCTGTACCCCTGACCCAACTGGGGGTGGTGCCGGTGATGGGAGTGAGACGGCTGGCCCTCATGGCGGTGAAATCCCTGCTGGTGGGGGCCTGAGGCCCGAAAACCGCCATCGCGACCGGCCACCGGCGGGGTTCAGGGGGATGTCAGCCCGGGGTAGAGGCGCTTATCCGGCAGTTTTTATAAGATTTTTAAGGCCTTCCGGTAGGGTTGCTATGATATTCCTATCGAATACTTCTTATGGTGGCTTAACACCGCTGATATACAGCAGTTATCAGTTCAGCCCCTCCTTGCGCAGGGTTTCCAGGAAGCGGTCCCTTCTTGGCCCTTCCTTAAATGGTATGTTTTTGGCCCATCTTATGAGAGAGAAATTGGGGTCAATCCTCATAACCTCCGCGGCGGCAGCCCGGGCTTCAGCATCGCGCCCGGAGTAACTATACAAAGCGGTAAGGGAAACATAGGCATTTAAATAATTGGGGGCAAGCTGGAGGAGTTTCTTTTCAGCTGCGATCCCCTCCTCATACCTTCCGGTTTCCCGAAAAGTGACAGCTAATTGCTGGTAAAATGGGGGGGAAAATGGATTGAGTCGAATAGCCCGTCGAATCAAAGGAAGAGCATCTTCATTCCTGTATGAAAAGTTAAAAGCCATGGCGAGAGAGAAGTTAGCTGTGGCGCTGTTGGGGTTAAGCCGCACAGCCTGCTCGGCTGCTTCTATCGCTTTATCATGCTGACGCAATAGCAGAAAGACACGGCTAATAGTACCTTGGGCTTCAGCCGAGGAGTTGTCTAGTTCAACGGCCTTTTGGGCCTCTTTCATGGCCTCGGCGAGAGTCTCTTGGGGCGATTCGCTGGCAGCCATCCACACTTCCTGCTGGAGCGCAAAGGATAGAGCCATATGAGCCATGGCGTAATTGGGGTCCAGCCTCAAGGCTTCCCCCAAAAGCCTTTTGGCGACCGCAAACGCTTCTTTATTGCCTTGATATATGTACCCAGACGCCTCCAAAACTTTCAAATAAGCCTGCAGGTTGTCCGTTCCCTTTGCTAATAAGCGCGCGGTTTCGCCCTCGGTGAGCTTCACCTGAAGTTCCGTGAGGATCTTCATGATTATCTCATCCTGCAGCTCGAAGATGTCTTTAACGCTTCGGTCGTAGCGCTCTGACCAGAGCTGATGTCCCGTGAGGGCATCGATGAGCTGCGTTGTGACCCGCACCCGCTCACCGGCCTTCTGTACGCTCCCCTCCAACACGTACTGCACCCCCAGCTCCTCGCTCACCTGTTTGGTATTCACCCCCTTGCCCTTGTACCTGAAGGTGGATTCTCGAGCAATGACGAATAGTTGAGGTACCCTGGAGAGAGCGTTTATCAGGCTCTCGCTTAGCCCGTCACAGAAGAAATCCTGGCTTTGCTCCCCGGTCAGGTTCAGGAAGGGCATAACGGCAATGGACGGCTTGTCCGGCAGTGGCAAGGCCATCCGCTGCTTGGAGGCTTTCTCCACCTTAGGTTCGGCAGGGGGAAAGACGAACCGCCAGATCACTGCGGTTCCCGCCGCGATGATAAAGACACTGACAAGGGCGATAAACCTATACCTGCGCCTTGCCCTTTCCTTCGGCTTGACCTGAGCCGGAGGCTTTACCGTTACCCGCGGGTCCATCTGGACCTTGTAGGCGCATACCGGTTTGGCGATATTCTTGACGGGCTGCTCCCCCAGATACTCGTACCCCAAGGGCAGCTTGGTCTCGATTTGATCAAAGGCGGTCTTGGAGACACAGATCCCACCGGGCTCTGCCAGGGACTCCAATCTCGCCGCGATGTTCACCCCGTCACCGTAGAGACGACCTTCCTCCTCGATCACATCCCCCAGGTTAATCCCGATGCGGAACTGCATTCTCCGGGTCTCAGGTAACTCTTGGTTACGGGCGTGGATCTCCTTCTGTATCGCCACGGCACATTGCACCGCATCCACCACGCTGGCGAATTCGGCGAGTATGTTGTCCCCGGGAGAATCCACCACCCGGCCTCGATGCTGCTGGATCAACTCCGAGATGACCCCTCGATAAGTCTCCAGGGTCCCCACTGTTGCTGCCTCATCCTCACCCATGAGGCGACTGTAACCTACCGCGTCGGCGCTGAGGATGGCAGTGAGTTTGCGCTTAAAACCTTGCGTGGCCATAAAATTGCCTCCGAAGGCTGGGTAGAAAGGATGGAGATCTAAGGCATGATAGCACGGCTTTTCCTGAAAAGACAAATCCTTCGGTAGCTGAGGACATCACCCCCTTGTAGCC
>JBKQVS010000012.1:0-19034 GCA_052139855.1 Desulfobaccales bacterium
CATGGGCCGACGGCCCCTGCCCTCCCCTCAAACTCCCCTCCCAACCCCCATAAGGGATTGGGGGAGAGGCTTTTGGTCCTCGTTCCCAAGCTGAGCTTGGGAACGAGATTTGAACTGCTCACTGCTCACTGCTCACTATGAATATCATCGTCTGTATCAAGCAGGTGCCCGAAACCCAGGAAGTCCGCCTGGACCCGGTGACCCACACCCTGAAGCGCGAGGGGATTGCGGCCATCATCAACCCCTTTGACCTCTACGCGGTGGAGGAGGCGCTCCGGGTCAAGGACGCCCACGGGGCCACGGTGACGCTCTTGACCATGGGACCGCCCCAGGCCGAAGCGGCCTTACGCGAGGCTTTGGGCTTCGGGGCCGACGCCGCGGTGCTCCTGTCCGACCGGGCCTTCGCCGGGGCCGACACCTGGGCCACGGCCCTGACCCTGGCCAAAGCCATCGAGAAATTGGGCGGCGCCGACCTGATCCTGTGCGGCAAGCAGGCCATTGACGGCGACACCGCCCAGGTGGGCCCCATGCTGGCCACTATCCTGAATATCCCTTACGTGGCCTGGGCCCGGAAACTCAGCTTTAGCGACGGCGGCCAGCTCACGGTGGAGCGCCTCCTGGACCACGGCTATGACGCGGTGGAGACCAGTCTTCCTGCCCTGGTCACCGTGGTCAAGGAGATCAACGAACCCCGGGTGCCGTCTTTCAAGGCCAAACTCAAGGCCAAAAAAGAGGCCATCCCGGTGTGGGGCATAGGCGATCTCGGGTTGGATGCCGCCGAGGTGGGTCTGAGCGGCTCCTTCACCCAGGTGGTGAAGGTCTTTCCGCCGCCGGCCCGGGGTAAGTCGGAAGTCTGGACCGGCGCCCCGGAGGAACTGGCGGCCCGCCTGTGGCGGCGGCTGAAGGAACAGAGCAAAGCGCAGTTGTAAGGGCGGGTTTTAAACCCGCCCTTACAGGACGGCAAGACGCTGGCAACACTCTGGCGCCATGGTGCGTAAGACGCACCCCACGAAAAACTGAAAGCTGACGGCTGATAGCTCCCAACCCATGGCCTTACAGGAAGAATTCGAGACAACCGGGGAATACTTCTTCAGGTGGAGGAGCTATCTGCCGCTGGTCATGGCGGTTCTCTTTATCCTGGCCCTGGCGCAGTTCCGGTATCCCTTTGCCGACCGCCGCCTGGATCTGGCCTGGGATGCCGGCTGTCTGGCGGTGGCGCTCCTGGGCCAAATCGTCCGCTTCTTTACCGTGGGGTTCGTGCCCCGGGGCACCTCGGGCCGCAATACCCTCAGGCAGGTGGCCGAGACCCTGAACACCACGGGCATGTACGCCGTGGTCCGGAACCCCGTTTATCTGGGCAATTTTATCATCTGGTTCGGGCTGTCTCTGTTTATGAAGTCGGTGTGGTTCACCACGGTCATCGTCCTGTTTTTTACGATCTTCTATGAACGGATCATCTTCACGGAAGAGGGTTTTTTGCGGCAGAAGTTCGGCGACGCCTTTTTAGAGTGGGCCGAGAAGACCCCCGCCATCATCCCCCGGTTCAAGAATTGGCGGCCGCCCACCCTGCCCTTCTCGGTAAAGTCGGCGATCAAGCGGGAATACGGCACCTTTTTCGCCATCATCGCCACCTTTACGGTCCTGGAAGTGCTGGCCGGTTTGTTCACCTATGGGACCTTGAGGCTCGATGCCGTCTGGGTCAAACTCTTTCTGGGCAGTGCGGTCCTTTACCTGGCGATAAGATATCTGAAGAAGAAAACTACGGTGTTGGCTACGGATGACCGTTAAGGATATGGGGTGCGGTGCGCACCCTACACGGAGGTCACATGCGCCGATTCATGGTGTGTGCTGATACCGAGTTGCATTTAATGAGCAATTTTTTGTGGCCGCAGGCTTTAGCCTGCGCCTGCATAGGCGAGACGCCTGTGCCACCAGTTGTTGCGAATTAGTATGAGAGCCTACTGCTCACTGCTCACTATCGGGAGAACGATCCCGGCAAATGAAGACGTCTTAATATGAGCCTGATTTTTCATTCCGACAGATGTATCGCCTGCGGCCAGTGTGTGGAGGTCTGCCCCTTCGGGGTCCTGCGGCTGGAGGGCGAAAGCCTGGTCATCGGCGAGGGCTGCAACCTCTGCGGCGCCTGCGTCGAGGTCTGCGAAGTGGAGGCCCTGGCCCTGCCCGAGACCCAGGGGCTGGCGCCCCGGCCCGGGGTGCCGCCCGACGGCGTCTGGGTCTTTGCCGAGCAACGCCGGGGCGAGTTGGCCCCGGTGACCGCCGAACTCCTGGGGGAAGCCCGGCGTCTGGCTGAAGTGTTGGGTGTCAAGGTGGCTGCGGTCCTGTTGGGGGACGGGGTGGAGCCCCTGGCCCAGGCCCTGCTCACCGCCGGGGCTCACAAGGTCTATCTGGCGGAGCACCCGCGGCTGGCGGATTTCCTGGAAGAGACCTATGCCGCGTCCGTCAGCGAATTGGCCCTAAAATTTCAGCCGGAAATCATCCTGGCGGGGGCCACCTACCTGGGGCGGGCTTTTATTCCCCAGGTGGCCGCGGCCCTCAAAACCGGCCTCACCGCGGACTGCACCGCGTTCGCCATCGACCCGGACCAACGCCTCCTGCTCCAGACCCGCCCGGCCTTCGGCGGCAACATCATGGCCACCATCATCACGCCCCGGACCTATCCCCAGATGGCCACGGCCCGGCCCGGTGTCTTCAAACCCGCCACGCCCGCGGCCGCCCCCGCCGGGGAAGTGATCCGGGTGGAGGTGCCCGCCCTGGAGAAATCGCCCCGCTGCCACTTTGTCGCCACCGTGGCGGAAATCAAGGAGCGCATCCCCCTGGGGGCCGCTGAGGTCATTGTGGCCGGGGGCCGGGGCCTGAAAGAAGCCAAGCATATAAAACTGCTGGAAGAACTGGCCGACTTGCTGGGGGGCGCGGTGGGCGCCACCCGGGCCGTGGTGGACGCCGGCTGGATTCCTTACGCCCACCAGATCGGCCAGACCGGCAAGACGGTCTCCCCCAAGCTCTATATTGCCTGCGGCATTTCCGGCGCCAGCCAGCACGTGGTGGGGATGCAATCCTCCGATGTCATCGTGGCCATCAACAAAGACCCCCAGGCCCCCATATTTCAGGTGGCCGACGTGGGCCTGGTGGGGGACCTGTTCGAGATCGTCCCGGCCCTGATTCAGGAGATCAAGAAAGACCGGGGCTGAGATAGCTTGCAGCGGTCAGCGGTCAGCTATCAGCTCAAGCCAGGGCTGCTGAACCAGCCTTGCTTGGGGGTTTTGGCGAAAATTCTTCAAACCGCCCGTTCAAGGGGCTATACGTGAAAAAAAGTATAAGAAACCTCTTTCAATTTCGGCGAATTCGTTTTATGTAATTAAGCCAGCAGGCCTCGGCGTCCCCAGGTGGAGGTGGAGGTTTGCCCCTAATCCGGTCCGGCAGTCAACCGGGAAGTCAGCCAGACGAAACTATGCATGATACCTCACGTATAGCCTTGGTGACCGGCGGCGCCCGGGGAATCGGCCGGGCCATTGCCCTGGCCCTGGCCCAACCGGGTCTGACCATCTATCTCAATGACGTGGTTCTGGGGGAGGAAGCCGTCCGGACCCAACAAGAGGTGGAGGCCAAAGGCGCCGCGGCCCGGTTGGTGGAATTCGATGTGGCCGATGCCGCGGCGGTCAACCAGGGCCTGGACCACGTCCTCAAAGAGAGCGGGCGTCTGGACATCCTGGTGAATAATGCGGGCATCACCCGGGACAATCTCATCGTCCGTATGAAAGAAACGGAATGGGATGCGGTCCTGGGGGTCAATCTCAAGGGTGCCTTCAATTGTATCCGGGCCGCGAGCCGGCCCATGGTCAAGCAGCGGGGCGGGCGCATCATCAACATCGCTTCGGTGGTGGGCGTCATGGGAAACGCCGGCCAGGCCAACTACGTGGCCTCCAAGGCCGGCCTGATCGGGCTCACCAAGACGGTGGCCCGGGAATTGGCCTCCCGGAACATCACGGTCAACGCGGTGGCGCCGGGCTTTATCCAGACTGAAATGACTGAAGCCTTACCGGAAGCCACCCGGCAGTTGATGATGGCCCAGATTCCTTTGGCCCGCTTCGGCACCTCGGAAGAGGTAGCCCAGGCGGTGGCTTTCCTGGCTTCCGATGCCGCAGCTTACATCACCGGTCAGGTGATTCATGTCAACGGCGGAATGCTGATGGTTTAAGAAAAGAGGAGGTTCTTGGACGATGGGAGCAATTGACGAAAAGGTGATCGACATAATCGTGGACAAATTGGGGGTGGACCGCTCCGAGGCCACGCCCGAAGCCGTGTTTGTCGATGACCTGGGGGCCGATTCCCTGGACCTGGTGGAGTTGATCATGGCCATGGAAGAAGAATTCGGCATGGAAATCGCGGATGAGGACGCCGAAAAACTAAGGACTGTTCAGGATGTCATCAGTTTCATCTCCGCCCGGGCCGGCTGAGCCGGAAATCATCGCCATCGGCTGCGATCATGCCGGCCATGGCCTGAAACGGGAAATCCTTAAATTATTGCACGAGCTCAAGGTGCCATCTATGGACCTGGGCTGCGCCAGCCCGGATGAATCGGTGCATTATCCGCTCTATGGTAAAAGAGTGGTGGAAGCGGTGTTGGCGCGGCCCCACGCGCGGGGTATACTCATCTGTGGGACCGGCCTGGGCATGAGTATCATGGCCAACCGATTTCCCGGCATCCGGGCCGCCCTGTGTCACGATATGTTTAGCGCCATCATGAGCCGCCGCCACAATAACGCCAACCTGCTGGTTATGGGGGGACGTGTCATCGGGCCTGACCTGGGAAAAGAAATCGTCCGGGTCTGGCTCGGCACGCCGTTTGATGGCGGCCGCCACCAGGAGCGTTTAGATTTACTGGAACGATTGGCCCAAGGGGCCTGAACCGCAGGAGTTTTCACTGGATGGAAGACCTGGCCCGTACTGACCCTGAAATTTTCGCGGTCATCGAGCGCGAGCGTCAGCGCCAACTGAACAAGTTGGAGATGATCGCCTCGGAGAACTTCGTCAGCGGGGCGGTACTGCAGGCCCAGGGTTCCATTTTGACGCATAAATACGCCGAGGGGTATCCAGGCCATCGCTTTTACGGCGGCTGCGAATTTGTCGACACCGCAGAGACCCTGGCTCTGAACCGGGTTAAAGAGCTTTTCGGGGCGGCCTACGCCAATGTGCAGCCCCATTCCGGCACCCAGGCCAATATGGCCGTTTACTTTTCCTTCCTCAAACCCGGTGACACCATTTTGGGCATGGACCTGGCCCATGGCGGCCATCTGAGCCACGGCGCCGCGGTGAATTTTTCCGGGCGACTTTACAACGCCGTAACCTACGGCGTGGACCGCCAGACCGAACAAGTGGACTTCGGCGTGGTGGCGGAGTTAGCCCGCCGGCACCATCCCAAGATGATCATCGCCGGGGCCAGCGCCTATCCCCGAACCCTGGATTTTGACCGTTTCGCCGAGATTGCCCGGGAGGTGGGGGCATATCTCATGGTGGATATGGCCCATATCGCCGGGTTGATCGCCGCCGGAATTCACCCCAATCCCTTGCCCGCGGCGGACTTTGTCACCTCCACCACCCACAAGACCCTGCGCGGCCCCCGGGGCGGCCTCATCCTGGCCCAACCCCAGTACGGCAAGGCCTTGGACAGCCAGATCTTCCCGGGGATCCAGGGCGGCCCCCTCATGCACATCATCGCCGCCAAGGCAGTGGCCTTCAAGGAAGCCCTGGGGCCCTCTTTCCGGCGCTACCAGGAGCAGATCGTGGCCAATGCCCGGACCCTGGCCCGGGAATTTATCAAGCACGGCTACCGTCTGGTGGCAGGCGGCACCGACACCCATCTCATCCTGATGGACCTGACCCCCATCGGCCTCACCGGTCGGGATGCGGAAGAGGCCCTGGACCAGGCCGGCATCACCGTCAACAAGAACTCCATCCCCTTCGACCAGCGGTCGCCCCGTACCACCAGCGGCATCCGCCTCGGCACCCCGGCTTTGACCACCCGGGGCATGAAGGAGCCGGAAATGGAGATCATCGCCGGACTCATTCACCAGGCCCTGACTGCAACCACGGATACGGCGCGGCTCAAGGAATTGGAAGGCCGGGTGAAAGAGCTCTGCCGATGTTTTCCGCTGCTGTTTGCCGAGGAATGGCTCATAGACCAACCGGGGCCGTCCTGCGCCGCCCGCGGTTCCTTCTGAGCTGAGCCTTTCTTCAAACCGGCGATTCGCCGGCTGACCCCGCCCCGCTGCCCCCAATCCGAGGGGTATCCGGCTGCGGCTGCCGTGCCGGCAGCCCGGCAAATTTTCTTCCAGCCCCTTTGACCCATAGATTTGGACTTTACTGGGGCCGATTTTTATCGGAAGATATGCCATGCGCTGTCCCTATTGCCACAGCACCAATAACAAGGTCATCGATTCCCGTCCCAGCCGGGAGGCCAACGCCATTCGGCGCCGGCGCGAGTGCCTCCACTGTCTGCGGCGCTTCACCACCTATGAACAGGTGGAGGAAAGCATGCCGCTGGTGGTCAAAAAAGACGGCCGCCGGGAACCCTTTCAACGTTCCAAACTTTACGAGGGTATCACCAAGGCCTGCGAAAAGCGGCCCGTGTCCATCGACGCCATCGAGAATTTCCTGGATAGCCTTGAACGGGAGATGCTGGAGTCCGGTGAGCGTGAAATCGCCTCCACCTGGATCGGCGAACGGGTGATGGCGCAACTGCGCCAGTGGGACGAAGTGGCCTACGTGCGCTTTGCCTCGGTCTACCGCCACTTCACCGACGCCACCGACTTCATGGAAGAGATTCGTCACCTCCTGGCGACGCGGAAAGAAGAGAAGGGGAAGAAATGATTTGGGGGGAAGGCCGGGGAGTTTTTCGTAAGAGGCTCCCTGCCTTCCCCCCAAACCCTATAAGTTGCCGGATAAGTCAAGGCCGCTGGCCCTGATTTATCCGGCTCATATGAATACTTAAGGGATTGGGGGTGGGGGCTTGGGGGAGGGGGTAAGGGCTCTCGCCCTTAGCCCCCTCCCCCAAAAAAATCCATATGAACGACATTGACGCAACTTACATGAAGCTGGCCCTGAGTCTGGCCGCCCGGGGCGAGGGTTGGGTGAGCCCCAACCCCATGGTGGGGGCGGTGGTGGTGCAGGGCGGGCAGGTGGTGGGCCGGGGGTATCACCGCCGGGCCGGGTTGCCCCACGCCGAGGTGGAGGCCTTGCGGGCCGCGGGGGAGGCGGCCCGGGGCGCGGAGTTGTACGTTACCTTAGAGCCCTGCAACCACCAGGGCAAGACGCCGCCATGCACCCGGGCCATCCTGGCGGCCGGGGTACGCCGGGTGATCATCGCCGCCCGGGACCCCAATCCCCGGGTCACCGGCGGTGGGGTCGAGTTTTTGGCCGCCCAAGGCGTGGATATGACCCTGGGGGTGCTGGAGACCGAGTCCCGGCGCTTGAACGAAGCCTGGTTTCATTGGGTGAAGACCGCCCGGCCGTGGGTCGTGGCCAAGGCGGCCTGTTCCCTGGATGGCAAGATCGCCACCGTGGGGGGCGAGAGCCAGTGGCTCACCGGCGAGGCCGCCCGGGCCCTGGGGCGCCGCCTGCGCCACCGGGTTGACGCCATCATGGTGGGCATCGGCACGGTGCTGGCCGACAATCCCCAACTCACTGCCCGGCTGCCCCGGGGCCCGGGCAAAGATCCCATCCGGGTTATCCTGGACAGCCGCCTGCGCCTGCCCTTGACGGCCCGGCTGCTTCACCTGGACTCCGCAGCCCCCACCTGGGTGGCCACCACCAGCCAGGCGCTGCCGGATACGATCCGGGCCCTGGAGGCGTTCGGGGCCCGGGTCCTGGTGCTGCCCGCCGAGGCCGGCCGGGTTTCACTTCCGGCCCTGTTGGCGGAGTTGGGGGCCCGCCAGGTCCAGAGCCTCCTGGTGGAAGGCGGGGCCGAGACCCTGGGGGCCTGCTTCGACCAACGCTTGGTCAATCAGTTTTATTTCTTCTATGCCCCCAAAATTCTGGGGGGGCAGCTTGCCCCGGGCATGGTGGGCGGCCAGGGGATCGTGCACCTGGGTGAGGCCCATATCACCAAAAACCTCAGCGTCCGCCGGGTGGGCGGCGACCTGCTGGTGTCAGGATATTTGTAAGAAAGACTGCCGCATGAGCAGGGAGATCATCACAGGTCCAGGCGGTAGGCGATGGGGCCGGGGTCCCGGTCAAATTTCTTGGCCCGCTTGAATCCCAATTTTTCATAGATATGCCGGGCCGCAGCCATGAAGGTCCCGGTGTAGAGGAAAATGGTGCGTATCTTCAGATCCCGGGCCCGCTCCAGGCATTCTTGGGTCAGCCGGACGCCGTAACCCCGGCCCCGGCTGTTGGGGCTGACCGCCAACACCCTGATTAACGCCGCCCCGGCCGGCCACTCCCCCTGGCGGGCCTGGGCGGCATCGGGGTAAAACTTGACGGCCCCCTCGATGCGGCCCTGGCGCTCGGCCACCAGCATCATGCCTTCGGGGGCCCGCAGGGTCTCGCTGATGTTGGCCATCCACCTGGCCCAGGCCGCCTCGGGCATGAGGGGTTGGAACTCCCGGTAGGCGGCTTTCACCAGGTTTTCGACGGCTGCCAGCTCCCCTGCCCCGGCCAATCTGATTTGGATTTCCTGTGTCATAACCCGTCCGATATAGAGAGAATTAAAGCTTCGCCCTTAACCCCCTCCGGTGGGTTGGGAGGGGGCTTGGGGGCAGGGCAGGGAGCCTCTTACGAAAAACTCCCTGGCCCTCCCCCCAACCTTTCTTACCGAGCCCGTAAGGGCGCCTTGAGCGCGGCGATGAAATCGCCGACCTCTTTAATGAGTTCTTTCCCCTTCAATTTCGCCACCCGCTGGACGATGGCGCTGCCCACCACCACCCCGTCCACGTAAGGGGCGAGAGCCGCCACCTGCTGCGGGGTGGAGATGCCGAAACCCACGACCAGGGGGCATTTCACCAAAGAGCGGACTTCCTGAAGCGAGGCCGCCAGGTCCGGGGGCAGCTCCACGCGGGCCCCGGTGATCCCGGTCACCGAAACGTAGTAGAGAAACCCCTTGGTGAGGCGCCCCAGGCTCCTGATGCGCTCGGCCCCGCTGGTGGGCGCGGCCAGGAAAACCGTGGCGATTTTCGCCTTGGCGGCCGCCACCCGCCAGGGGCCCGCCTCTTCCGGGGGCAGGTCCGGAATGATAAAGCCGTCCACGCCTTTGGCGGCGGCCAGGGTGGCGGTGCGCTCCAGCCCGAACTGCAGCATGGGGTTGTAGTAGCCCATGAGGATCAACGGAATCTGGGAATGGGCCCTGAGGTCTCCCGCCAGGTTCAGGACATCCTCCAGGTGAACACCGGCCTGCATGGCCCGGAGGCTGGCGGCCTGAATAGTGGGACCGTCGGCCAGGGGATCGGAAAAAGGCACGCCCAATTCCAGGATATCGGCCCCCCGGGCGGCCATCTCCAGGGCCAGGGCCCGGGTGGTGGCCAGATCCGGGTCACCCGCGGTGATAAAGGGGATGAGGGCCTTTTCGCCTCTGGCCTTGAGTTGCTTGAACACCCTGTCAATGCGCCGCACCGGACACCTCCATAGCTTCGGCCACTGCGTCCACGTCCTTGTCACCCCGGCCGGAGAGGTTGACGATAACGATGTCATCGGCGCTATACCCGGGCGCCAGCCGCGAGAGATAGGCAATGGCATGGGCGCTCTCCAGGGCCGGGAGAATGCCTTCGGTCCGGGAGAGCAGGCTGAACCCCGCCAGGGCCTCGGTGTCCGTTACCGCCACGTATTCGGCCCTTCCGGCGTCCTTGAACCAGGAGTGCTCCGGGCCGACCCCGGGGTAATCCAGCCCCGGCGCCAGGGAGTGGGCCTCCTGGATGTTGCCCCATGCGTCTTGTAAGAGGTAGCTGAAGGCGCCGTGCAGGACGCCCACCGTCCCGGCCACCAGAGTGGCGGAATGGTGGTGGGTTTTGATGCCGTGCCCCGCGGCTTCCACCCCCACGAACCGCACCGGGTCGTCCCGGAAGGCGTGGAACAGCCCCATGGCGTTGCTGCCGCCGCCCACGCAGGCCACCAGGCATTGGGGCAGCTTGCCAGTCTGGCGCCGCAACTGGCTCCGGGCCTCCCGGCCGATCACCGCTTGAAAATCCCGGACAATCATGGGATAGGGGTGGGGGCCGCCCACGGAACCCAGGACATAGTGGGTGTGGCGCACGTTGGTGACCCAGTCCCGGATGGCGTCGTTCATGGCGTCCTTCAGGGTGCGGCTGCCCGACTCCACCGGCACCACCGTGGCCCCCAGCAGGCGCATGCGGATGACGTTGAGGCGCTGGCGCCGGATGTCTTCGGTGCCCATGTAGATGTCGCAGGACAGCCCCAACAGGGCCGCCACCGTGGCGGTGGCCACCCCGTGCTGGCCCGCCCCGGTCTCGGCGATAAGCCGGGTCTTGCCCATGCGCCGGGCCAGCAACCCCTGCCCCAGGGTGTTGTTGATTTTGTGCGCCCCGGTGTGGGCCAGGTCCTCCCGTTTGATGTAGATCTGCGGCCCCCCCAACTCCGCGGTGAGATGCCGGGCGAAATAGAGGGGCGTGGGCCGGCCCACGTAATCCTTGAGATACCAGGCCAACTCCCGGCGAAACTCCGGGGTGCGGCTGATCCTGCGATACGCCTCCTCCAACTCCAACAGGGCCGGCATCAGGGTCTCCGGCACAAACCGGCCCCCATACCGCCCATACCTGCCATGCCGATCCGGTAACAAGGTAACCTCCTTTAAAAAAAGCTGTCAGCCTTCAGCTTTCAGCAGTCAGCCAAAAGTAAGACTTTACTCACTGCTTAGACAAGTTCAAAGTTCAAGGTTCGGTTAATTTAAAGAATACGTACCGCGCACCATGATAAAAAGCCCGCCACTTTTCAGGCTTTATGGGCGAGCAAAAAGCTCAGGCTCAACTGTTTTACTGCTCACTGCTCACCGCTTACTGCTTACTGCTCACTGCCTGAAAAAATGCCTGCAGCTTGGCCGGGTCTTTCCGGCCCGGCGCGGCTTCGGTGCCACTGGCCGCGTCTACGGCGGCAGGTTGAGCAGTGGCGATGGCCTGGGCGACGTTCTCGGCCGTCAGGCCCCCGGCCAGGATGATCCGGCCGTATTGTTTGGCCTCCCGGGCCAGATGCCAGTCAAAGACTGCGCCGGTGCCGCCGACTTGGCCTTTTTTATAGGTGTCCAGCAAAAAAGCCTGGGCTGCGTCCCGATAGGGCGTTAACTCCAGGAGCGACTTTTCATCCTGGATGCGAAAGCCTTTGATCACCCGCCGGCCCAGGCTCCGGCAGTAGTCCGGAGATTCCTGGCCGTGTAATTGGACCCAGTCCAGCCCCACCCTCGCCGCCAGGTCTTGCACCACCCCGGCCGCTTCATCGACGAACACCCCGACACTAACCACGAAGGGCGGCAATTGGGCGATAATCGCCTGGGCGGCCTCGGGCGCCACCTTCCGGGGACTCTTCGGGTAAAAAATAAACCCCAGGGCGTCGGCCCCCAGTTCCGCGGCCAGGAGTGCGTCTTCTAAGTTCGTGATCCCGCAGATTTTGATTCTTACCATAATTCAGGTCCGTAAGGGCGACCCGCCGGGTCGCCCCTACCCTTCTATAAATTCCTTCAACGCCGCCCCCGGGTCCGCCTGGGTCACCAGACGCTCCCCGATGAGAAAAGCCCGGATGCCCGCGGCCATGAGCGGCTCCAGGTCGGCCCGGGACTTTAATCCCGAGGCGGCCACCAGGGTTACCTCTGGGGGCGCCAGGGGGGCCAGCTCTAACGCCCGGTCCGGAAACATCTCGAAGGTGTGAAGATTCCGGGAATTGATGCCGATTATTCGAGCCCCCGCGGCAAGCGCCATCTCCATTTCCGCGGCGGTGTGCACCTCCACCAGGGCCGAAAGCCCCAGGGAGTGCGTCAGGAGCAGCAAGGCTTGCAGCTTCCCCAGGTCCAGCAGGCTGACGATGAGTAGCAGGGCGTCGGCCCCTATTGCCGCGCTCTCATAGACCTGCACCGGCTCCAATATGAAATCTTTGCGCAGGATGGGGAGGCGGATCACCGGGCGCATCCGGCGGATGAACTCCGGGTCGCCTTTGAAATAGTGGACCTCCGTCAAGACTGATATCGCCGCGGCGCCGTTGCCCTGGTAGATTTGCGCCAACCCCACCGGGTCCCAGTGCATGGCGAACTCTCCCTTGCTGAGGGAGGCCCGCTTGACTTCGGCGATGACGGCCGCGCCGGCGGCGCCATCCAGGGCGGCCTTGAGGCTAATCGGCTTTGGCCGCCGGGCGATGTCGGCCTTAAACGCCTCGGCCACCCCCGATTCGAACAGCCGGAGGGAATCCTCCCGTTTCCGGGCCACGATTTCGGCTAAAAAGTTCATATCATACCTAAATCTGTGTGGTCCACAAGGCCATGAATAATGCGCGGGGCACATCCCACCTTTAGCTATGGCGGGCAGTGCCAGCCCCACAAATTAAGTGGCACCGGCTTCCAGCCGGTGAACACAGGCCGGAGGCCTGTGCCACTTTTCCTTCTTTGCTTCTCGTCCCCGTACCCTTGCTGGGGAACGCGGTTTCCCTCGGGCTGCCCTTAGCCGCCGGGCTCGGCGCGAAAGACACGCCCCACATAACTGCTCACTGCTTACTGCTAACTGCTTACGGCTCACTCCCAAAAGATTTGCTCTTGTCAATCAGGGCTTCCAGTTTGGCCAGGGCGCGGCCGGTGCGCATGGTCTCCCGGGCCAGTTCGATGCCCCGGGAAAAATCCGGGACCAGGCCCGCGGCGATGAAGGCCGCGGCGGCGTTCAGGGCCACCATGTCTTCCCGGGGACCCCCCTCCCCGGCCAGGACTTTTCTGACGATGCGGGCGTTGTCGAAGACGTCCCCGCCCTTGATGTCCGCAAGCGCCGCCCGTTTCAGACCGAAATCCTCCGGCGCGATATCGTAAGTCTTGACCGCCCCATCTTTGAGCTGGCTCACCCGGGTGGGGCCGACGATGCTGATCTCGTCGAACGACCCTTCGCCATAAACCACGAAGGCGCTTTTGCCTCCCAAGTTACCCAGCACCTGGGCCAGGGGTTCCGTGAGCCGGGCGTCATAGACCCCCAGCACCTGGACGTTGGCGCTGGCCGGGTTGGTCAGGGGCCCCAGGACGTTGAAGATGGTGCGGATGCCGATCTCCCGCCGGGGGCCGATGGCGTAGCGCATGGCGCCGTGGAGCTGGGGGGCGAAGAGAAAGCCGATGCCCACCTCCAGGATGCACCAGGCCACCTGTTCCGGGGTCAGGGCCAGGTTGATCCCCAACGCCTCGATGACGTCGGCGGAGCCGCAGCGGGAGGAAACCGCCCGGTTGCCGTGCTTGGCGACTTTCAACCCCGCCCCGGCCACCACAAAGGCGGTGGTGGTGGAGACGTTGAAGGTGCTGGTGGCGTCGCCCCCGGTGCCGCAGGTGTCCACCACCGTCTCCCAGTCCACGTTGATTTCGTCCCGGTCCAGGTCGATGAGCCCGTCGGAAATGGGGATGCGGGTGGCCTTGGCCCGCATCACCTTGGCCGCGGCGGTGATCTCGGCCACGGTCTCGCCCTTCATCCTCAGGGCCGTGATGAACGAGCCGATCTGGGCCTCGGTGGACTCGCCATCCATGATAATTTCCATGGCCCGGATCATCTCGGCCTCGGTCAGATCCTGCCGGCTGACGACTTTGAGTATGGCATCCTTTAACATTATGCAACCCCATGCTGCAGTGATTATAATCGGTTACTCGCTCAGTTCGGACCGCCCGGGTCATCCTTTTCGGAGACCCACGGTTATCTGCGGTCAAAATCACTCCATATCCACCTCTTCCTCAAGTATTGCCCCATTACCTGGAGTCTCCGGGATGCGCACCGCACCATCCTCCTGAGCCGCGGCGACCCCGGCGGCCAGGGCTTGTTTATTCAACTCCTCGGTGCCCTGGGGCACCCGGGCCAGCACCGCCGCGATCAGGCTTGGCAGCGACACCGCCCCGGTGAGTTGGGCCAGGGCCCCCAGGGCCACGATGTTGGCCGCCATGGCCCTTCCTAACTCCCGGGCGATCCGGGTGAAGGGCACGGCCACGGCCCGGCTGGCGGGAAACTCGCTCACCAGGTCGACGTCCACCAGGAGCAGGCCTCCCGGCTTCAGGCCGGAGAGAAACACGTCCAGCGACTTCTGGTTCATGGCCAACAACACGTCCGGCTGGATGGCCTTGGGATAATCGATCTCGGCATCGCTGATCACCACTTCCGCCTTGGATGCCCCACCCCGGGCCTCGGGGCCGTAACTCTGGGTCTGGCAGACAAACTTGCCGTCATAGACCCCGGCAGCCTCGGCCAGGATGATCCCTGCCAGGATCAACCCCTGCCCCCCGGACCCGGCCAAGCGGATTTCGTAGCGCATAGATACTCCTGGTTTCCTTGGGAGAGGGGGCAGGGAGCCTCTGCTCCCTGGCCCTCCCCCCAAAACCTATCTTCTTCCTTCCAGCGCCGCCCGGGCGGCGTCCCGAATCTTCTGGTACTCCTCGGTATAGACCGGCAGGTCCCGGTCCACCAGGGTGCCGATGGTGAGTTTACCGGCCAGTTCCTCCGGGGTCATGCTTTTGGCCTTTTCCACCCGCACGGCCAGGGCTTTCTGTTGGCGCATCATCTCCACCGCGTCCCCCAGCTTATTTTTGGCGCCGAACTGGGTGTGGCAGTGGCTGATGACCTCCACCACCGCGAAACCGCGTTTTTTAATGGCCGCCTCCATGAGCTGGTCCAGCAGGGTGGCGTGATAGACCGTGCCCCGCGCCACCATGGCGGCCCCGGCGGTGACGGCCATCTCGCTGATGGAAAAAGCGTGTTCCACGTGGCCGTACAGCGAGGTGGCGGACCTGGCCCCGAATGGCGTGGTGGGGGAATACTGGCCGCCGGTCATGCCGTAGATATTGTTGTTGATGATGATGGCGGTGAGATTCAGGTTACGCCGGGCGGCGTGGATGAAGTGGTTGCCGCCGATGCCGGTGGCGTCGCCGTCGCCCATGACCACGATCACCTGGAGCTTGGGGTTGGCCAGCTTGACGCCGGTGGCAAAGGTCAGGGCCCGGCCGTGGGTGGTGTGCAGGGTGTTGAAATCGGCGTAGACGCTCATGCGGCCGGCGCAGCCGATCCCGCTGATGAGGACGATGTCATCTTTTTCAAAACCGGTGCGGTCGATGGCCCGGATCAGCGCCCCCAGGACGATACCGTTGCCGCACCCCGGGCACCAGACGTGGGGGAACTTCTTTTCGTGGCGCAGATATTTATGAATTAAGGAGGTGACTTCGGCCATTTTTTTAGCTCTCAGCTTCGAATTTCGAGTTTCGAGTTTTCAGTTTTTAGTTTCTTAATGTAGGGTGTACACCACGAACAAGATTCTTGGTGATTCTTATTCTAATGTGCGAACCGTAAAACTACATGGGGCTATTTATCATTTTCCATATCTGCCATATCCCTAAAATAACACTTAATAATCCTAAAAAAATACCGATAAACCAAAAAAGATATGGATGTTTACGATAGAACTTAATTGATTTCGAGGGTGCCTTATACATTGAATTTTCAGATTGTATCCGATCAACAACGAACCTATCCATCACAGCAATTTCCGATTCAACTTTCCTTATGGCAACATTTTGAGGATAGCCGCAGCCACGCAGCCTCCTATCAACATCTGCCATTGATGTATAAGCTTTTCGAATTAATGATTTTAATTGCATTTCTGCTTCTAATAAAGGTTCATTAATTCGTTCTTCTCTTTCTTTGCAAATATTAATTATATAATCGATTGCTCGATATGATATATCTTCCAAGAATGGCTCAATATACCGATTCCAAAAAACTTCACGAGGAGAGCCTTCAAATTTAAATTTCCCAGCATAATGAATCTCTTTCCCATAAAAATCTTTACAACTTAGCCCACTACTTGTAGTTAGAAATGACCAGGGAATTATTTGCTTACGGTTCAGCTTTTCCCACTCATCATTTATAAATTTAAATATAATTGGGTACAGATTAGTATTTCTGGTTATCTTTTGTTTAGACATACTTTTCTTTTTCTGCATTTTTATCGCCTATAATGAAATAAAAAGAAACATAGAAATAAGATAACCACATAAATTCATACTTCTTAAAGTTAATTTTATTTTTCTAATCTTCATTTCGGCTAATTTCAAACTTTCTCCGAAGATAGTCTCATCATTAAAATTATATAAATTGTTATATAAATTTCCAAATGGTAATTCAAACGAAAATATTATATAAATTAAATATATCGTCATAATAACATAAATATTTAACCCATTTATGACAAGTGAAGCATGTATACATCCGATAATAAAACCTATTAAAAAACGATAAGAATATTCCAATAATTTAATTCTGGATTCTTCATTAGAAAGGATCGATGATATTATGCGATTTATTATGAATGATTGTATTAAATAAGAGAAAAATGAACCCACATAAATAGCAAAAAGGCCAAGTAATAATGAATATATAATATTAAGGACAGACATAAAATGGTCCAAAGCATCCTCCGGTTTGATAATTTCATTCTACATATCTTTCAACCGCTCGACAATCTCCTCCGGGGTGATGAGTTGGCCGTCAATGCGATTCAAGGTCTCCACCTTCGTCAGCCCCTGGTTCACCCGCTTTACCTCCCGGGACATTTGGCCCATATTGAGCTCCGGCACCAGCACCGCCCGCACCTGGCGAAGATAGGGCGTCAGCAGGCGCCGGGGAAAGGGCCACAGGGTGACAAGTTGGCATAACCCGGCCTTGATGCCCCTTTCTCTGGCTTCCCGGACGGCCCGCCGGGCCGAACGCGCCACGGACCCGTAAGCCACCACCAGGATTTCCGCGTCTCTCGTCATCTCCTCTTCCACCATGAGGATATCGTCGAAGTGCTGGGTGATCTTGCGGAAGAGGCGGTTCATAAACGGCACGATTTCGTCGGCGCGCTCGGTGGGAAAGCCTTGGACGTCGTGGACCAGACCGGTGACGTGGTAGCGGTAGCCGTCGCCGAAGATGCCCATGGGCGGCACGCCCCGGGCGTTGTCTTCGTAGGGCTTGTACCATTCCGGCGGCACCGTGGGGCGCACCCGGTCCACCACTTCCAGGGCCGCCGGTTCCGGCAGCACCACCTTTTCCCGGGTGTGGGCCACCACTTCATCGGTCAGGAGGATCACCGGGGTGCGGTATTTCTCCGACAGGTTGAAGGCGGTGACCGTCAGATCGAAGCACTCCCGGGTGGTGGCCGCGGCCAGGACGATGATGGGATGGTCGCCGTGGGTGCCCCACCGGGCTTGCATGACGTCGCCCTGGCTGACGTGGGTGGGCAGCCCGGTGGACGGGCCGCCCCGCATGACGTTGACGATGACGCAGGGGACCTCGGCCATACAGGCGAACCCCAGGTTTTCCTGCATCAGGGAAAACCCCGGGCCGCTAGTGGCGGTCATGGCCTTGGCACCGGCCAGGGACGCCCCGATCACCGCCCCCAGGGAGGCGATCTCATCCTCCATCTGGATGAAGGTGCCGCCCAGCGCCGGCAACCGGTAGGACATAACTTCGCTTATCTCCGTAGCCGGGGTGATGGGGTAGCCGGCAAAGAACCGGCAGCCCGCGGCCAGCGCCCCTTCCACCACCGCCTCGTTGCCCTGGAGCAGCTTTGCCTGACCCTGGTTGAGAGTTTCGGTCACCGTCCGTCCTCCCGAAGATATGAACCGGATAACCCACGAGATGTCATGATTTATAGGCTTGAATCATCTGCGGCTTCGGCAGGGTCGGGTTTCCCCCCCTACGCCCGCCAAAATCTCTCATGCGCTGATGAGAAAATCACCCACCTGCCTCATTCCTTTGCGGTTTCCTGGCCCTTTTCCTTTTCCCGGACGCAGATGGCAAAATCCGGGCAGTGCAGCTCGCACCAGCGGCAGCCGGTGCAGCGCTTGGGGTCCTTGACCACCGGCGCGCCGCTTTCGTCCTGACCGATACACTGCCGGGGGCAGAAGGCGGCGCAGATGCCGCACCCTTTGCACCAGTCCCGGTAGATGTTGATGGCATACTCGGGGTGGGGCTGGTCGGAATGTTCCTCCCCCGGGGGTACCGTATCCGGCGCTGGGGCATGACCCGGATTGTTCTGTGAACCTGCATCTCGATTCATTATTTCACTCACTTGCGCTATCATTTCCCTTCTGTTCTTCCAGGAGGGGGGTTGGGGGAACCTCGCTTTTTCTCAAAAAGCGGGTGAACCCAAATTCTTTTCTCTTATTCACCCCCTCTGCCGCTTCAGAAAATTGCGCAGCAGGCTGAGTCCTTCGGTGGTGAGGATCGACTCGGGGTGGAACTGGACCCCATACACCGCCAGGTCCCGGTGGCGCAGCCCCATGATCTCCCCCACCGCGGTTTGAGCCGACACCGCCAGGGTTTCCGGCAGGCTCTCCCGTTCCACGATGAGGGAGTGGTAACGGGTGGCCTCAAAGGGCGACGGAAGGCCGTAAAACAGGTCCTTGCCGTCGTGGTAGATGAGGGAGGTCTTGCCGTGCATCAGGCGGGGGGCCCGGATCACGTTGCCCCCAAAGGCCGCGCCGATGGCCTGATGTCCCAGGCAGACCCCCAGGATGGGAATCTTCCCGGCAAAATGGCGAATGGCCGCCAGCGATATGCCCGCCTCGGTGGGAGAACAGGGACCGGGGGAGATCACCAGGCGGTTGGGCCGGCTCGCCTCCAGGCCCGCCAGGTCGATCTGGTCATTGCGAAAGACCCGCACTTCCTCCCCCAACTGGCCGAAATACTGCACCAGGTTGTAGGTGAAGGAATCGTAATTATCGATCATCACTAACATATTTAACCCCTTACCTAAAACCCCTTCTGTTTTTGCAGGAGGGGTTTTGGGGGAACCTCGCTTTTTCTAAAAAAGCGGGGTTC
>JBKQVS010000013.1:0-38107 GCA_052139855.1 Desulfobaccales bacterium
GGCGCGCGTGCGCTCGGAAATCGTGATCCTATCCGGCGGCCTGGGCCCCACCGAAGACGATGTCACCCGCGAAGCCGTGGCCCAGGCGCTCGACCGCAAGCTGGTCTATCACTCCGAAATCGCCGCCGCCCTGGAGCAGCGCTTCGTGCTGGCCCGGCGCAAGATGTCGGAGATCAACAAGCGGCAAGCCTTCCTCATCGAGGGCGCGGACGCGCTGGCCAACGACCGCGGCACTGCGCCCGGCCAGTGGGTGGAGGAATCCGGCGCGGTGGTCATCCTGCTGCCCATGGGCCTGCGGGTGGCGTGCATCGATTTTCTGGAAAATATGGAGCAAGCCCGGGAGGAATACATCGCCTATCAACAGCAGGACCTCTTAAAGGAAATGGGCGCTCTGACCATCAGCAAAGAAATCTGGGACACCATTGCGGATTCCCAACCGCCCAAACAGATCGTACAGAAAAGGATCATTCTGCCGCTGACCCAAGAAAATCTGTCCAGAAAGCACGGCGTCGTTCCTCCCAAAGCCATCATTTTTTTCGGACCTCCGGGCACCGGCAAAACTCATTTTGCCAAAGCCATCGCCGGGGCCCTTTCCTGGTGGTTCATCGAGATTGCGCCGAGCATGCTCATGGTTGACGGCATCGAAAAGGTGGGGGCCAATCTGCGCCAGGTCATGGAAAAGGCCCGCACCCTTAAGGAAACCGTCATTTTTATCGATGAATTTGAAGAGCTCGCGGGAAATCGTGACGAGGCCAGCCGGGTGGACAAGTCCATCACCAACGAATTTCTCAAACAGGTGCCCCTGCTCAAAAGCCAGGGGAACCATATCCTCCTCATTTGCGCCACCAATTACATCCGGCAACTGGACCCCGCCTTGCTGCGTCCGGGAAGATTTGATTGCATCATCCCCGTGGGAGGGCTGGACGAAGATGAAAGAGCCACTATCCTGAAACACTATCTCTCCCTGCTCAATACCGGGAAAATCGATTTAAAGCGGATTGTCAAGATGGCGGTGCGCTTTACCCCCGCGGATATCGAATATCTCTTCCAGCAAGTGGCCCAGTTCGCCTTTGAACAGGAACTGCTTACCGGGCAGGATTATCGGGTTACCACGGACACCATCTTTGAAATCCTGCCCAAAATCCGGCCCTCTCTCACCGAAGAAGTCAGTGTCGAGTTCGAAAAAGACACCATTACCTATTGCCGCTATTAACTGAAACAGTTTAGCACCTGACCTGCAGGTCTGCTCCCCGAAAACCGGACCATTCAAGAGGCGAGAATTTTGCCGAGATGAAAAATCCGGCAAGGAGGATTTTCTCGATGAAGCGGTTCCGGTTTACCGGCCGGCTGATGGGCTTGCCGATGCGCTCCAGGCCAACCGCTGAAGCGGGTCGCGGCCAACCTGCAAGGTACTGCAATAGAGCGACGTTCTCAAGCATCATCAGAACTGATTGATATGGCCAGCATAGATAGATTTATCTGAAGGCCTGCACCACCTGAAGCGCGCCTGGTTAATCTCAGAAAAAATCAGTGAGATATTATGCCGCCATCGTGCGTGGCGAGGGTGGGGCGGCGGCGGTTTGGGGGCGGAGGGAGGCCTTGCCGCCGGGCCAGCGCCAGTAGGGGCGTTGGCGGGTGAAGGGCAGGGTTAGGAGGGGGAGGACGCGGTTATCGGCGGGGAGGAGGTAGCCGGGGACGCCGATGACGATGTCGTTTTGGCCGACGTTGAGCCTGAGGCTGCGGTTGAGGCGATCCCACCAGGAAAAGATCACCGAATAATTGGCGTTGGTCTCGGAGCCGACGGCGGAGTGGTGCACCCCGTGCATGCGGGGGGTGACGAAGACGCGGTTGAGGCGGCGCTCCCAGGTCAGGGGCAGGCGCAGGTTGCTGTGGTGGAAGAGGGTGGCGCAGTTGAAGGCCGCCTCATAGATTAGGTAGGTTAAGGGCAGGACGCCGATGAGGGCCACCTGGAGGAGGCGGAAGCCGGTGGAATAGAGCACTTCGCCGAAGTGGAAGCGGAAGGAGGTGGTGACGTCCATGTCGGGGTCGGCGTGGTGGACGTTGTGGAAGCGCCAGAGGAGGGGGCGGGTGTGGTTGAGGCGGTGCCAGTAGTAGAAGGTGAGGTCCATGAGGAGGACGCCGGCGGCCACCCGGAGCCAGAGGGGGAGGGGGGCGAGGTTAAGGAGGCCGAAGGAGTGGGGGGCGGCCCAGAGGGCGGCGGCCAGGGCCACGGGCCGGACGGTGAGGACGCCGGTGAGGAAGCCCAGGGCGGTGAGGGCGAGATTGACCGGGTAGCGGGCGGCGCGGCGGCGTTTCAAGCGGCGCAGGGGGCGGAGGGATTCGAGGGCCAGGAGCAGGAGAAAGAGGCCGGGGACGAGGAAGGGGGAGACAGCGCGGGAAGTGAGGATGGTATCGATCATAGGCACCTGAAAGACGGTTATCAGTTATCAGTTAAAAAGAGAATAGACCAAGAGTTTTATCCGCCCTTATTATACCTGGGAGCGGTTGACTTTGTCCCAGAAAGACCAGGATTTGAGGTCCCGGCCGAGGTGGTAGCGGAGAAAGGCCTTGAACAGGGTGAGGGTCTGGTCCCGCTGCTGGGGGGGGAAGCGCAGGCGGGAGAGTTTGTCCCGGGGCAGGTCCTGGGCCAGGCGCAGGAGTTTCCAGGCGCCGGGGGAGAGGGGGAGGAGGGGCCCGGGGGCCTGGGCGCGGCAGGGGCCGCAGAAGATGCCGCCCCGGGGGAGGCTGAAGTGGAGGGGCGGGGCGGGTTCGGCGCCGCAGACGCCGCAGTGGCGGAGGCGGGGCCGGTAGCCCCCCAGGCCCAGGAGGTGGAGCAGGAAGGCGGGGAGGAGGGAATCGGGGGGCGAGCCCTGCTCCAGGAGGGTGAGGGCGTCCTCGAGGGCGGCGAAGATCTCCTGATAGGCCTCGGGGGGGCCGGCCAGGAGGCCGGCGACTTCGGCCAGGAGGGCGGCGGCGCCCAGGCGCTTGAGGTCGCGGCGCAGGGACGGGAAGGATTTGATCAGTTCGCCCTTCTGGAGGAATTCGAGGTCGCGGCCGGGGCGGGGGGAGAGGAAAAAGACGACGCGGCTGAGGGGTTCCAGGCAGTGGGGGAAGCGGCGGCGGCTGTTTTTGGCGTGCTTGGCGATGCCGGTCAGGGGGCCGTACTCCGGGGTGAGGAAGTTGACCAGGAGGTCGGCTTCGCCGTAGGGGCGCACGGTAAGGACGATGGCCGGGGTCTGGCGGTCAGGCATGGTGGGGGTGATCCTGCGTTGGGAGTTCAAAGTTCAAAGTTCAAGGTTCAAAGTTCGAGGTTCAAGGTTCAAAGTTCACGGTTAATGAGGGGCACATATGGCGCCTCGTGATGCAAAGCCTGCCACTTTGCAGGCGTTCCGGGCGGGCCCAAAGCCCAGGCGCGGCGGCCTTAAAAAGTTGGTTGCAGGGAGCGTTCACCGTCCCAATTCCTCTCATTCCAGGTGGTACTTATCCCGGAGGCGGCGGGAGACGTCCCGGAGCCAGGCGTAAGCCTGGGCCACGGTTTTCTCGCGGTCCGGGTTGATGAGGCAGCAGGTGGCGGGGGAGAGGAGACTCTGGGCCAGGAGCCGGTCGCGGTCGATGCCGGCGGCGGCGAGGGCGGTCCAGACGGCCTCCAGTTGGGCGATGAGGTGGCCCTGGGACTCCTGGGTAAAGGCCTCGAAGCCGGTGGGGACCAGGCCCCAGGCCAGGACGCCGCCGCGGTCGAGGAAATGGCGGATGGCCGGGCCGTAACACCGGAAGATTTCGGCGTTGGTGTAGATGTCCATGGAGAGGATGTCGAGGTCGCGTTTGAGGAGGAACTCCCAATCGGGATTGCCGCAGAGGTGGATGCCCCGGGGGCGGTCGATCTGGGCCAGGAACCGGTCCAGGTCTTCCTTGGCCCGGGAGTCGGGGTAGCCGGAGACGGAGCTGAAGATGAACTGGAGCCCCGGCTCATCGATGAACATAAAGGCCCGGGGGTGTTTGGCCTTGAGGCGGTTGAGCTGGGATTGAACCCGGCGGGCCATGAAGTCCATGAGGGTGGGGCGGACCTCGTCATTGAAGATGAGGGGCCGGTCGTTTTCATCGAGGATTTTTAAGCCGAAGCTGATGGGGCCTTCCAGTTGGCCGCGAATGGCGACGTAGCCGCTGAAGTCGAGTTCGAGAAAGCGGTGATAGACCACGGAATAGGGGGGCGAGATGTCGAAATAGGCCAGGTCGTCCCAATGCTCCAGGAGTTCGGGGAGGCCGTCGAGGAATTTTGCGGTATCGAAGCGGAGGCGGTTTTCTTCGGGGAAGAGGAGGATGCCGGGGAAATGCTCGGCGGCCTGGACATACATGTCTTCGTAATAGCTCAGGTGGGGCAGTTGGGGCCAGAAGGGGATGTCGAGGGAGAGGGCGAGCGCCAGGGCGGGCTCGGCCTGGTCGTGGGGCAGGATGGCCATGGCGGTGGTGTGGAGGTTACCAGGGATTAATTGAATCAAATTTACCGTCTTCGGATATAACCTGTAACACGTTAATATTTAAAGTAAATATAGGGTCAACGTCCCAGTGGTCCACCCCGGTGTCAAGCTCCAAGCTAACCGAGATTCTATCAGATAAAGATGATAATATTAAGTATTTGTTTGAAATTTTACATAAATAGCTCTTATCAAACCAATTATTGCTATTATTATACCAAAAATACCTGCAATAATCGTGTTCTGCTGGCTTGATGATAATGATGACCACATAGTCATAGGTATTATTTGGTCTTTAAGGCTAACTGATCTACTAATTATATCAATAACTAATTCATTTATTTTATTTTTTTCTATATTAAGTCGTCCCATTTTAATAATAATGTTGTCATTCTGTTTTAGATTATAATTTAACGAATTGACTTCCATATTGCCAATCGGGCCATGTATATGGAACTCATAAATCTTATAATTACGATATTTTGATAAATCGCTTTTTATATCTGGTTTTATTATTTCTGTTGTTATTTTTCCTTTTTCATTGTAATAGAAAATCTCAACTATTCTCCAATCCGTTACTTTAATAATTGTTTTAGAAGGGAACTGGTTGATAAAAAATAAATATATTATCATCGATAAAAACATGGTTAGTGTTATTGCAACTAATGCATTAGATTTAATATTTGTTTTATCTATTTCCTTTTCCTTAAATATAACAATATTTAATTTGGTTATTATAAATGAAAATATGATTCCCAACAAAACACTTCCAACAAAGTCATTAAAGATCGTATAGAATACAAAATTTGTTTGCAAAATATTGGTTGCAGTAATAATTATTAATATATCTGGCACAATTAATAGCATAACTGCGCTAATAAATATTTTATTAAAATTATTTATATATCCACATTTCTTTATTGTTATTACAGACATAAATAATGCAGGGAAGGAAGCTACCATTATAACTCTTATCATTTCAGTCATTAATACATGACCAAATATTATATTAACTTTTTCTAAGCCACCTTGCAAAACAATCCAAATTATAGCATCAATTATATATCCAAAAAGGATTATCACTGTTGCGATAATCCAATAAGCAATTATTGTTGTCAGATACGTTAAATTAGTTTTTAAGTCCTTTAATTTGAATAATATTATCCCAATAAATAGAAATATTGCTGATGTAAGTGAAATAATATGTATTTTCTCCAACGTATTGTCCTCATCAAGATTAAATTATGAAGATTATGAAAAGTTTGGAGAGGTCATTCATAATAAATCACATTGGCACAAAGCTGGCAGGCTGTCAAGAGGGTGAAATGATGGCATAAAAAACCCGGCCAAGTATCTGACCGGGATATTAGGCGGCTCGGGGTTAACGGGTTAGGTGGCTTATGATACAAACAGCTATAAATACTTAAAAAAACTGTTTCAACATATGCTTATCAAAGGCTTTATTAGGTTAAGTTATTCGGGATCAAGGCTGGCATGGCGAGGCTTTCCTGGCATGGGGCGAGGTGGCGTCCCGTGGTCCGGTTCAGGGAATTTCCGATAGAGGTTTACTTACTTCCCTTTGGGGAAAATAAGTATATCTACCGATATCATGTTTAGGGGGAAATAGTAAGTATGTAGGGTAAGATATTCAACTCAACGGCTGACTGAGACAGGCGTTCCCGTCCGGGCATCACCGGCCCGAGAGGAACCCTTCGACTCTCCGGGAGCCACAGGACGAGGCGGAAAGGATGGGAGGCGTCACTGCGTCACCATATGGAATTTTTCTGGTGGATGACCACCCCCTGGTGCGTCAAGGGGTCAAGACCATCATTGCCGAGAGATCGGAATGGGCAGTGGTGGGGGAGCTGGAAGACGGGCTGGAACTCCTGGCCTGCTTGAAGCAGAGCCCCCCCCAGCTGGTTATCCTGGATATCTCCATGCCGCGTCTTTCGGGCATCGAAGCGACCCGGCTGATCAAGTCGAGCCATCCGGAGATCAAGGTGCTGATCCTGACCATGCACAACCGCCGGGAATATGTGAATCAGGCCAGGTTGGCCGGGGCCGAGGGCTATCTCCTGAAAGATGAGGTGGAAAAGGAACTCCTGGGCGCGATTGAGACCCTGAGGCAGGGAGGCACCTATCTTTCGCCCCTGCTGACGGTTTAAGGTTCAACCAGTTTTTCCCCCTGACCCAGCCCCACCCGGAGACCGGGTTTAGGGCATCTCGTAAGGGTTGAAATAGGGCGGGGAGTACCAATCACGCAGGGAAGGGTCGGTGTCGCGCAAGGCGGGCGGGATACTCTTGAGGTTGGTATCAGCAGACGCGGCGCCCCGATAGGTTTCCCCGGCGGTGCATCCGGCCAGGAGCAGCACCGGAAGCAACAGCCACAGACCAACTCCTCTTAAACCACACTTCGTCATCGGTTTCTTCCTTACTGGTCAGACCAGGACATCCATGATCCGGCTCAGAGACTCTTCCCGTTGCCGGGCCAGCGGCGCCAGCTTTATTTAGGAGCCGGACCCTGGCCCTGGCCAGCGCCGGGACCTATGGCGGGACACTTGCCGGCACCGGGGCTCTTGCCGCGCCACAACGGCAGCCCCTGATCGTCCCTCAACTTCAGAGCGGCGCCGTTCACCTTGACCTCCCGGGCGATGAGGGAAAGCTGGTTGTTCAGGGTCAGCTTGGAACCGGTGGCTTCCACCGCGTCGCCGGCCTTGACCGCGAACTTTTGCTCGTCCAGATACCAGCCGGGACCCAGGTACACCAGGATGCTGCCCTGGTCGGTCTTGAGGAGTAATTCCCGAAAGGCCTGGCCCATGTGTGATTCTTCCAGCTTTTCCACCGTCCCCTGCACCGTGGTGACGGTCTGGGGGTTGTAGAGCCGGCCGCCCATGCCGCCACCCTTGCCGCCGCCCATCCCCATACCGCCGCCACCGGGTTGGGCCAGGGCCGGGCCGACCAGGGCCAGGGCAACGAATATCACCAGAAATACCGTGGTTTTTTTCATGTGGGTCTTTACCTCCTCGTTTATATGCTAGGCGTTTTTTTGGGCGGCGCAAGGGGGGACGGGAAAATTCGGGCTCCGGTCCCAAACCGCGGCTCCGGACGCCAGGGAGTCAGGGGCTTTCCAGAAGGGAGCCCGATTGGTTTCAGGCGTCCGGGAACCGCTGTTGCTTCACTTCGAAGTGCCATTTCCACAAGAGATAGATGGACGGGTAGACGAAGAGTTCCAGGAGAAAAGAGGTAATCACGCCGCCCACCATAGGGGCGGCGATGCGCTTCATGGCTTCGGAGCCGGTGCCGCTGCCGTACATGAGGGGCGCCAGGCCCACCAGGATGGCCATGACGGTCATGAGTTTGGGCCGCAGGCGCTGCACCGCGCCTTCCATGACCGCGTCTTCGGTGTCCCGGTAGGTGAGGAGCCGGCCTTCCTTTTGGGCCCGGTGGTAGGCGATGTCGAGGTAGAGGAGCATCACCACCCCGGTTTCGGCGTCCAGGCCCGCCAGGGCGATGAGCCCGACGACCACCGCGACGCTGATGTTGTAGCCCAAGAAAAAGAGGAGCCAAATGGCCCCCACCAGGGAGAAGGGTACCGCCAGGAGCACGATACAGACCTTGGTGATGGATTGGGTATTGATATAGAGGATGAAAAAGATGATGGCCAGGGTGATGGGGATGATGAGGGTCAGGCGCTTCCGGGCCGCCTCCATGTATTCGAACTGGCCGCTCCAGAAATAGCTATAGCCCGGAGGCAGTTTGAGCTTGTCGGCGATGAGCGCCTGGGCCTTTTTAATATAGCTGCCCACGTCGATGTCCCGGATGTCAACGAAAATCAGGGTGGCCCGCCGGGCGTTTTCGCTGAAGATCATGGGGGGGCCCTGGTGAATCTTGAGGTCGGCCACCTGCTCTATGGGAATCTGGGCTCCGGTGGAGGTGGGGATCAACACCCGGCGCAGGGCCGGGAGGTTCTCCCGGAAATCCTGGAAATAGCGCAGGTTCACCGGGTAGCGCTCCAGGCCCTCCACGGTGTAGGTGAGGTTTATGCCCCCGAGGGCGGTGAGGATGACGTCCTGGACGTCCCCCACGGTGAGGCCGTAGCGGGCCGCTTCCCGCCGCTTAATGTCGAAATCGAGGTAATACCCCCCGGTGGTGCGCTCGGCGAAGGCGCTGGCGGTTTCGGGGATGCTCTTGAAAAGGGCTTCGGCCTGGGTCCCGAGGGTGTTGAGCATATCGAGATCGGGCCCGGTGATTTTCAGGCCGATGGGGGTCTTGATGCCGGTGGAGAGCATGTCGATACGAATCTTGATGGGATAGCCCCAGGAGTTGGAGAGCCCCGGAAATTTCACCGCGTCATCCATCTGCCGGATGAGATCCGGCATGGTCAGGCCCGGCCGCCAATACTTGGGGTCCTTGAGGCGGATGGTGGTCTCGATCATGCTCAGCGGCGCGGGGTCGGTGGCGGTTTCGGCCCGGCCGGCCTTGCCGAAGACGTTTTCCACCTCCGGGAAGGTGCGGATGATGCGGTCCGTCTGCTGGAGGATATTTTTCGCTTCGGTGATGGAGATGCCCGGCATGGTGGTGGGCATGTACAGCAGGTCGCCTTCATTGATGGGCGGCATGAATTCGGAGCCCAGCTTGGAGAAGGGGATCACCGTGATAGCCACCAGGACAACCGCGGCGCAGATGGCGAGCTTGGGAAACCGCAGCACCCCCTCAAGGAGCGGATGATAGACGGCCTGAGCCACGCGGTTGATGGGGTTTTTGGATTCCGCCGGGATCTTGCCCCGGAGGAAGGCCAGCATCATGATGGGCACCAGGGTGATGGCCAAGAGCGAGGCGCCGGCCATGGCAAAGGTCTTGGTGTAGGCCAGGGGCTTGAAGAGACGGCCGCTCTCGGCGCCCAGGGCGAAGATGGGCAGGAAGGAGACGGTGATCACCAAGAGCGAGAAGAAGAGGGAGGGCCCCACTTCCTTGGCCGCATCCAGAATCAGGGGACCCCGGGGGGCGTCGGGCGGGGCGTGCTCGATGTGCTTGTGGGCGTTTTCGATCATGATGACCGCGGCGTCCACCATCACCCCGATGGCCAGGGCGATGCCCCCCAGGCTCATGATGTTGGCGCTGATGCCGGCTTCGTACATGATGGCCAGGGAGATCAGGACCCCCAGGGGCAGGGTGACGATGGCCACCAGGGAACTGCGAAAGTGGAGCAGGAAGAGGACGCAGACCAGGGCCACCACGATCATTTCTTCGATGAGTTTGTGGGTCAGGTTTTCCACGGCCCGGTTAATTAGGTTGGAGCGGTCGTAGGCCGGGGTGATGATCACACCCGGCGGCAGGCCCGATTTCAGTTCGTCTAACTTCGCTTTGACCCCGTCGATGACCGCCCGGGCATTCTCCCCGAAGCGGGCGATGACAATGCCGCCGACGACCTCGCCCTGGCCGTTGGCCTCGGCCACGCCCCGGCGCAACTCGGGCCCCAGGCGCACGCTGCCGATATCCTTGATCATCACCGGGGTGCCTTTGGGGTCCGCGGCCACCACGATATTTTGGACGTCCTGGATAGTCTTGATGTAGCCCAGGCCCCGAACCATGTATTCGGTTTCGGCGTTCTCGATGACCCGGCCGCCCACGTCGTTATTGGAGCGCATGATGGCGTCCTTGACCTTGGACAGGGGGATGCCGTAGGAGGCCAGGGTGTTGGGGTCCACCACTACCTGGTATTGCTTGACGAAGCCGCCGACGCCGGCCACTTCCGAGACGCCGGGCACGGTTTGCAGTTGATAGCGCAGGTACCAGTCCTGGATGCTGCGCAGTTGGGCCAGATCATGTTTGCCGGTGGGATCCTGCACCATGTATTCATAGACCCAACCCACCCCGGTGGCGTCGGGGCCCAGGGCCGGGCTGACTTCCTTGGGGAGCTTGCCCCGGACGAAATTGAGGTATTCCAGCACCCGGGTGCGGGCCCAGTAGATATCGGTGCCGTCCTCAAAGACGATGTAGACCAGGGATTCGCCGAACATGGAATAGCCGCGCACCACCTTGGCCTTGGGTACGGCCAGCATGGCGGTGGTGAGGGGATAGGTGACCTGGTCCTCCACCACCTGGGGGGCCTGGCCGGGATAGTCGGTGAGGACGATGACCTGGACGTCGGAGAGGTCGGGGATGGCGTCCACCGCCAGGTTGTAGGTGGCGAAGAGAGCCCAGGCGGTGACCAGGCAGGTGACCAGCACCACCAGGAAGCGGTTCTTGGCGACGAAATCGATGATCCGGGCAATCATGGGTTCAGGGCACCTTTAGTGTTTATGCCCGGGGGGCATGGGGGCCGGCGCCGGTGCGGCCGGCGGCTTCTCTTCCATCTTCATCCCTGGTGCGATCGGCTTTTCGGCCTCAGTTTTGGCCCCCGTCTCCAGGCCCGGCATCATCATCTGGACCGCTTCCCGGAAGCGGGATTCGGAATCCAGCATAAATTGGGCCGAGGTGACCACGTCTTCGCCGCCTTTGAGGCCGGATAGCACCTCCCGTTGGCCGTCATCGCCCAGCACCCCCAGTTTGACCTCCCGGGGCTCGAAGCGGCCCTGGCCCAGGGCGATGAAGACGTGCTGCTTGAGGCCGGTGTCGATCACGGCGTCGGCGGGCACCACCACGGCGTTGTGGGTCACGGGGGATTCGATTTTGACCTGGGCGAACATCTCGGGCTTGAGCTTGAGCCCGGGGTTGGGAAAGCGCAGGCGCACTTTGGCGGTGCGGGTGGCTTCCTTGAGGTAGGGGTAGAGATAATCGATTTTGCCCTGGAAGGTCTCGCCGGGCAGATAGTCCAGGGTCATGGTGACGGGTTGGCCCACCTTGATCCAGGGCAGTTCGTACTGGTAGATGTCGGTGTCCACCCAAACCGTGGAGAGGTCGGCGACCTCGAGGAGCGGCATGCCGGCCTTGACGAACATGCCCTGGGTCACCATGCGCTTGGTGACGATGCCGCTGGCCGGGGAGGTGAGGGCCAGGTGTTTCTTGACCTGGCCGGTGCGCTCCAGGGCGTTGATCTGGGCGGGGCTGATGTCGAAATAGGCCAGGCGGCGGCGGGCGGCTTCGGCCAGGCGGCGGGCGCCATCGGCCATCTCCTTCACCGGGCTGTTCTGCATGGCCTTGAGGTTGCGCACGGCCAGGAGATATTCTTCCTGGGCGCTCACCAACTCGGGGCTGTAGATGCTGAGAAGGGTTTGGCCCCGGCGCACCGGGTCGCCGGTGGCGTTGACGTAGAGGCGGTCGACCCAGCCGTCGACCTTGGTGTTGAGGACTGCCAGGTTGCGCTCGTTGAAGGTGACCATGCCCACGGCCAGGGTGAGCCGGGAGAGGGGCCGCACTTCCACCTTGGCGGTCCGCACTCCCATGGACTGGACGGTGGTGGGGGAAATCTTGATGGTGCCAGGGGTTTCTTCGCCGGCTTCTTCATAGACCGGCACCAGGTCCATGCCGCAGGGGGCCTTGCCGGGTTTGTCCCGGACAAAGTTCGGATTCATGGGATCGACCCAGTACTTGATCTTGCGCTCGGTTTTGGCCGCGGGGGCCGGGGCCTCCTTGGGCGTAAACGGCACCAGGTCCATGCCGCATTTGGGGCATTTGCCGGGGTGGGTCTCGATGATTTCCGGATGCATGGGACAGTGCCAATACTTGGTCTTGTCTTCCGGCTTGGCGGCCGGGACCGCGGCGGGGGGCGGGCCTGAGGCCGGGGTGGCGTAAACCGGAACCAGGGTGTTGCCTTCCGGGTCCTTGCCAGGGGCCTCCTTGATGAAATTGGGGTTTTTGGGTGAGACGTAGCAGAGGGCTTTGGGTTTGGCGGCGCCCAGGTTCAGCTGCACCACCCCGGTCAGATAGAGCACGCCCAAAATTCCCAGGATGAGAACGAGTCCCAACCCCCACCAGCCTTTGCCTCGAGACGCAGGAGTCATTTGGTTCCTCCGGCCGAACGTGGTAATTCAGCGCCCACCAGCCACTCCAATTCGGCCCAGTTTTCTTCAAAATCCTTGAGAAATTCCTGGAGGGCCAGCTCGGCGTTAAAGGCGGCGATCTGGTTCTGATACATCCGGGCGAAATCCAGCAGGCCCACGGAGTAGTCGGCCAGGGAGGCGGAGGCGGCCTGGCGGGCCTGGGGGATGATACCCCGGTCGTAGAGGGTGATCTGCTGGTCCAGCCGCTGCAGCTTGACGTAACGGTCCTTGACCGCGGCCCCCAGGCGGTCCCAAAAAGCATTATAGGCCTCTTGGGCCGCGCCCTTCCGCTCCAACTGCTCGCGGATTTTGGGCTCGATCTTGGAGCCACGCCAGATGGGGATATCCAACATGAAGGTGGTGGTGAAAAAATCCGCCTGGTTCTTGTTCACCGGGGGGTCCAACTTCTCCCTTAAACCGTAGCCCACCCCGATGGTGAGGTCGGGGTAATAGTCTTTGCGGGCCAGCGCCACCGCCTTTTCCTGGCGGGTGATAAGGGCTTTAAAGGCCTCCAGCTGAGGCCGAGATTTTGCCTGGGCCAGGAGGTCGGCCAGCTTGAGGTTCAAGGGCCTGGCTTTCAGGGCGGAGGGTTTGGCCAGGGGGGTCTGGGGCGGTTGGGAGCGCAGGGCGTTGAGGTCGGCCACGAACGACTCCTGGCGCTGGCGCCACTGAAGCAAGCGGTTGAGGTAATTCCCCAGTTCCACCTGGGCCTGGAGGACATCCGGCTGCCGGGCCTGGCCCACGCTGTAGCGGGTTTCCGCCACCTGCACCACCTGTTCCCAGAACTGCTTGTTGCGGTCGGTGATATCGTAGCCGCTGTAGGCCAGGGCCAGGCTCCAATACCGCTGGATTACCATGGCCCGGATTTCGTTCATTTTATCCTTGTAGGCCAGGTCATCGGAGCGGGCCTGCTCTTCGGCCACTTCGGACCGGAGGCGGCGCTTGCCGGGGAAGGGAATCTTTTGGGACAGGCTGAAGGCCTTCTGGGTCATAGGCTCCTGGGCGAAGCTCCAGGTGTCGGTGGGTATGTTCAGGAGGGCGAAGCCCGCCTGGGGGTTGTCCAGGGCCCCGGCGGGCCGGACGGCTTCCTCAGCCGCGGTTTTTAATTGGGACTTCTGTTTGATTTCCGGATTGGCCTGGAGGGACTCAGCGATGAGGGCCTGCAAATCCGGCGGCAGGTTGACGTTGCTCTGAGCCCGCAATGGCGTGGACAAGCCTAAGGTCCCGATCAGACACAGGACCAAAAACAGGGTGGTTCGGAAAGGTCGCGGTTGCTTAGCCATCTCCCCTTCTGCCTCTTCTAGAATATGCGGAATTTTAAGCACACATTAAGCTTTTGTACAAGTTTACAAAAGGCGCCTTCGACATTTTCAGCATTTGAGCTCATTGACTCAGGCGCCTTTTACATAAGGTTCCCTGACTTTCCGGTTAGTTCCCACCGGGGCTCTTTTCCGGAGTGACTCCCCGTTCTTCCCTGATCCAGGGAAGCTGGGAGTCAGCCCCCGGCTAATCCAGGATAGGGGGCACCGGCCGGAGGCAAAGCGCACCATGAGCTGCAGCCCTGAAACCAAAAGAATCGGGACGATGAGGTGTGACTTAGATCGAACAGGAACTCAGTTCGGGAGGATGGAAAATGTTGGGGGGAAAGAGTTTGACCGATATGGTGACCATGGCAAGGGCATAGGAGGAGACTTGCCAGGTGGTGGCGCCGGAAGTGGGGGCGGAGATGAGGGCCTGGCCACCGGAGCTGCAGCGGCAAGAGTTCATGCCGCCCTGGCCGGAGGCACCGCAGTGGCCGGGCATGCCAGAGGGACAGCACGAATGGCCGGAGACAATGCCGGCACCGGCTGGATGACAATGGGGGCAATTTACCGGTTGGGCCACGACTGCGCCAAGACTGCCCAACGGCAGGAAAAGAACCGCACAAGCGATGACGGCCAGGATCAGGTAACTAGATGCTGCGGTCCTTTTCATAACAATTATTAGTATAGAGATCGATTGCGGAAAGTCAAGGTTTCCGGGGAAAACCGGCAAATTCGGGGGCTTCGGGCGGGTTTTCCGCCCGGGTTGACTGCCGCAGGCGGCCCGGAAGAAGCGCGGTTCAGAGCGTCAAGATCAGCGGCAGGATCATGGGGCGGCGCTCCAGGAGTTTGAAGAAGAGTTTGCGCAGGGCTTTGGATACCTGGGTTTGGACCTCGAGCCAGTCCTGGGTGGGTTCGGTCAGGGCCTTCAAGAGAATCTCCTGAAAGATCTTGCGGGCCTGGTCCAGGAGGGGGGCCTGCTCTGCTTCGAGGGTGAAGCCCCGGGTAATGAGGTCCGGCTCGGTAATGATCTTGCCGGCCACCGGGTCCACCGCGGCCACCGCGATGACCAGGCCGTCGGCGGCCAGGTGGCGGCGGTCCCGGAGGACGATGCGGCTGACGTCCCCCACGCCTTTGCCGTCCACGAAGACCCGGCCCGTGTCCACCCGGTCTTTAAGGGCGGCGCCCTGGGAGTCGAAGCGGACCTGGTGGCCGTCGGTGGCCAGGAGGATGCCGTCTTCGGCAACCCCCATGGCCCGGGCCAGACGGGAGTGCTTGATGAGGTGGCGCATCTCCCCGTGGATGGGGATGAAGTAGCGGGGCCGGGTGAGGTTGAGCAAGAGCTTCAGCTCCTCCTGGGAGGCGTGCCCGGAGACGTGGATGGCCGCCACCTCCTGGTAGACCACTTCGGCCCCCAGGCGGTAGAGGTTGTTGATCACCGTGGTGATGGCCCGTTCGTTGCCGGGGATGAACTTGGAGGAGAGGATCACCAGGTCGCCGGCCTGGATGTGGATCTGCTTGTGGGCTTCCATGGCGATGCGGGCCAGGGCGCTCAGGGGCTCTCCCTGGCTGCCGGTGGTGACGATGATGGTCCGGGAAGGGGGTAAGCGCTCCAGGTCCCCCACGGTGATCTCCAGGCCGTTGGGAACGTTCAGGTAGCCCAGTTCCTTGGCCAGGCGGGTGTTGGTCACCATGGACTTGCCGTTGAACAGCACCTGGCGCCCGAACTTGGCGGCGATGTCGATGATCTGCTGCATCCGGTGGATATGGGAAGCAAAGACCGCGATGATGACCCGGCCGGCGGCCTCGCGGATGAGGCCTTCCAGGGTGATGCCGATGTCGCGCTCGGACAGGGTGTAGCCGGGCCGCTCGGCGTTGGTGGAGTCGGACATCAGGGCCAGGACGCCGGCTTCGCCGTAGTGCGCGAAGCGGTTCAGGTCCATGGCGCCGCCGGACACCGGAGTCTGGTCGATCTTGAAATCGCCGGAATGGACCAGGAGACCCTGGGGGGTGCGCACCACGAAGCCGACGCCGTCGACGATGGAATGGCAGACCCGGATGAATTCGAATTCGAAGGGACCGAGGGTCAGGGGGGTGCCGGGGCTGATCTCCCGCAGGTCGGCGTCGGCCAGGAGGCCGTGTTCCCGGAGCTTTTCCTTGAGCAGGGCCAGGGTCAGGGGAGTGCCATAGACCGGCACGGGGATTTCCTTGAGCAGGAAGGGCACCGCGCCGATGTGGTCTTCGTGGCCGTGGGTGAGAACCACGGCGGCGATTTTGTCCCGGCGCTCCCTGAGGTAGGAGAAATCGGGGATGACGATGTCGATCCCCAGCATCTGGTCCTCGGGGAACATGAGGCCGGCGTCCACCACCACCAGGCAGTCGTCGGTCTCGAGGGTCATGAGGTTGAGGCCGATTTCCCCCAGCCCGCCCAGGAAGGTCAGGTCAACCCAGTCAGAGTTCGGGGTGTCAGGGGCCATAGGGAAAGTCGGGGTCGTAGTGGGCGTCGATGGCCTGGCGCACTGCGTCCATGAGTTCCTCTTTGCGGTGAAAGGTGTGCGGCGCGATGGGGGGAGATATGACCACTTTGATAGGCCCGGGTTGCATCCGGATGGTTCCCCGGGGCTGGATAAAGCGGGTGCCGCTGATGCTCACCGGGACAATGGGCTGCCCGGCCTTGATGGCCATAATGAACACGCCTTTCTTGAAGGGGAGGAGTTCCCGGGACATGGCCCGGGTGCCTTCGGGAAAGATGAGCAGGGAGACGCCGC
Organism: Desulfobaccales bacterium; assembly: GCA_052139855.1. Taxonomy (GTDB): domain Bacteria; phylum Desulfobacterota; class Desulfobaccia; order Desulfobaccales; family 0-14-0-80-60-11; genus 0-14-0-80-60-11. Next base: position 16,524 of record JBKQVS010000013.1, read on the forward strand.
GTTTGACGATGGCGGTGGCCCGGTCGAGGCTCTGGACGGCGGAGCGGAGGTTATTCCGGTCCACGGAGATAGAGCCCATGCGGCTCAGGGCCTGGCCTAAGACCGGGACCTCAAAGAGCGATTTTTTGGCAACCCAGAGAAACCGGCCCGGCAGGACCGCAACCAGGGCAAAGATGTCGAAGTTGGAGCGGTGATTGGCGGCAAAGACATAGGGCTGTCCCGGTTTCAGGTGCTCCAGGCCCTCCACCCGGACCGGGCAGTGGGCGACCCTGAGGAGGTTTTGCCCCCACCACCGACAGGCGCGGTGGATCATGGGGCTGTCCTTGCCGAAATAGGACCAGAAAATGACCAGCAAACCGGCGTACAGGGTGAGCAGTCCCAGCCAGAAATTAAACCATAAGCCCCAGGCCAAGGCTCTCTTCCCGTTTCGGTCCATGCTTTTACCTTAACCCGGAAAAGCACGGCCCGTCAACCCTTATGGCAGATATGGCAGGAGAACAGGGACGGCAACGGTGGGGCGGGGGCGCGGCGCCGGAGGCGGATAATGGGGCGGAGCATGGAATTATCGGGCCGGCCGGGTTATAATGGCGCACACTCCGGCACTAGCGGCCGAGGATTCACGACTATGACTATTCCCAAGATCCTCTCGGCGGAGTACAGCCTCAGCGTGCATCGGGTCGACCAGTGTCCCCCGGGGGAGCTGCCCGAAGTGGCGTTTCTGGGGCGCTCCAACGTGGGAAAATCCTCCCTGATCAACAGCCTGCTGGGGCGCAAGAAACTGGTGCGCACCAGTTCCCGGCCGGGCTGCACCCGGGCCCTGAATTTTTTCCTGATCAACCAGCGCTGGAATTTTGTGGACCTGCCGGGCTTCGGCTATGCCGCGGTGGCAAAGGACGTCAAGGCGAGTTGGGGGCCGCTGGTGCTGGCGTACCTGGCGCAGCGGGAGTCTTTGGCCGCGGTAGTCTTTCTCCAGGATGGCCGAAGGGTTCCGGCCTCGGAGGAGTTATTCCTCTGGGAATTTCTCAGGGAACAGGGGCGCCGGGTGATCCCGGTCCTGACCAAGGCCGACAAATTGAAGCGGGGGGAGCGGAGCCGCCAGCTCAAACTCTTTGGCGAAGCTCTGACGCGCCTGGGGGTTGACCCCGGCGAGGTCATCTGGTATTCGGCCCTGACCCGGGAAGGCCGAGACCGGCTCTGGGACCGGCTGCTGGGCTGTCTGGGAGGGCCGGAATAAGCGTGCGGATCTGCAATTCACCCGGGGTGGGGCAAATGGCGGGGCGCATTTCCCGGGGCCGAGCCATGAAAAGAGACCCCATGCCTTGACCGTTCGATGGGTTACTGGTAAAATACTTCTTTTAAACAATGAAGTCAGCCAATTAGCCGGCAGCAACGCTGATCCGGGTTCGGGGCAAAGGCGCCGGGCCAAGGTCTTTGACCGGGTCAGGCGGTGGGCCGGAGTCCACGATTCTGTCCAGAGATGTTCCGGCATTTGGTCTCTACAGAACCAACCTTAGCAGAGAGCGAGGATAATCCGGCGGACTGAGCCGGTTGCGGTCCGTGGGGTGAAAGGCGCTCGAGGAGTGAGTTACCATGCAGAAAGTTGTTCTGAAGGCGAGCAAGCGTGAGGCGCTGGGTAAAAAAGTGGGCGCCCTGCGCCGGGCCGGGAAGCTCCCGGCCGTGCTGTACGGGCACCGCATCGAGTCGACCCCGATCATGCTGGAGGCCCATGAGGCGACGCTGAGGCTGTCCCACCTGACCTCGTCCAGCCTGGTGATGATCGATCTGGACGGCCAGGAGTACCCGGCCCTGGTGCGCGAGAAACAAAGAGACTATCTCAAGAATCGCCTGCTGCACGTGGACTTTCAGGTCATCTCGATGACCGAGAAGGTCACCACCCAGGTGGGCATTGAACTGACGGGCACGGCTCCAGCGGTCAAGGCGTTCAACGCGGTTATCGTCACGGTTCTGAATGAACTGGAGATCGAGTGTATGCCGCAGGACCTGCCGCAGCGGGTGGTGATAGACATTTCGGGGCTGGGTGAGATCGGCGCAGCCATCCACGTGCGCGACGTCACCATTTCGGACAAAGTGAAAATCCTGGACGATCCCGCCGAGACGATCGTGGTGGCCACCGCCACCAGGGAAGAGAAGGTGGTGGAGGAGGCCCCGGCCGAAGAGGAAGCCGCCCCCGAAGAGGGCGAACCCGGCAAGAAGGAATAACCGTCCGAGAGGGAATCATTTTTGCGATCGACCACGAACCGCGGTGCTTCAGGCGCCGCGGTTTTTTTGGATTTTGCCTTACAAGCCCTGGGGCCCTGATCGTTCTTTCCCCTCAATATCGGGAGTCCCGCCGCGATTATTCCGGTCCGCAGCAGACCTTGATTCCGGCAAGATTATCCTTAACATAATAAAGTCTAAGTTCAGGCACATCGCCAGATAAACGAGGCCTTAAAATTATGAAAAACTGGTTCAGGCTCATGCTGCTGGTGGCCGTTGCGCTTTTGGCCGCCGGTTTTACCGACAACCTACCTAAAGAAAAATCAGGACGGGGTGCTACCATGCCTGAAACGGAAAAAACCTTTAAAACCGCCACGTTGGCCGGCGGCTGTTTTTGGTGCGTGGAAGCGGATTTTGAAAAACTCCCGGGGGTGATCGAGGCGGTCTCGGGATATACCGGCGGCCGGGGCGATAATCCCACCTATGAAGATTACGCCCAAAAAGGGCACGTGGAGGCGGTGCAGGTGATCTATGACCCGGCCAAGATCTCTTACCCGCAACTGCTGGACTATTTCTGGCGTCACGTGGACCCCACTGACGCGGGAGGGCAATTCGTGGATCGGGGGCCCCAGTACCGCAGCGTCATTTTTTATCAGGATGCCGAGCAGAAGCGGCTGGCGGAGGAATCCAAGCAGGCCCTGGCCCAATCAAAACGCTTCTCCAAACCCATTGTGACCGAGATTTTGCCACTGACGAAATTTTACCGGGCGGAGGACTATCACCAGGAATACTACCAGACCCACCCGGTGAAGTACAAATACTACCGGTGGAATTCCGGCCGGGATCAATTTATCCAGAAGGTCTGGGGCGTGGGCAAAGCCGCCGCCGCGGACCCCCCCGGCGACCCGAAATATACCAAGCCGGATGATGCGGCGCTGCGCCAGAAGCTGACGCCGCGCCAATATCAGGTGACCCAGCAGGAAGGCACGGAACCGGCGTTTCAGAACGAATACTGGGACAATAAAAAGGCAGGCATCTACGTGGATATCGTCTCGGGGGAGCCCTTGTTTATTTCCACGGACAAGTACGATTCAGGGACCGGCTGGCCGAGTTTTACCAAGCCCCTGGAGCCGGGAAACATCGTGGAGCGGGAAGACCACAAACTGTTTTCGACGCGCACCGAGGTGCGAAGCAAGCACGGCAATTCCCACCTGGGGCACGTCTTTCCCGATGGCCCGGCGCCCACGGGTCTCAGGTACTGCATGAACTCCGCGGCGCTGCGGTTCATCCCCAAAGAAAATCTGGAAAAAGCCGGCTACGGCAAGTATCTCAAGTTCTTCGGGCCGGAGCAACACCCCGGGAAGTGAGGTGGACCGGCAGCCGGGAACGGCCCCGGCCGGGCCGGATAACCGGACCCGGTGGGGCCACGGGAAGCTTATTCGCCGAGAATGAGGTCATCCAGCGGCCGCTTGGGCACGTGGTGGACACCGTGCTCATCCCGCCAGTACTGGATGCCGTCCCCGGGTTTCATTTCCTCCAGGACCGCGGTCTCCTTGGGTTGGCCCACAGCAATGACCAGGAGGATCTCAAACCGTTTGGGGAGATGGAACATCTCCTGGAGCAGCTCTTTGTTGATGGAGCCGATCATGCACCCGGCCAGGCTCTGCTCCCGGGCGCCCAGGAGGATGCTTTGGGCCGCGATCCCCATGTCGGTGCCGAAGTTCTTGGCGATGTGGTAATCGCCCACCATGATGATGTAGGCGGGCGGCCGCTCTCCTTCCGAGGGGCCGGGCCAATCCTTGAGGTAGGCGGCCCAGGCCAGGCATGAAAAGATAAGCTCGTTCTTCTGGGGCTCGTTGGAGAGAATGTACTTGAGGGGTTGGAGATTGGCGGCGGAGGCTGAGAGGCGGGCCAGGTTCACCAACCCCCTCAGGGTGTCCACCGGGACCGCCTCATGTTGCAGGAAACGCCGGCAACTGCGGTTTTTCGTAATCAGGTCCTCGATCATGATAGTTTCCTAACCAGTGGGATTAATGGTGAATAGCCGAGTCAGGCAGATGGACAGGAGCCGGGCCGCGTGCCTCAGCCTTTCCGGCCGCACCTCATGGCGGTTCCTGGCGCGGTGACAGGGAGAAGACCCCCTCCGGGGTGAGGGTGGCGTTGAGGCCGAGGGTCTCCAGGAATTCACTCAGGGGGCGGCCCAGGATAAATTCGGTGGCCCCGGGTGTCAGGCCCCAGTCGTCGATGAGCATCCGGCGCAGGTAGTGGTCGAAGTGCAGGGCCTCGAACAGGGCGTCGCCAGCGGTGTCATCACCGGCCCCCACCTGGGCCAGGCGGCGGGCCACCTGAGTGCAATCACAGCGGGCCTGATGTTCCTGGATCAAATCCCAGACCTCGGGCACGGCCACGAACAGATGGCGGCGCTGTAAGAGTTCTTCGGACCCGGCTGGGGGCGGGGGCTCGCCCCAGCACTGCTGGCGGCGGCACTGCTCCGGCCGGTCGGCATAAATCCGGCAGGTCCGGTTAGCCGCCAGGTAGAACCAGCATTGGCGGCTGCCCGGGACTTCCCGGACCTTCAGCCGCTCCTCCTTCAGGGCGGTCACCTCTCCCTCCCGGTTGGTCGCTTTCTCTCCGGCTCTCAGGGTATAAACGTCGTCCCAGCCCAGGACTTCCCGCTGAAAGAGCCCGAGGTCGCCACTGAGCAGGGTAGGGCTGCCGATCTCGCAGCATTCGCCGCAGCGCACGCAGCTCTCGCCCTGCTCCAGGAGCTGGTTGCGGCTGGCGGTCATGAGGCGGCGCCAGGCGACGGCTCGGGACTCGGGAGGCAGGGTGTTCCAGTTGTCATAGACCTCTTTGAACCCCGCGGCGGCCTCGATCTGACGCCGCAAGATCTTGTAGCGTTCGCTCTTGGGGGAGACTTGCAGGACTTCGGCCAGGTAGTCGTTCCAGATGGCGGCCAGCGCCTCCCGGGGGCCTTTGGCCAGGGCCTCCCAGGGTTCCCCTTGAATCTTGCCGGAAAATTTTTTCTGGGCCATGCCGGTCAGTACCTCAATCGTTAATTTGCTGAGGGAGGGGGCGGAAAAAAGCAGTTGCCAGTTCCCAGTTGTCAGTAGTCAGAGGTTTTCATTCTGACAACTGGCTACTGTTTTCACCCCGGTCCTCCCCTCAACTTTATAATATTTTATCACACCCAGGTGCCTGGCGCAGGGGCTTCCCCGGAATTTTCGGCATAGGGGCCTTGCCGGCGGATAAAATTAACCAGGCCCAGGGTGAGTGCGGCCATGGCCGTGAGGTCGAGGTGGTCCATGGGTGCCTGGCGGCTCAGTCCTCCGGTGGGGTTCAAGGCGGCTCCGGCCAGCACGAGCCGGAACAGCACAGTCAGGCGGCGGCGCCGCACCATGTCGCGCCCCTTGAGGCAAAGGATTGCTGCCGTATCCGTTTCTTCCGGGTGAGCCTCGGGGGAAGTTGGGGGACAGGAAATACCATAAGGGAAGCCGGGCAAAAAGGCAAGGCAGGCCGAAAAGGCCTGCCTCGGGTGGGGTGGTAGGAAAGGAGAGGTTATGCAGGTTAGTCCGGGCCGGAGAAAACCCGAACCAACCCCTTTATAGAACAACCGCATTAAGACAGCGTTATTATTGGGTTAATTTACCGTAAGAGGCTCTGAAAAGTTCAAAGTTCAAGGTTCAAGGTTGGGGTTCGCTGAGCAGGAACTTTGCGTCTTTTCATAAGTTATGGGTGAACCGCGGGGCAGGATTTAAGGGCACGAGGGTTCGGAGGGCGGAGGATTTTCGGGGCAGCCTTTACGTCGGGTAATGCAGGGCCAGCCAGACGGTGGGCGCCTCGGGGTCGGTCCATTCGACCCGGTGGCGGCGGTGGGCCGGGATGAGGAGATAGTCTCCCGGGGAGAGCACCCGGGGCTCGGCTTCATCCTCGAAGCGCAGGCCAGCGCTGCCGGTCAGGAGGGCCACCCACTCGTGGGTGTCCTGGTCGTACCACTCCCCGGCGGGGGTGGACTGGCCGGCGGAGACGATGCGCTCCAGGCGGAAATGAGGGGTGGAGAGGAGAACCTGAAAGATTTCCGCGGTGATCTCGGGGGGAATCGGAGCAAAGAGATTGGTCATGGGAAACCTCGTTCGTTAGGAGTAAGCAGTGAGCAGTGAGCAGTGAGCAGTCAGTGAAGCTCAACATCCCTTCATCTCGTTGCCAAGCTTGGCTTACGCTATTGCCCGCAAAACTTTGCCTGGCATCGGATCGGCCCCCAAGCGAAGCTTGGGTTATATTTGGGTTCCCAAATTCAATTTGGGAACCAGAGGCGAAGTCTTTCGTAGGATGCGTTTTACGCAGCACCGGCGGGCGGGACGCCCGCCCTACGGTATCAGCCGCGGCGGCCGATGAGCCAGTGTTGGAGGCGGCCGTGGGCGTCCAGGCGGAGTTGCAGGACGAAGGGGAAGGCCCGGCCGGGGACGGAAAAGCGCAGGTCCAGCCACTCCAGGAGCTGATCGCCGCCCTGAGACCCGGCCCGGCAGAGCAGGGGAAATCGAGCGAACTCCAGGAAGCTGGCCAGGATGGCCTCAGCCTCGGGCGAAGAGAGGGTGGCGGTCGGGACCGGTTTCCAGGTGTGAACGGTCAGTTGACCGGGGGCCTGGTAAGGAACGGCCGACGCCGGGCAATTGAGACTGTGAGCGACGGCGACCACCGCGGCCTTCTCGCCTCCGGGACCCAGCCCCAGGGCGGCCGCAAAGGGGAGCTGGACAAAGGCCTGCTGAATTTCGGCCGGGCCGGCGGCGATGAGCTGCCAGCGGCGACAGGAAAAGGGTTGGGGCAGGGCGGCCACGGTTTGGGCCCCGGGATTGACGTCCGGCAATACCCGGCGGGCCAGATCAAGGGCCTGATGGTGGTAAGAAGCGCAGATTAGCAGATAGAGTCCGGCCGTGGCCAGAAACCCGGCTCCGATATGGGGGCCCCAGAGGGGCAAGGCCAGGGCGGCGATGGCCCCCACCACGAGGAGGGCGGTAAAATAGGGGTCGATGATAAAGATCCAGTCCAGGGACAAGCGCCGCCGGGAAAAGGGGCTGAGGAGCTGAGTGCCGTAGGAAGTGGCCAGGTCGAGGAGCAGGTGCGAGGCCAGGACCACCAGTCCCAGGATGAGCAGGGGCTTGAACCAGCGGGGGCCGCCCAGGAACCGGCCCACCAGCGCCACGGCCAGGGCGAAGAGCGGCAGGGCCACCAGGGAGTGGGTGAAGCCGCGATGATAGCGGATAAAAGAGAGCCGGTTCCAAAAGATGAAAAAGTAATCCACGTCCGGCAAGACCGAGAAGATGGCGGCGGCGAGGGCGGCCCACCACCGGGACGGCGCGGGCAAGAGTTGGGAGCAGATGAGCCCGGTGGCCAGGTGGGTCAGTGGATCCATGGCCACCTCCCGGTCTGGGTGCCGTAGTGGGGGAACCGGCGCAAGAGATCATCCCGGAGGGCCACGGCGCTGGGGTAGCGCTCTTCGAGCTTTTTCTTGAGACACTTGAGGATAATGGCCTCCAGGGCCGGGGGGATCTCGGGGTTCTCCTCCCGGGGAGGCAGGGGCTCCTGCTCCAGGATCTGGTCGATGAGCAGCTTCTCGACTTCGCTGTAAAAGGGGAGCTCGCCGGTGTAGAGGAGATACATGAGGACGCCGATGGCCCAGATGTCGCTGCGGCGTTCGCTCTGGCCCATGATCTGCTCCGGCGCCATGAAGGGGCGGGACCCCACCATGGTGGCGCTGATCTCCTTTTCCCCCAGCATCTTGGCGGCGCCGAAATCGAGGAGCTTCAGATTGCCGTTGGGCTGGATGATGATGTTGTTGGGCTTGATGTCGCGGTGCATGACGCGGTTCTTATGGGCATGGGCCACCACCTCGATGAGCTGCAGGATGAGGCGCTCCACCAGAGGCCGGGGCAACTCCTGATCGAGCATGTCGCCCAGAGTCAGCCCTTCGACGTATTCCTGGATGATGACCAGTTTACCGTCATCTTCCAAAGTATCAATGAGCCGGGCGACGCCGGGGTGGGGGTCGAGCTTCTGGCAGATGGCCGCTTCCTTGCGAAATTTGGGGTTGGCGGCTTTGAGGAAGGGGATTTTGGCCACGAAGCGGCGCTCCGGGCCCAGGGCCTCGGTGTCCACCACCAGCCAGACCTCGCCGAAATTTCCCTGGCCCAGCTTTTTGATTTTTTCGTAGCGGCCCCCCAACAGGGGGGTCATCTGGAGCAAGGCCAGGTAATCCCGGGCGCTGGGAAGCAGGTGGTCCACCAGTCCCTGGAGGGCGCGCTTGAGAGGGGAGGGGGCGCCCACCGGCTGGACCTGGAAGCTCACGACTTCCTGGGGGCGCCCCTTCAGGGCCAGGTCGTTGATCAACACCGTTACCGGCTGACCCTCCCGGTTGACCAGGTGAAGCTTGACGTTATCGCCGGCGTCAGGTTGGGTGAGAACCCGCCGGAAGCGCTCCCGATCCTCGGAGGCATAGAGTAACTCCTCGAGAGGCACGGAGACCGGGGTCCCCCGTTTGCCCGGATAGCCCAGGAGGCGCCTCAAGGCGGGATTGAGATTGCAGACCGTGCCCCAGCGGTCGCAGAAGAAGAGGGGATGGGATGTTTCCTGAAAGATGCGGGAGAACTCCTCGTGGGAGGCCAGGAGGAGGCGCCGGTCATATTGCAGGCGGAGGACCACGGCCACCCGGGCCAGGACCTCCCGGGGCTCGAAGGGGGGGAGCAGGTACTCATCGGCGCCCACCTCCAGGGCCCAGGCCGCGGCGGTGTCGGAGAACTCGGCCAGGGCCACAATGATGGGGAGGTTCCAGGTGGCGTCATCGGCTTTGAGGCGGCGAATGGAGGGCTGCAGGGCGCCGGCCTCCTCCAGGAGCATTAGGAGGTCCGGGGCCCGGGCCTTCAGTTCGGCGTCCAGCTGGTCCCACCGACACCGGCTCACGTCGTAGGGAGTCAGGGCCAGGAGGTCGGCCAGGCGCTGGCGGGTCTCGGCTTCAGGGCCGACGATGAGAATGAAGGGGTCCGGCACGGACACTTTCCTTATGGCCTGGGTATGAAGCGGGAATCCAGAGAGCGCCGCTGGCTCCCTCGAGACATTGTCCACGGATTGAAAGGATTTGGCAAGGCCGATTTTGTATTGACAAAAACGGGAGGCCGGGATAAATCAAACACCTGGGGGCGGGGTAGCTCAGCCGGTAGAGCAGCGGACTGAAAATCCGCGTGTCCCCAGTTCGATTCTGGGCCCCGCCACCACACATATAAAGGAGTTAGAGGCTGCCAGAGGCGGCCTTTTTTTATGTGGTGGCGGAGAGGAGGCGTTTCGGCTATAGGAACCTAAGTTTTCGTAGGGGCGGTTCCCGAACCGCCCCTACAACGGCCTCCGGAATGAAGACCTCAATTTGCAAACTACTCCCGGGGCGCGACACTACCGGCCGAAATAGCCGGTGAGGGTGGCGGTGGCCAGGGTCTTGCCCTGCAAGGCCTGCTGGAAGGCGGCCAGCCCGGCGCTCTTGCCGAGCTCGACTTTGGGGACGCTCAGGGCATAGAGGGTGAAGACGTAGGGGTGGTCGCCGCTGCCCCGGGGCGGTTGGGGGCCGCCGTAGCCGATGGCGCCAAAGGAGTTCTGCAACTCCCTGGCTCCCGGGGGCATATTCTTGCCGGAAGCGGCCTGGGGCAGGGAGGTAGCATCCTTGGGGAGGTCGATCACCAGCCAGTGGACCCAGTTGCGGGCCACGGGGTGGGGGTCCACCATGGCCAGGGCGAAGGACTGGGTGCCGGCGGGGGCGCCGGACCAGCTCAGGGGCACGGAGAGGTTTTGGCCCCCGGCGCCGGGCATGACGTAGGGACCGGGGATTTTGCCGCCATCGGTGAAGGCGCTGGATGTGATCTGCATGGGTTGTCCTCCTGAGCCGCACACGGCGGTGAAAGTAAGAGCAACAATGATGAAGCAGCCAAAGACCAGGAAACGTTGCATGGCAATACCTCACGGAGGGGGGCCGGCTGAGGGGAGGGAATCACCTCAACCGTCCGGGGTGGCATTTTCGAGAAATTCCTTCAAGGCCACGGCGGCATTGTGCTCTTGGTCCCGGGAGCCGTACACCAGGGTGACCTGCCCCTGCCGCAGTTGCTCCCGGAGGAGCTGGACCGGGGCTGGCCGCGCCGCCAATTCGCGCCAATAGCGGCGGCAGAATTCCTCCCACCTGGCCGGATCATGCCCGAACCAGCGGCGCAACTCCGGGCTGGGGGCGACCTCCTTGAGCCACAGGTCCAGGGGCACCGCTTCTTTCTTCAGGCCCCGGGGCCAGAGGCGCTCTACCAGGACCCGAAAGCCGTCTTCCGGGGCCGGTTTTTCATAAGCACGTTTAAGATTAATCATTTTCCCCAAATCATGGCCGGGACCCCGATAGCTGCCAAGGGGCAGCCCGGGTCCGCCTCAGGTCTCCTCCAGGCGGCGCTTGATGAAGTCGGCCCACTTGCTCCCGGGGTCCAGTTCGAGATAGCGCCGCCAGTGATCCCGGGCCCGGAGGGCATTGCCCATGGCCTCGAGGGCCATGGCCAGGTTGAAGTGGGCGTCGGCAAACTCCGGGTCGCCCTGGATGGCCTTTTTGTAAAAGAGGACGGCGGCATCCATTTCCCCCTGGCCTTCCATGAGGTTGGCCAGGTTATAGTTAGCTTCGGCATGATCCGGGTTGATGGCCAGGGCCTGGAGGTAACGGGAGGCCGCGGCGGGTTCGAGGCCCGATAGGAAGAGGATGGTGCCCAGGTTGACCAGGGCGTCGACGTGGTCCGGGACCGCGGCCAGGACTTTTTCATATTTCTCCCGGGCCGCTTCGAGCCGTCCGGCATCCTCATCTTCCAGGGCCTGGAAAAACAATTCTTCGTGGGCCTCGGAGGTCGGGGTCACGGAGGCGCGCTCGATGCCGGTGAAATCGATGAAGAGCTGCCCTTCGGGGGTAAAGCGCCGGCGGTTTTTGCCGAGGATGAGCTGGTTGTCGACCAGGGAAATCCGCACCTCGGCTAGGGGCTGCTTCAAGCCCGGCATGATGCGGCGCAGTTTGGCCAGGCAATGCCTGATGCGGTGCAGGGAGACGCCCTGGCGGCGTAAATCCCGGACGGTGCGGAAGGCTACCAGGCTTTGGAAATCGAACCAAAGCCGGCCGCGGTCCTGTTCCCGGCGGGTGATGAGACCCTGCCGGTCCCAGTAGCGGATCTGGCTTTCGGAGATGCCGATGAGCCGGGACACCTCCCGCTGGTCGTAGAGCTGCTTCACGCCATGCGCCTTTTAAGGCCGGTTGGGGTCGAGGGGACGGCCGGCCAGGCCTCAGAAGGCCATATCCGGGGCCCACATATCGCAGACCTTGCCCACCAGTTCTTCGCCGGGCTTGAGGGATTTTTTGCCCGGTTCCCAGCCGGCGGGAGTGGCCTCTTTGGGCCGCTCCCGGACGTACTGGCAGGCCCGGACCTGGCGGATCATTTCGGCGACGTTGCGGCCCACGGCCGGGGCCAGCACTTCCATGGCCTGGAGAACGCCGTCGGGATCGATGAGGAAGCGACCCCGGATATCCACGCCGGTGGCCTCGTCATAGACGTCATAGGCCTCACCGATGCTACCGGCCTTGTCCCAGAGCATGGGATAGGGCAGGCCGCCGGGAATCATCTTGGAAAGCTCGGTTTCCTGCCAGACTTTGTGGGTATAGGGGCTGTCGATGCTGATGGCCAGGACCTCGGCCCCGAGGGCCTTGATCTCGTCGTATTTGGAGGCGACCGCGGTCAATTCCGTGGGGCAGACAAAGGTGAAATCCCCGGGATAGAAGTAGAGCATCACCCACTTGCCCTTATAATCCGCCAGCTTCACCGTCTTGATTTCGCCGTTGATATAGGCCTTGGTTTCAAAATCCGGGGCCGGCTTGCCAACTTTCACCGCCATGGACTGATCCTCCTTTAAGCATTATGGGTTAGATCCAGCGCTTGCTTCTGAAGAACATGAGCATAGAGACCGCGACCATGACGACCACGCCGATGACCCCATAATAACCGTATTGCCATTGCAACTCCGGCATATTCTTAAAGTTCATGCCGTAGAGACTGGTGATGAAGGTCAGGGGCATGAAGATGGTGGCAATGATGGTCAGCACCTTCATGATCTCGGTGAGCCGGTTGCTCATGGATGAGAGGTAGATATCCAGCATTCCCGACAGGATGTCCCGGTAGGTCTCCACCGTGTCGATGGCGATGATGGTGTGGTCGTAGACGTCTCTGAAATAATTAGCGAGATTTTCGCTGATCAGGGGCGACTCCCGGCGCTCCAGCCGGGCGATGACTTCCCGCAAGGGCCAGAGGGATTTGCGCAACATGATCATGTCATTTTTGAACTGGTGGACGTCGCGCAAGGTTTGGGGCGAGGGCCGGGCCACCACTTCATCTTCCAGAGATTCGATCTGGTCGCCGAATTTTTCCAGTTCCACGAAATAATTATCCACGACGAGATCGATGATGGTATAGGCGAGGTAATCGGCCCCCATCTTGCGGATACGCCCTTTGGCGGTCAGGAGCCTTTCCCGGATGGGAGCAAAGAGATCGCCCTCGCCTTCGTAAAAAGAGAGGACGTAATGGGGGCCCAGAACCAGGCTGATCTCCTGGGACACGAGGCCCTCAGCCTCGGCGACGGGCTTGATGGAATCGAGGACAATATAGAGATAATCGTCATAGTCCTCGACTTTGGGCCGCTGTCCCACCTCCAGGATGTCTTCCAGCACCAGGGGGTGGATTTTGAAGCACTCCCCCAGCTTCTCCAGGTCCTTGACCCGGGAGACGCCGTTGACATTGATCCAGGTTACCACTCCCTGCTCATCAGCCGTCCGGCAATCGGTAAAAGAGTCCACCTGGCGTTCGTCGAGATCATTTTCGTTGTAACGAGTGATGGTGATTCTGGCCGGCCGGCGCTCCTTTTCTCCGGTATATACCAGGGAACCGGGGGGCATACCGACTTTGCGGGCCATTCTTCTGAATGATTTAGGCATGAGGGGGACCCACCGCTTCCGAGGAGTTAAACTCTTATAATATTGTTGTTTTCGGCAGAATCAAGACCTGAGGCCAAAAATATCCGCACCCATCTCCGGGGTGAGGAAACGGGTGGGGCCGGAGAAAAGGCGGGGAAGCGTTCAAGGGGGTTAAGCCGGGGGCCCGGCTCAGCCGAAGCGGCCGGTGATATACTGCTCGGTCTGTTTCTGGGCGGGATTGGTGAAAATCTGCTGGGTGGCGCCGAACTCGACGACCCGGCCGACGTAGAAAAAGGCGGTGAAGTCCGAGACCCGGGCGGCTTGCTGCATGTTATGGGTGACGATGACGATGGTGTATTCGGCTTTCAATTCATTGATCAATTCTTCCACCTTGGCGGTGCCGATGGGGTCGATGGCCGAGCAGGGTTCGTCCATGAGCAGGAGTTCCGGCTCCACCACGATGGTCCGGGCGATGCAGAGCCGCTGCTGCTGCCCGCCGGACAGGGCCGTGCCCGGGCGATGCAGGACGTCTTTGACTTCATCCCACAAGGCGGAGCGTTTTAAGGCATCCTCCACCCGGTCCGCCATTTCGCTCTTGTTCAAGGCGTAGTGCATCTTGAGGCCATAGGCGACGTTTTCGAAGACGCTCATGGGAAAGGGGGTGGGTTTCTGGAAGATCATGCCGATTTTCTTACGGAGTTCCATGACGTCCTGGGCCGGGCTCAGGACATTGACGCCGTCCAGCCAAATCTCGCCTTCGGCCCGCTGGTCCCGGTAGAGTTCATAGATGCGGTTGTAAACCCGCAGATGAGTTGATTTGCCGCAGCCGGAGGGGCCGATGATGGCGGTGACGCGGTTTTCGGCAATATCCAGGTTATTGTCGAAGAGGGCCTGGGTCTCACCGTAGTAAAAATTCAGGTGCCGGACGGCAAGCTTGGGGGGTATCCCCAGATCTTTCAGGATGACTTCGGAGGGAAAGACTTCCGCCGTCCGGTTCGGTTTCGAGGTGTCCTCAGCCACAGGATGGTCTTCTCGGGTAGTGTATGCCAGGTTAACCATGGTCATTATAGTATTTAACGTCAGGAAAGGCTTGCATATTTCGGTTTATTTTCCAGAAGCTCCTGAAGTTTTTCCTTGGGCGGCACCTCATCCAGCAAGGAATGCCGGTCAAAGATCTCTTGGGTGGCGCCAAAATCGATGATGTGTCCCTGGAAGAAAAACGCGGTGTAATCCGAGACCCGGGCCGCCTGCTGCATGTTGTGGGTGACGATGGCAATGGTGTACCGGGATTTCAACTCATGGATCAAGGCTTCGATCTTGTTGGTGCTCAAGGGGTCGATGGCGGAGCAGGGTTCATCCATCAGCAGGACCTCGGGCTCCACCACGATGGCCCGGGCGATGCACAGCCGCTGCTGCTGGCCGCCGGACAGGGAGGTCCCGGGCCGGTCCAGATGGTCTTTGACCTCATCCCAGATGGCGGCGCGCTGGAGGGCCTGTTCCACCCGTGCGGCCGTGTCCCGTTTGTTGAGGCGATAATGCTGCCGCAAGCCAAAGGCGACGTTGTCGAAGATGGACATGGGAAAGGGGATGGGCCGTTGAAAGACCATGCCCACTTTCTTGCGCAGTTCCATGACATTGGTGTAGGGGTTCAGGACGTCGAGGCCGTCGACCTGCACCTGGCCCTCGGCATAGTGCTCCGGGTAGAGTTCGTAGATGCGGTTATAGATGCGCAGGTGGGTGGATTTACCGCAGCCGGAGGGGCCGATGATGGCCGTCACCTTATGAGTGGCAATATCCAGGTTGTTATCGAAAAGGGCCTGGGTTTTGCCATAAAAGAAATCCAGGTGGCGCACCGAAATCTTGGGGGCGGGTGCACCCGGGACCGTATCATAATACGGTACCGCCATATTTCCGGGTTGCAGGGCATCATCCATGGTCAGTCCTCGCAATCATCAATTAATTTCTGGTCCTCAAGAAAAAGCGGGCCATCAGGGTGAAGGCCAGCACCGACACGGTAATCAAGAGAGAGGCGCCCCAGGCGATGCGCTGCCAGTCTTCATAGGGGGAGACGGCATAGTTGTAGATCGTGACGGTAAGGTTGGCGGTGGGGCCAGACAGGGATTTAAACCAATAAGGGCTGTTGAGGGCGGTGAACAGCAGGGGAGCGGTCTCGCCGCTGACCCGGGCCACCGCCAGGAGAATCCCGGTAAGCAAGCCGGCTTTGGCGGCGCGAAAGACCACGGCCAGGGTGACCTTCCAACGGGGGGCGCCCAGGGCCAGGGCCGATTCCCGCAAGGTGTTGGGCACCAACCGCAGCATGTCTTCGGTGGTCCGGGTGATGACCGGCATCATGAGGATGGCCAGGGCCACGACGCCGGCATAGCCTGAAAAGTGGCCTAACGGGATGACGACCAGGGTATAGGCAAAGACCCCGACGATGATGGAGGGGATGCCCATGAGGACATTGGACGAAAACCGGCTCTGGTCGGCCACCCGGGATTCCTGGCCGAACTCCGCCAGGTAGATGCCGGCCAAGAGCCCGAGGGGCACCGACAAGAGGGTGGCAGCCCCGGTCATGGCCAGGGTCCCGAGGATGGCGTTGGCGAGGCCGCCGCCGGACATGCCGGGCGGGGTGGGCAACTGGGTAAAAAAGCTCAGGTTCAGGGCGCTCGCGCCCCGCGCGATGACCCCGAAGAGGATCCAGATGAGGATACCGATACCCAGGAGCGCCGAGATCACCGACCAGAGGCTGACCAGCTTATCCATGAGGCGCCGACCGTTAGACGGCCGCGGTTTCATCATAATCCCACACTCCAGGATTTGTACATGCGCCGGAGCATGAACTGGGCCAGCACCTGCACCAGATAGGTGATGACAAACAGGACCAGACCCAGTTCGATCAAGGAGCTGATGTACATCGCGGTCGTAGCTTCGGTGAACTCATTGGCCAGGACGGAGGCGATGCTGTTGCCGGGAGCGAACAGGGAGGCGGAGATGTTATGAGCATTGCCGATGACAAAGGTGATGGCCATGGTCTCTCCCAGGGCCCGGCCCAGGCCGAGAAAGAGGGCCCCGATAATCCCCACCAGGCCGTAAGGGATGGTTACTTTATAGGTGACTTCCCAGGTGGTGGCCCCCATGCCGTGGGCCGATTCCTTGACCACGTTGGGCACCAGTTGGAAGACATCCCGGGTAATGGCGCAGATGAAGGGGAGGATCATGAAGGCCAGGATGATGCCGGCGGTGAGCATGCCCAACCCCATGGGCGGCCCTTGAAAGAGGGGCAGGAAGCCCAGGGTGCCCTGGAGCAGCGGCTGCACGTATTTGGCCATAAAGGGGGCAAAGACGAACATGCCCCACATGCCGTAAATGATGCTGGGAATGGCGGCCAGCAATTCGATCATGGTGCCCACGGTTTTGCTGACCCGGGGCCGGGCCAGTTCCACCAGGAACAGGGCGATGGCTATACTCAGAGGCACCGCGATGAGCATGGCGATAATGGTGGACACGATGGTGCCATACATACTGGAGGCCCCGCCGTACTGCTCGGTAACGGGGTTCCATATTTCGGTATATAAGAAGGCAAACCCGAATTTATGGATGGACGGCCACGAATGGATCGCCAACTCCACGAAAATCCCGGCCATGAGGAGGGGGGTGATCAGGGAACAGAGGGCGGTGAGCCACTTAAAGTAGGAGTCGCCTTTGGAAGTCGCCGGATTAGCTTTGGCCATGATCAGGGAGCCGTCATTCAGGGTGGGCTAACATCAAAGGGGCAGGGTCATCTCCCTGCCCCCAGGGGTGAAGATGCAAGCGGGGTTCGTTAGTATTTGACCGGTTGGCCGTTAACCTTAATTTCTTGGGCCCAGGTCTCTTCCACCATCTTGACGACGCTTTCAGGCATGGGCACGTAATCGAGTTTTTTAGCCATTTCGCCGCCGTGCTTATAGCACCAGTCGAACCATTTCAGCATGGCCGCGGCCTTGGCGGCGTCGGGCTGATCCTTATGGACCAGGATAAAGGTGGCGCCGGCGATGGGCCAGCTCTGGTCACCCGGCTGATCGACGATCATCAGGTAATAGCCATACGGGGCATTTTTCCAGTCGGCGTTGGCCGCGGCGGCCTCAAAGGACTCGATGCTCGGGTTCAAGAATTTTCCGGCTTTATTTTGGAGCTGGGTAACGGCCATTTTATTTTGGAGGGCGTAGGCATATTCCACGTAGCCGATGGAGCCGCTGACGTTTTTCACCTGGCCGGCTACGCCTTCATTGCCTTTGCCGCCGATGCCGCCCGGCCACTGCACCGAGGTATTGGCGCCGACTTTCTGCTTCCATTCCGGAGAGACCGTAGAAAGATAGCTAGAGAAGATAAAGGTGGTGCCGGAGCCATCGCTGCGGTGCACCACGGTAATGGCCTGGGCAGGCAGCTTCAGCCCGGGATTGAGCTTCTTGATGGCCGGGTCGTCCCACTTGGTGATTTTGCCAAGGTAAATATCTGCGAGTATCGGGTTGGTGAGCTTGACCTGACCCGGGCCGATACCGGGGAGATTTACGACTATCACCACGCCGCCCATGACCATGGGGAACTGCACCAGACCGCTCTCTTTCAGAACATCGGCTTTCAGGGGAGCATCCGAGGCGCCGTAATCCACGGTTTTGGCCTTGATCTGGGCGATGCCGCCGCCGGAGCCGATGGACTGGTAATTGAGCTTGAGTCCGGTCATGGAATTATACTTGTGGGCCCACTGGGAATAAATGGGGTAAGGAAAGGTGGCGCCCGCGGCGTTGATAGTCATGTCTTCGGCCTGCGCCAAACCGGCCAGGGCCATGAGGCCCACCAATGCTGCTGCCAACCATACTCCCTTTTTCATCATTGCTCTCCCTTTGAAGATTAATTTATAAGGCAAGTTTGTTAGGCGATTGTTAGTGTCCCATGAGAATTGGGCAAGGTGCGGGGAAAGTATCCGGAGACGGGCCTTGCGCTTTGGCGCCGCCGGACCGAGCCCCATGCGGCTTCCGGTTATGAGTCTGGATGCTTCTTGCAGAGTAATTCCTCCAGGGATTTGTCTTTAAAGGTAACTTGTGAAAATTAGGAGGCAGTGAGCGGTCGGCTAGAATTGCGCGAGGATTATCCGGAACGGGTCAGTTGGGGTTAGAGGCCGGCAGGCGGCGCGCTGCAGCGGCAACAGGGCGGCGCCCCCAAGGACCAGGTAAGGCAGGCGGGGTGGGGACTGGAGAGATACGGTCAATCGGGCGGCAGGTGGATAAAAAACGTGCTGCCTTTCCCGGGGGCGCTCTGGAGGGTGACATAGCCCCCGTGGGCCTGGGCGATGTGTTTGACGATGGCCAGACCCAAGCCGGTGCCGCCCACCTTGCGGCTGCGGCCGGGGTCCACCCGGTAGAAGCGCTCGAAGAGCCGGGGGAGGTGTTCCGGGGCGATGCCGGGACCCTGGTCCCGCACCAGGAGGAGCACTTCGCTGGTTTCCCGGCGGGCCTCCACCTGGATGGGCCGCGCCGCGGGGCTGTATTTGACGGCGTTGTCGATGAGATTCACCAGGGCCTGCAGCAGGAGCGGGGCGTTGATGGCCGCGGCGAGATCATCGGGGCAGGTGAGGGCAATCTCGATGTCCTTGGCCGCGGCTCTCTCCCGGCAGACCTGGATGGCATTGTGCAAGACCTCCTTGAGGCGGCCGGGGGCCAGGGCGATCTTGCCCTGCTCCGAATCCTGCTCGATGCGGGAGAGGCTCAAGAGGTCGTCGATGATCTCGTTGAGGCGGTCGGCGTGCTTGGCGATGATGTGGAGAAAGCTCAAGGCGTTTTCCGGTTCCTGGATGGCCCCGTCCAGCAGGGTCTCCACGAAGCCCTTGATGGAGGTGATGGGGGTTTTGAGCTCATGGGAGACGTTGGCGGCGAAATCCCGCCGGGCCTGCTCCAGGCGGCGGAGGCGCGTCACGTCGTTGAGGACGATGAGGGCGCCGAAGGCCTTTCCCTGGGGGTCCCGGAGGGTGGTGCCCCGGAGTTGGAGGAGGCGGTCCCGGCCGTTATCCCGCAGGATGATCTCGCCGTCCACCTGCCGAGGGCTGGCCAGGGCCAGGGCCACAAAATTCTGGAGATCGGGGTGGCGCACCACTTCGGGGATGGGGCGCTCTCTGGCGGTCTCCGGGTCCACGCCCAGCAGGCGGGCCCCGGCCTGGTTCAGGGTAATGAGGCGTTCCCGCTGGTCCACGGCCAGCACGCCCTCCACCATGCTGGCCAAGACCGCCTCCTGCTCCCGGCGCTGCCGGGTGACGGTGCGGATGCGCTCGTCGAGCTGCTCGGCCATGGAGTTCAAGGCCTCGGCCAGGCTGGCCAGCTCATCGGATGGGGGCACAGGCACCTTGAGGCGCAAATCGCCCTGGGCGAAGCGCTGGGCGGCCTGCTTCATTTCCTCCAGGGGGCGAGAGAGGCGGCGGGCCATGATCAGGCTCAGCCAGGCGGCCAGGAGGGCGGCACCCATGGACCCCAGGGCGATCTTGAAATACATGGCGTTCAAGGCCCGGTCGATAAAGGTGACGGGCAGGGAGGCCCGCACCACCGCGGTCACCCGGCCCTGAACCAGGACCGGCGCGGCCACGTACATCATGCGGGTCTCTTCGGTGTAACTGTGGCGGGTGGAAATGCCGATCTTCCCCTGAAAGGCCGACTGGATTTCGGGCCGGTCGCCGTGATTGTCCATTTTGGCCGGGTTTTTGTTGGAATCCCCCACGACCAGCCCGGAAGGCAGAATCACCGTCAGCCGGGTGGCGCTGAGCCGGCCCAACTCCTTGCAGAGTTGGTCCACGGCCTGGGCCTTAAGGGGGCTGAGGAACTCCTGAAATTGGGGAATCACCAGGTCGGCCCGGATTTTCAGGTCCGTGGCGGTCTGATCCAGAAAGGCCTGGCGCCAGGCCTGGGAGACGTACCAGGTCACGGCCAGCAGGGCCAACAGGACGATGATCAGGTGGGAAGGGAAGAGTTGGGCCACCAGGCGCCGGCGCCGCATGATTATTCCTTGAGGCGGTAGCCCACGCCCCGCACCGTTTCGATATATTTGCCGGCGGGGCCCAGTTTTTTCCGCAGCCCGACGATCTGGACGTCCACGGCGCGGTCGGAGACGGAATAGTCCTCGCCCTGGACGCCCTGGACGATTTGGGCCCGGGTGAAGACCCAGCCGGGACGCCGGGCCAGGAAGTGGAGCAGCCGGAATTCGGTGGCGGTGAGGTCCACGGGGCGGCCCTGGACCAGAACCTCGTGGCGGCCGGGGTGAAGGGTCATTTCGTGGAGGATCAGGGAGTCGCTCACCGGGGCCGGTTCCGCCTGGCGGCGGCGCAGCACCGCCCGGAGCCGGGCCAGGAGCACCCGGGGACTGAAGGGCTTGATGACGTAGTCGTCGGCCCCCAACTCCAGGCCGGCCACGATGTCCACTTCCTCGCCTTTGGCGGTGAGGATGATGATGGGGACCTCCCGGGTCTTGGCGTCCATTTTGAGTTCCCGGCAGACCGTGAGCCCGTCCATGCCCGGCAGCATCAGGTCGAGGACGATGAGGTCCGGCGGGGTTGACCGGGCGGCGCGCACGGCCTCCTCCCCGGAGAGGGCCCCGGTGACGCGGAAGCCTTCCTTGGCCAGGTTGTAGCGCAGGAGTTCCAGGATGTCTTCCTCGTCTTCCACTACCAGGATGTGTTCTTTGGCCATAGCACTTTCCTCATCCGCCTTGGACTGATGGAAAACTCTGATACAGGATTAAGTGAGGGGAGGGGCGGCTGCCCCCGGCCTTACCCAAAACTCCCGTAGATCTAAGCCTGTCCCTGCCCCTCCAACACCGCCAGGCGTTTGGCAAGCTCCTTCTCCCGCTGCCAGCGGGCGGTGACGTCGCGCATAATGGCCGCGGCTCCCAGGACCTGGCCGTGGTCGTCCTTGATCAGGGTGATGGTGAACTCCAGGGAGATGCGGGTCCCGTCCTGCCTCAAGCCCGGCACGGCCAGGAGGTCGGCGGCGTAGCGGCTGCGGCCTTCCGCCATCACCCGGCGGAACCCCTCGTTATGCCGGGCCCGGAGGGCCTCGGGGATGATTAAATCGAGGGTCTGCCCCTCCATTTCGGCGGCCCGGTAGCCGAAGAGCGCCTGGGCCCCGGCGTTCCAGAGGCGGATGCGGCCTTCTTTATCCGCAAAGATAATGGCGTCCCGGCTCCCGGCGACTATGCGGCGGCAGAGACAGTCCTTAAAAGCGGCATGGTCCATGCTGACCTCCCCACGGCGCGGCAGAGATGAGATCAGGCCTCGAACTTTATGGTTCGTATTTGATATACACCCGTTAGGAAAAAATTATAAAGGGAAAATTGC
>JBKQVS010000014.1:0-28607 GCA_052139855.1 Desulfobaccales bacterium
TTGCCTCACAGCGGGCCGCCACCCTGAGGAACAGCTCCGGGTCCAGCAGCACCCCGCTGGGACTGGCGGGATGGGCCAGGAAGACCAAGTCCCCGGCTTGCAACTCCGGGACCCCTTGTAAGGTAAAATTATGAGATTCGCCGGTGGGATGGAAAGCCACCGGCACCCGGGCCAGGTCCAGGGCATGTTCTTATTCGCTGAAGGCCGGGGTGACGATAAGCCCCCGGCCGGGTCTCAGGGCCCTCGCCGCCAGGTAGATCAGCTCCGTGGAGCCGTTGCCCACCAGGATCTCCTCAGGGGTGAGGTGGTGATAGGCCGCCAGGGCGGCGCGCAGTTCCAGGCTGCGGCGGTCCGGGTAGTGGACGATCTCAGCCAGCGCCTCCTGCACCGCGCCGGTCAGCCCCGGGGGAAACCCCAGGGGATTGATGTTGGCCGAAAGATCCAGGAGCTCGCCAAGCTCAACCCCCAGGCTGCGGGCCAGGTGATAGACGTCGCCCCCGTGCGCCGGGGTCTTTTCGGGTAACTCGGTCATGGTTTCAGGTGCGAATCATGGCATTGATCTGGGCCAGGTCCAGGTGACGCCGCAACAGGTCCGCCAGGCGATCCAGTTGGGCTTCTTGAAAGTTTTCATAAGAGGTCGCCGGTGAGGTAGCTCCCGCGTCCGGATGGGTCCCCCGCAGTTCCTTTAAAAAAACCCGGCGAAACTTGTCATTATCAAACAGGCCGTGAAGATACGTGCCCCAGACGCGGCGGTCCGGGGAAACCCAGCCATCGGCCACCGTGAGGGCTTGGCCGTTCCGGCTGATAATCTCGAAGACCGGTTGCCCCTCCCCGCGAGGTTCCGTGACCCCCATATGGATCTCGTAGGCCGACAACACCCCGCAGTCTCTCGCCTCCAGCGCCCGAGCCTCCACCTGGGTGGTAGTCTTGGCTCCGGCCATGGTGGTCACCACCGGCAACAGATTCAACCCCGCCTCCACCCGGGGGTCGCCTTCCACCCCCATGGGGTCCCGAACTTCCTGCCCGAGCATCTGGTAACCCCCGCAGATCCCCACCAGGCGCCCGCCCTCCCGGACGTAGGCCTGAATCCGCCGGAACAGGCCGGTCTCCTTCAAAGAGAGCAGGTCGCTGATGGTGTTCTTGGTCCCCGGCAGGATCAGGAGGTCCAGGCCGTCAAGCTCGTCCCGGTGGTCCACGTACCGGAGATTTACCCCGGGCTCCTGCTCCACCGGATCAAAGTCGGTATAGTTGGAGATGTGGGGCAGCCGCACCACGCCGATCCTGAGGCCGCCGTCTGCTTCCCGGGCCCGGTTCCGGCGCTTGCGGCCCAGGGCGACGCTGTCCTCTTCCGGCAGAACCAGATCATTCACGTAGGGCACCACTCCCAGGACGGGCCGCTTGGTGCGCCGGGCGATAATTTCCACCCCCTCCTCAAACAGGGCCGCATCCCCCCGAAACTTGTTGATGATGAAACCCCGGAGCATCCGGCGCTCGCCCTGGGTCAAGAGATGAAAGGCGCCGATGGTGGCCGCGAACACCCCGCCCCGGTCGATGTCGGCCACCAGCAGCACCGCGGCCCCGGCCTTTTTGGCCATATTGAAGTTCACCAGGTCGTTTTTCTTTAGATTCAGTTCCACCGCGCTGCCGGCCCCCTCCAGGACGATGAGGTCATAGGCCCCGCTCAGGCGGCGGTAGCTCTCCATCACCTTCTTGACCAGCCGGGGCTTGAGCCGGTAGTAATCCCGGGCCGAAAAATTGCCGTACACCCGGCCCTGGACAATCACCTGGGAGCCCACCTCGCTGCTGGGCTTGAGCAGGATGGGGTTCATGTCCACCCGGGGGACCAGACCCGCGGCCTGGGCCTGAACCACCTGGGCCCGGCCCATCTCCCCGCCTTCCGGAGTAATGAAACTGTTCAGGGCCATGTTCTGGGCCTTGAACGGCGCCACCCGGATGCCCTCCTGGCGGAAGATGCGGCACAACCCGGCCACCATGATGCTCTTGCCCACGTCCGAGCCCGAACCCAGGATCATTAAAGGACGGTATTTCATGATTTTTGAGCTGTCAGCTCTCAGCCGTCAGCTTTATTTCCCTGACCCCTATTCCCTAGTCCCTAATCCCTGTTTTTCTCCTGGCCCCTGACACCTGACCACTGTACTTACCCAGGTAACCCCGGGGCGTAATCATGTAATCGCCGTAGGTGTGGGTCTGGGAGTTGCCCACCACCACGATGGTCTGCATATCCACCGGGGTTTGCGTCAGGTCATGCAGCGTCGTGATCGTGGTGGTCTGCCCCGGGCGCATGGCCCGGGAGACAATGCCCACGGGAGTGCCGGGGTCTTTATGCCGCAGCAGCAGGTCTTGTACGGCGCCCAGTTGCCAGTCCCGTTTCTTGCTCTTGGGATTATAGAGCACGATGACGAAATCCCCCTGGGCCGCCAGGTCCAGGCGTTTTTCGATCGTCTCCCAAGGGGTGAGGAGGTCGCTCAGGGAGATGGCGACAAAATCGTGCATCAGAGGCGCCCCCAAGAGCGCCGCCCCCGCGGCCAGGGCCGGGACGCCGGGGATCACCTCCAGATAAAAGTCCACCGCCCCACTGCCCTCGGGCGGCCCCACCTTGAGTCCCTGGGCGGCGCACATTTCCAGCACCAGCCCCGCCATGCCGTAGATACCGGCATCGCCGCTCGAGACCAGGGCCACCCGCTCCCCGCCCCGGGCCCGGTCCAGGGCCAGCTGGCAGCGTTTCACTTCGGCCTTCATGCCGGTAACCACCACTTCCTGGGTGGTCAACCAGGGGCGCATCAGGTCAATATACGTCTGGTAGCCCACCACCACCTGGGCCTCGGCCAGGGCCTGCTGCGCCCGGGGGATGAGGTAATCGGCAAACCCCGGCCCCAGGCTCACCACCGCTAGCCGGCCCGGGCCACCGCCAGGGTGGCGTTGGGGGCTTTCTGCTTGGTCACGATCAGTTCCACCCCGCCCGCCTTCAGGGCCGCCGCCTCGCTGACACTCGCCACTTTCATGTGGCGGACCACCGCCGGCGAGGGGTTCGGCACCGGTATGTCCTCTAATTCCGTTGCGGTAAACCATAAGAACTCGACTCCCAGACTCCGGGCGGCCATCCGCAGCCCGGGTTCCGCCTTTTTGGCCTCAATGGTGGCCAGGGCCTTGAGGGACAGGAGGGATAACCCTGCCTGTTGAAACGTCACTTTGATGAAATCGACCAGTTCTTCCCCGGGCGTGCCCTTATGGCAGCCCATCCCGGCTACCAGGTTCCGGGGCCTCAGCCTGAGCCACCCCGGGGGCCAGTCCCTCTCCCGGAAGCCCACGTAAACCGCAGGACCACTGCCCGTGAGGGCCCGGTCCAGGCCGGGATCAAAACTGAATAACTCAGGATAGGCTGATAATTCGTCATAGAGAAAACCCTGGGGGTCCACCACCCGGACGGGACGGCCTTCCAGCAACGCCATGTGAATCGGCCGCACTCCGGCCAGGTTTTCGATGGTCAGGCCCTGCGCCACCGCCAGCACGTCCAGGGCCGGCAGCCCCTGCACGTCGGTGGCCGTGGTGATGACCGCGGTGCCCCTCAATACCTCCGCCACGCGCCGGGCCAGGTCGTTGGCCCCGCCCAGGTGCCCGGACAAGAGGCTGACCGCGAATCGCCCGGCCTCATCCACCACCACCACCGCCGGGTCGGTATCCTTGCCCTTGAGATACGGGGCGATGCCCCGCACCACGATCGCCGCGGCCATGATGCACACCAGGTTTTCGCCCTGTGCGAACGCCTCCCGGAAGGCTTCGGAGAGCCGGAAAAATGGCAAATCCCCCGCCTCCGCGGCCTGGGTCTCCGGCAGCCAACACTGCGCTCCCTCGATCCCTCGGGCCAGCCGCCGGGCCAGGGCCGCGCCCTGACTCGTCAAGGCCAGGATTTTAATGGGGCGTGCCTGCGAAGCCATTGAGTCACCATTTTATAACCGCACCCTGGGGCAGGCGTGGGAACGTAGGGGCGGGTTTTAAACCCGCCCTTACAGATCCTCGCCCCCGCCCCCCCGAAACCCATGGCTGAAACCCTGATCATAGAGCTTGGAGCGGGCCTTTAAATCCCCCTCCCGGGACGCCAGGACCGGCCCCACCAGGATCAAAGCCTGGCGCTCGATGCCCGACGCCTTGACCAGCCCGGCAATGGTCCCCAGGGTGCCCCGGATCATCTGCTGGTCCGGCCAGCTCACCCGGTAGGCCACCACCACCGGGGTCGATGCGCCATAGGCCGGAGTGAGTTCGGCCACCACGCGGTCGATGAGTTTGATACTGAGATAGATAACCAGGCTGGCCCCATGCCGGGCCAAATCCTGGAGGGCTTCTCCCTCCGGCACCGGGGTGCGCCCCGCCGCCCGGGTAAGGATGACCGTCTGGGTCACTTCGGGCAGGGTGAGCTCCTGGGCCAGGGCCGCAGCCGCGGCAAAAGCCGCACTCACCCCGGGAATCACCTCACAGGGTACCTCTTGCCGCTCCAGGACCTCCAACTGCTCCTGGATGGCGCCGAACAGGGCCGGGTCGCCGGAGTGGACCCGGACCACCCGCCGACCGTCCCGGTATCCCGCCAGGAGCCGGGCACAGATCTCGGCCAGATCGAGTTTAGCGGTGTCGACAAGCTCGGCCGCGGGGTTGGCCCACCCCAGCACCGCCGGCGACACCAGGGACCCGGCGTAGAGCACCAAGTCGGCCCGGGCCAGGGCCTTTTGCCCCTTAACCGTGATGAGCTCCGGGTCGCCGGGCCCGGCCCCCACAAAGATGACGGGATGGCGCTCCTTCATGCAATGTTCCTTTTTCTGAAGAAAAGCTGAAGAGAAGTCTCCAGTCTCCGATAGTCAGGTTTTGGTTTGTAGTTTTTGGTTTTTTCCCTGACCCCTGACCCCTGAAAACTGAAAACTGAAAACTGGCTACTGACCACTGCTTTCCCCCGGCCCTCCCCTCAACCAGCCCGTAACAATCCACACCGGGTTCAAGGCCTGCAGCGCCGTCCCCCCGGCCAGGTCGTGGGACCCGCTCACCTGGAGTTGCACCACCTCAACCTCCCAGCCCGCCTCTTCCAGGGCAGTCCGGGCCGCCGCCAGGGTCTCCAGGAGGGCCGCGGTAACCACCACCCGGCCCTCAGGCCCCAAACGCCGCACCGCTTCCTGGATGATGGCGCCGGCTTCCGGGCCGCCGCCCCCCACGAAGACCCGCTGGGGGTCGGGCAGCGGCGCCAGGCCCACCGGGGCCGGGACGCGGACTACTTCAAGGTTGTCCACCCCGAACTTATCACGGTTGGCGGCAATTTGGGCCGCCCGCTCCGGGTGGCGCTCCACCGCAAATATCTTCCCCCCGGGAATGAGCAGACTGGCCTCCAGCCCCACGGAGCCGGCCCCGCCCCCCACGTCCCAGAGGACCTGGCCGGGCAAGAGTTGCAGCTTGGCCAGAACCACGGCCCGCACCTCGGCCTTGGTGATGAGGCCGGCCTGGTGCTCCAGGGCCGTTTCCGGGAGCCCCAGGTGGAGCTGGGGGCGCCGGGACCTTACCTCACCCGGCTCCGGCACCACCACTACCAGGTTCAGAGGGGAAAATTCCCGCTCCTGGGCCTCCTCCAGACTCATCCAGGTGATCCGCTCCGCGTCCTGGCCCAGGTCTTCCAGCACGCAGACGCGGGCCTGGGACAGGCCCCGGGCCAGCAGGAATCGGGCGATCTCCCCCGGGGTGTGCGCCGGGTCCGTATAGATCAGCAATGGCCCGGGCTTATCCAGGGCCGCGGTCAATGGTTCCCAGGCCCGGCCGTGGAGGCTGATGACGTTGGCGTCCTGCCAGGACATCTGGAGCCGGGCGCAGGCGGTCTGGATCGCGGTGAGGTTGGGGTGGATCACCACCTGGTCCGCCCCCAGGACCTTGACCACCAGCGGCCCCACCCCGTAGAAGTTGGGGTCTCCGGACGCCAGCACCACCACCCTTTTGGTCTCGGCCAGGGTCGGGAGCTGTTTCAGGGTCCCTTCCGGGTCCTTGCCCAGGGGAATTTTCATGGACCGGTGCTCCGGAAAATAGTCGAGCAGCCGCCGCCCCCCCACCAGCACCTGGGCCTCCCGGATGATCTCCAGGGTCCTTGGGGTCAGGTCCGCCGGGGACATCCCCAGGCCCACCACCTGCACCGGAATCATGACGCCACCTCCCCCGGGCTCTCCCCCCGCCAGAGAGGCGCACCGGCGAAATCAAGCACCAGGGCGCTGAGCCCCGGCCCGGGCCCGGCATACTTTCGTAAGGCCGATAACATCCGGGCGCCCACCTGCTCCACCACCGGGCTGGCCTGGGCCCCGGTGAGAATTCCTAAGGCCTGCCGGGCGGTGTTGGCCCCGGCCACCGCCTGGGCCAGGGCCGCATCCCCGGTCAGGTCCAGGGTCCAGCGGCCCAACTCTTGCAAATCCGCCAGCCCCCGGGAGGCATGGGTGTGCCCGAAACCCTGGGCGATCTTCAGGGCCTTCCCAAAAAAGGCCGCCGCGGTGATCTCAACAAACCCCATGTGGGCCGCCACCTTCAGGGCAAAGCGCACGTAATCCCCCATCTGGACAAAGGCCTCATCGGGCAACTCCGGCAGGAGCGCCTTGAGGTAGCCCTCGCTTTTACCCCCGGTGCTGAACCCGATGTGTTTAAGCCCCGCCGCCCGGGCCACCCGCAGGCTGGAGGCGATGGTGGCCCGGTAGGCCTGGTGGGAAAAAGGCTTCACCAGCCCGGTGGTGCCCAAAATCGAGATGCCCCCCAGGATCCCCAGGCGGGGGTTGAGGGTCTGCCGGGCCAGCTCCTCCCCCCGGGGCACAAAGATTTCCACCCTCAGCCGCAGGGGCTCCCCGGTACAAATTTCATCCCACACCCGGCCCAAAGCCCGGCGGATCATCCTCCGCGGCACCGGGTTAATGGCGGGCTCCCCCACCGGCACCGGTAAACCCGGCTTGGTCACCCGGCCCACGCCTTCGCCGCCCACCAGGGTGATGTCCTCCCCGGTTCCCGGGGATTCCAGGCGCCAGACCCGGGCCCCGATCTCCGCCCCATTGGTCACGTCGGGGTCGTCACCCGCATCCTTGATCACCACCGCCTCCCCTCCGGCGCCGCGTCGGCCGTGCCGGTGAAGCGGAATGCTGAGGCTCCCCCCGCCGGGCAGGTCCACCTCCACCCGATCCGGGCAGGGTCGGCCCAAAAGTTCGTACAGCGCCCCCTGGGCCGCGGCCGCTGCGGCGGTACCGGTGGCAAACCCCTGGCGCAGTTCCTTCCGGGGCCGGGGCAGTCGGAGGGTCTCGTCGTCCCCATCGGCCTGATCAGGTATCGGCGTGGTTTTCAATCGCATTACCACCGGTTCGGTTCCAAGGCCCAAGGGGCATCAATACCCTTTGCCGTGTTTCTTGACGATGATCATGGAGAGATAAGGCACTTCCCGGCCTTTGAGGTCCCGGAGATTCTCCACGATGGTCTCGCCTTCCAGGCCGCAGCGGCTGATGCAGGTGGCCCGATCCAGGAGATCCATGTCCTCCAACACCTGGTAGATGTCGTCAAAATAGCGATAGGTTTTGAGTATCACGATATTATCTGATTTATTAATGACTTCCTTCAGCTTGGCCGCCCCCCGGGCCCCGGATACCAGGTAGAAGGATTCCTCCCCCTCGGTCAGCGGGATGTGGGTCAGCGCCGCGGCGGCGCTATAGGAGGTAATGCCCGGGATCGTGATGATGCCCACCTCGGGGGCCAGGCGCTTGAGGGTCTTCAGGAGATACCCGAACGTGGAGTAGGTCAAAGGGTCCCCCAGGGTGACGAAGGCGGCGTCACTGCCGGTGGCCAGCACTTCCAGGACCCGCCGGGCGTTGTGCTCCCAGGCCTCCTGTAACACCTGGGGGTCTCTGGTCATGGGGAAAGGCAGATGCTCGATGCCGGCGCCGTTCAGGTGACACCGCACGATGCTCAGGGCCAGGCTGTAGGTGTTCTTGGTGGAGCACGAGGCAAAGATGTGAGGCACCGCCTGCAGCACCTTGAGCGCCTTCAAGGTGATCAAATCCGGATCTCCCGGTCCCACCCCGATCCCATAGAGGGTCCCGGTCTTCGTGGTCATGACGGCACCTCCAGGGCCATGATGGCCAGGGCATTTATGATGCTGGCCGCCAGGGCCGAGCCGCCCTTGGGCCCCAAAGCGGTGATGTAGGGGCAATCCTGGCGTGCCAGGGCGTCCTTTGATTCCGCCGCGTTGACAAACCCCACCGGCACTCCCACCACCAGGGCCGGCGGCGAGGCCCCGGCCTTAAGCAACTCCAGCAGGCGCAACAGGGCCGTAGGGGCGTTCCCAATGGCCACGATGCCCCCGGCCAGTTGCGGCAGGCTCCGCTCCATGGCCACCTCGGCCCGGGTGGCGCCGCGCCGGGCTGCTTCCGCGGCCACCTCCGAGTCATCCATGAGACAGAAGGCCGTAACCCCCAGACGGTCCAGGCGGCCGGTGGAAATGCCCGCCAGGAGCATGCGGGTGTCGGTGGCCACCGGGCAGCCGCGTTTCAGGGCCTCAATCCCGGCGGGGATGGCCCGGGGATGAAGGCGGGCCGAGGCCAGGTACTCCGGGTCCGCACTGGTGTGGATCATGCGCCGCACCACGAACCAGACCTCGGGCGGCAGGTGATGCGGGCCCACCTGGGCTTCGATACGGCGGAAACTCTCGGCCTCAATCTCCGCGGGGAGACGGGGTTGCCAGGTCATGTTGACTCCTCTTTGCAGCAGTTTCTTGAGAGGAGGGCCGGAGGAGGGTAGTAGTCAGTTGCCAGTTGTCAGTTACCAGAAAAGCTGCCGGCAACTGGCTACTGATTACTGGCAACTGCTCCTCGCCCTCCCCTCAAGTTATCTTTATACGCCCGGCAGCTCGCCACCAGGTGCCGGGCCACTTCGGGGTTGCTGCCGAAGTGGAGGTGAACGTAGCTGGCCAGGACGTGGTGCACGCCATAGCCTTCGTTCACGGCCGCGCCCCCCCGGCGGGGGGTGAGGCGGTAGAGGCGGGGCACCCCGTCGGGCTCGCCCGCGATTTCCGAGTAGTGGAACTCGTGCCCCCGGGCCGTGGTCCCCGCCGGGCCCCAGAGGCTCGCCGCGGTCAGGGTGACTTCCCGGTAGCCCAACGCCTTGAGCCGGGGCAACATCCGCACCGAGAACGGGAAGACCTCCGCCATGGGGTGGACCCGACCTTCCAGATCGCGGATTTCCCGGGCCAGGTACATGAGCCCGCCGCATTCGGCGTAGATGGGCAGCCCTCTGGCAGCCTCTGTTTTCATGGCCTGCTTCAATCCGGCGTTGGCGGCCAGCCCTTGGGCATAGAGCTCGGGGTACCCCCCGCCCAGGTAGATGCCGTCCAGACCGGCGGGCAGCTCCCGATCTTCCAGGGGCGAGAAGAAGACCAACTCCGCCCCAAAGCTGGCCAGCAACTCCAAATTTTCCGGGTAGTAGAAGCAAAAGGCCCGGTCCCGGGCCACCCCCAGGCGCACCAGCGGCGGTGTGGCCGCCGGGGCCGGCTCCTCCGGCAGCGTCAGAAGCGGCAGCGCTGCCAGCAGCCCCGGGAGGTCCAGGTGGGTCTCCAGGCGGTCTGCCAGGTCCCCCAGATACGCCTCGTCCAAGGGATGGTCCTCGGCGGTGGCCAGGCCCAGGTGCCGCTCGGGGATGGCCAGTTCCTGGTCCCGTGGCAGCCCCCCGAAGCACCGCACGCCTGGAAGCGACGTCAGGGCCTGCTGCAAATATTCTAGATGCGCGGCGCTGCCGATGCGGTTAAAGACCACCCCCGCCAAGCTCAGGTCGGGATCGAAGCTGGCGAAGCCGTGCACCAGGGCCGCGGCGCTCCGGGCCATGGCCCGGGCGTCCACCACCAGCAGGATCGGCAGCCCCAGCCACTTGGCCATCTGGGCCGTGGACCCGGCCTCGCTGGCCCCGTTATAGCCGTCGAACAGCCCCATCACCCCTTCCACCACCGCCGCGTCGGCGCCCCGGGCCTGGCGCCGGAACAGGGCCAGATTGGCCTCCCGGCTCAGCATCCAGCCGTCCAGGTTCCGGCAGACGCGGCCCGCGGCCCGACTGTGATGCCCGGGGTCGATGAAATCCGGCCCTACCTTAAAGGGCTGCACCACCAAACCCCGCCGGCGCAAGGCATAGAGGAGCCCCAGGGTGACGGTGGTCTTGCCCACCCCACTCTGCGTCCCGGCGATCACCAGCCCGCGCGTTTGTTGATTCATGGTAAGAACCCTGTAACCATTTGATAGTTGTCAGTTGCCGGTTTCCAATTAATCTTTTGCTGGTCCCTGACCTTTGGCCCCTGACCCCTGCTTTTCCCACGCCTCCGGGTGGAGAAACCGGGCCAGTTGTTCCACCGCTGCCGCCGACCGGGGGCCGGGCCGGGAGTAGAGGTTTTCGTCCACCAGCAGGACTCGGCGGGTCTTTACCGCCTTGAGTTCCTTGAAGTACGGCCGGGCATAAATGTCTTCGGGGCTGCGGTTCATCGGCCCCTTTTGGATGATATACACCTCCGGGTTCGCCTGGATGAGGGCCTCCAGGCTGTATAACGTCAGTTTTTGGGGGCTGGTGACGATGTTTTCCCCCCCGGCCCGGGTGATGATGTCGTTTACCAGGGAGCCTTGCCCCGCGGCCAACAGGTTAAGTTCCCGCACCTCGAAAAAGACCCGGGGCCTGGGGCGGTTCGCCACCCGTTTGGCCACCTCGGCCAGTTTCGCCTCCATGGACCGCGTCAGTCCCGCCGCGGCCTCCTCTCGCCCGATGAGGGCCCCCAGCCGGGTGATGGTACTGAACAGGCCGGCAAAATCGTGGGGCGCAAACATGGCCACCGGCACCTGCGCCGCCTCCAGCCTTTTCAGGGCCGGCATCCCCTTGGCGACTCCCCCCTGCAGCACCAGATCCGGCTTCAGGGCCAGGATCATCTCGACGTTGGGCTGCAGGTGGGTGCCCACGGTGGGAATCCCCTTGATGGTCTCATCTCCGGAAATGCGGGCCACCACCCGGTCGGCCGCCCCCAGGGCGCTCAAGATTTCCGTCAAACCGCCGTACAGGGAGATAATCCGCCGGGGCGGGGTAGCCAGGGCGACGGCCGCGCCCCGGTCGTCGGTGATCTGGGCCGCGGCCAGATTTTGAACTCCAAGCCCCACGATCACCAAACCGGCGAGCAAGCCCCACCCGATGAATCGACACTTTCTCATGACTGAACCGCCTCCCGGGCCGCCGGGGCGGCCTCATCTTCCCGGGTTTCCGGCGACAGGGGCAGCATCACCGCGTAGGGCCGCTGATGCACCGGGTGCCGGACCACCTCCATGGGGGTTTCGTAAATCTCCTCCAGAACCGCCGGGGTGAAGACCTGGTCCGTGGGACCGTCCACCGCCACCCGCCCGTCTTTGATGAACATGAGGCGCCGGCAGTAGAGGGCAGCCAGATTCAGGTCGTGCATGGCGCAGAGCACCGTGAGTCCCCGGGTCTCGCTCAAAAACTTGAGGAGTTCGAAAATCTCCAGCTTCTTGCGCACGTCCAACGACGAGGTGGCCTCGTCCAGGAGCAGGATTTCCGGGTCCTGGGCCAGGGCCCGGGCCATCACCACCCGCTGGCATTCCCCCCCGGAGACCTCAATGATGGGCCGTTCCTTGAGGTGATCCGTGGTGGTCCGGCGCATGGACTTGAGGGCCCAGACCAGGTCGGCGTCCGTCAGGGTCCCCAGGCGGCGTCGGTGCGGGTACCGGCCCATGAGCACGATCTCCAGACAGGAAAAGGGGAACCGCACGTCGGTGGATTGGGGCACCACCGCCAGGATCTGGGCCCGGAGCCGGCTGGGCAAGCCCCCCAGAGGCTCGGACTTGACGATAATCCGCCCCTGCTTGGGCGGCAGCAGACCGGAGAGGGCGTGGAGCAGGGTGGATTTGCCGCTGCCGTTGGGGCCCAGGATGCCCAAAAATTCTCCCCGGTCCACCTGGAAATTCAGGTCCGTGAGGACCAGACGGTCCTCGTAGCCCAACTCCAGCGCCTCTACCCGGATCACCACATCCCCCGGGAGCGGCGGGATTTTAACAGATAAAAGAAAAACGGTCCGCCCAGCAGGGCGCTGACCACGCCCACCGGCAGTTCCTGGCCGCTGGCAAGGAGGGTACGGGCCAGGACGTCGGCCCAAATCAGGATCAGGGCGCCCGTGGCGGCGGACAACGCCAGGAGGCGGCCATGGGAGGGGCCGGCCAGCACCCGCACCAGGTGAGGCACCACCAGACCCACAAAGCCGATCACCCCGGAGACCGACACCGCCCCGGCGGTGAGGAGCGACGCCCCCAGCAGCAGCTTCAGCCTGACCGCGGAGACCGCCACCCCCAGGTGGTGCGATTGCTCCTCTCCCAGGGCCAGGATGTCCAGTTCCCGGTGATAAATCGCCCCCAGGGCCAGGCCGGCCGCCAGGTAAGGCAGGAGAAAGCCCACGTGGATCCAGCCCCGGCCCGAGAAGCTCCCCATAATCCAGAAAACGATGGCCGACAGGGACTCCTCGTCCAGGCTCTTGATGAGGCTGATGAGGGCGGCGAGAAAGGTGCTCACCACGATGCCGGCCAGGATCAGGGTCTCCTTGCGGATGCGGCCGGACTCCCGGGACAGGACCATGACCGCGGCCATGGCCCCCAGGGCCCCGGCCAGGGCCCCCAGGGGCAGGGGGCTCAAGCCCAGAAAACTGCCGCCCACCCCCAGCATGACCAGGAGCGCCACCCCGAAGGCCGCGCCGGTGGAGACGCCCAGGGTGAAAGGATCGGCCAGGGGGTTCAGGAGGAGTCCCTGGAAGATGACCCCGGCGGTGGCCAAAGACGCCCCCACCAGGCCGGAGAGCACCACCCGGGAGAGGCGGATGCCCCAGATGACCACCTCCGTAGTGCGGTCCACGGCCCCGGTATGCAATCCCAGCTTGCCCAGGACCACGGCGGCGATGGCGCCCCAGCCCACGTCCATGCGGCCGATGCCCGTGGCCAGGGCCACCGAGCCCACCAGCCCCAGGCTCAAGGCCGTGAAGGCGATGGCAAACCGGCGCGCCCCCAGCTTATGCCGGCGCCTGGCTTCCGCCAGGTCCGCGGGCCGGTTCAGGTCATCGGCAGGCAGAGAACTTTCTTTCATGTATTTTGCGTCTACGCGTTTTATTTTATGTGAAAAAACCCAGTGGGGCGGGCCTCTGTGCCTGCCACCTCAAGGCGGCCAAGGACGACCGCCCCACCAATACGAAAAACGAAAAAAAATCCCTAAGTCCCGGTGGACTTAAGGATGCACCCAGCTTCTTTATCCTTAAATGAGGCGGCCGCTTGTCCGGAGCGACTCCTGGAGTCCGGACCCCCATCGCACTTCAGGCTCCGGACCTCCGGGTAGGTCTTCTGGCTCCCGGATCGACCTACTACCTGCGCCTTCCCATCCCACTTCGGTGGAACAGTGGCCTCGTGCAGGGTTCGTCCCCGGTCACAGCGGCGGGACCGCGACGGCTCGGCCGTCTTCCCCATTAAACCCCGAAGGGTACCCGGATGGTTGACTATATAAAGTTAGCCCGGGGCTGTCAACCTTAATCGGTCAGGGGCCGCAGAGGCTGAAAGCGCCAGGGTATCAGCTCTTGCCGGCCAGCCCGGTCAGCAGGCGCATGACCCGGGCCGCCACCCCGCTCCCCTGGCACACGGTCTCGGCGATGTCCCGGGGGCCATGGCAGGTGCCGGCCAGAAAGACTCCCGGCAGGGTAGATTCCAGGGGGTGCAGGATGGGGTGGCGCTCCTGGTAAAAACCCAGCCCGTCTCTGGCCGGGGCCAGGTCCACAAAGGGCAGCGGCTCCCCGGGCGCCTCCAAACCCACGGCCAGGACCGCCATATCCACGGCCAGTTCCCTCCGCCCTCCCCTCTCCTGGTCCTCATAGGCGATCACCGGACCGCCATGGTCGCCCTCACGGATACGCCCCGGCAGCCCTTTGATAAACCGCACCCCCGCGGCCTGCGCCCGCAGGTATAACTCTTCAAAGCCTTTGCCCGAGGTGCGGATGTCATTGTAAAAGATGGTGACTTCGGCCTCCGGCTCATGTTCCAGGGCCAGCATGGCCTCTTTGATGGAAGCGGTGCAGCAATAGCCGGAGCAATAGGGCAGGAACCGCCGGTCCCGGGAGCCCACACACTGGATAAAGGCCAGCCGCTGCACCGGGCGGCCCCCGGGGGTTACCAGGCTCCCCAGGGTGGGACCGGTGGCACAGACGATGCGCTCGAACTCCAGGTTGGTCACCACCCCGGGGATGCGGCCATAGCCGTATTCGCTCTTGAGGCTCGGGTCAAAGGGGCGCGCCCCGGTGGCCAGGACGATGGCCCCCACCGTCAGCCGGCGCTGGCTGGGCCGGTACAGCAGATTGATGGCCTGGTGTTCGCAGGCCGCCACGCACATCTGGCAGTCGATGCAGTAGTCCATTTCAATGGTGGCCCTGAGGGGCACCGCCTGGGCGAAGATGATGCGGATGCATTTCCGGGGCTTGAGCCCCAGGTTCCAGCGGCTGGGCACGATCACCGGGCACACCGTGGTGCAGGTGCCGCAGCCCACGCACTTGCTCATGTTTACATAGCGGGGCTTGAGGGTGACTTCCACCTCGAAGCTCCCGGCCTGCCCCGCAATGCGGCTGAGACTGGCATAGCTGAGCAGCTCGATGTTGGGATGCGCGGCCACCTCCACCAGTTTCGGCCCCAGGATGCAGATGGAGCAGTCCAGGGTGGGGAAGGTCTTATCCAACTGTGCCATGGTGCCGCCGATGGAGAGGGAGGACTCGGCCAGGTAAACCGTAAAGCCGGCGTTGGCCAGGTCCAGGGCCGCCTGGCAGCCCCCCACGCCCCCGCCCACCACCAGCACCTCCCGGCTGGCCGCGGCCGCACCGATTTCCGGCTGCTCCCGGGTCTCCAGGGCCAGGGTCAGGGTGGCCAGCGCGGCCTCGAGATCGGGCGCCGACCGCACATCCACCACCGGCATGGGCGTTCTTCCTCCCAGGGCCGGGAAAAAGCCGGCATGGATCTCGGGCCCGCACGCGGCCACCAGCCAGGGCCTGGCCTTGCCGGCCGTCAGTTTCCGGAGTCGCGCCAGGCCGTCCGGGGTGCACAGGGGCGGCGCCAGGTCGGCCTGCACCCCCGCCTGTTTCAGCCGCGCCGCCAGCTCCCGGCCATCCATGGCCAGGTCGGGGCAGGCGCATATGAGCACTTTACGCCGGGTCATTTTGGGTTTCAATCAGACCTTTCTTGGTGCGTAAAACGCACCCCACATTACTATTTGCCCTGGGCCCGCCTGGCGGTTACCGTCTCACCGCCGATGCCCCAGTTGTCGGTCTCCACCTCATCAATCACCACCACGAGAGCGGCGGGATTTTTGTGGAGCACCTTGACCAGCAGATCGGTAACTCCCTTAATGAGTTCGGCCTTTTGCGCCGCGGTGGCGCCATCCTTGGTGATCTTGATGTTGACAAACGGCATGTTGCCCTCCTGGTTTTTCTCTGAAAAGAAACTTGACGCTCTAAATTTGCGCCTCCCCTTTCCGCATCTTTTTCATTCCCTTTTCGCCGCTTCCCCTTTTTCTCTTTTCCCCTCAATCTCTCCCGCCATCTCCCGGATGACCTGCTGAAAGTTCTTGCCCTCCGTAGCGGAAATCCACTCCAGCCGCAGCCGCGCCGGGTCAATGCCCTCCTTGGCCAGTTTAGGCGCCAGTTTTTCGATACGGGCCTGGGCCCTCAGGTTCCCGGAGATGTAATGGCATTCTCCCGGCGGGTGGCAGCCCGAGACCAGCACCTGGCCGGCCCCCCGCGCAAAGGCGTGCAGGATGAACTTGGGATGGACCCGCCCGGCGCACATGGTCCGGATGATCCGCACCGCCGCGGGGTATTGCAGCCGGGACACCCCGGCGAAATCCGCCCCGGCATAGGAACACCAGTTGCAGCAGAAGGCCAGAATCTTCTCCTGGGGATTGACCGCCAGGGCCTCGTCGATCTGGGCCAGGATCATGGCGTCGGTGAACCCCCGGGCGATGACCGCGTCGCTGGGGCAGGCCCCGGCGCAGACCCCGCACCCTTTGCACGCCGCGGTGATGATCCGGGCCTGGCGAACTTTCCCTTCTCCCACCATTTCCACGGCCTGAAACGGGCATTCATGGTAACAGCTCTCGCAGCCGGTGCACTTCTCCGGGTCCACCTCACAAATCAGGCCGTCCAGGGTGATGGTGTCGTGGGCCATGAGGGCCAAAATCTTGCCCGCGGCCCCGGAGCCCTGGGTGATGGACTCGGGCAGATCCTTGGGGCCCTGGCAGGCCCCGGCCAGGTAGATGCCGTCCAGCACCGTTTCCAGGGGGCGCAGCTTGGGATGGGCTTCCATGAAGAACCCGTCAGGCCCCGCCGGCAGCTTCAGCACCTCCCGGAGCGCCGCGCCGTCCCCCGGCGTCATGCCCACCGCCAGGACCGCCAGGTCCACCCGGTCTGCGCTCGCCCACCGCCCCAATTCCTGGTCCGCCTCGATAACCAGCCCGCCCGCCTCAGATGGCCGGATATCCCTTACCTTCGCCCGCATGAACCCGATGCCCGCCTCCCGGGCTCGAGTGTATAGGGCCTCCCACTCCCTCTTGACCGTCCTGAGGTCCCGGTAATAGATGCGGATGCGGGCCTCGGGGAATTGCCCCTTCAGTTCCAGGGCCTGCTTCAGGGCCGTGGGGCAGCAGACCCGGGAGCAATAGCGGTTCCCCTCTTCTTCCCGGGACCCCACGCACAGGATAAAGGCGATGTCCCGGATATCTTCGGCCGCAGGTGCCGGCACCCGGCCCCCGGTGGGTCCCTGGGGGTCCAGCAGCCGTTCCAGGGTCACCGTGGTGATGACCTGGGGCAGATCGGCCCAGGCCGCATAGCGGCTGCCCGCCGGCTCAAAGGGCGCAAAGCCCGTGGCCACCACGATGCTCCCCACCGTGAGGGTATGCTCGATCTCCCCCTCCGCCTCCAGGGCGATGGCCTGGCGGGGACAGGCCGGGACGCAGAGGCCGCAGCGGTCGCAAAGGGCCGCATCCACCACATAGCGGCCCGGAAAGGCCGTGGGCGACGGCCGGTAGATGGCCGCCCGGGGGGCTGGTCCCGGTACCCGGTCATCCGGCGCCTTCACCGGGCACACCGCGGCGCACTCGCCACAGAGGTCGCAGGCCTCGGTAACCCGCGGCCGGGCCTGCCTGACCACCACCCGGTAGTTGCCCAGGTGGCCGCCGACTTCGGTGACCGCGCTGTCGGTGAGCACCGTGATGCCGGGGTGGAGCATTACCGCGGCCATCATGGGGTTGATCAGGCTGACAATGCTCTGGCCCTGGGGAAAGGTTTTGTAAAGCCGGTTGGCCATGCCTCCCAGCACCGGGGCGCGCTCCACCAGGGTCACGGGAATCCCGGCGTGGGCGATATCCAGGGCGGCCCGGAGGCCCGCCGGGCCTCCGCCGATCACCAGGGCGGCCCGGGTCAGGGGCACCTGGCGCTCGGCCAGAGGCGCCGCATCCCGCACCTTGGCCAGCCCCATGCGGATCAGGTCCAGGGCCTTAACCTTTGCTGCTTCCGGTTCCTGGGCGTGCACCCAGGAACAGTGCTCCCGGAGGTTGACGATTTCCAGGAGATAGGGATTGACGCCGTTTTCGGCCAGCAGGTGCCGGAAGGTGGGCTCGTGGAGCTTGGGGGAACAGGCCGCCACCACCATGCGGTTCAAACCGAACTGCTGGATATCCTTGGCGATATCCCTCTGACCCGCCTCGGAGCACGAGTAGAGATGATCCCGGCACACCGCCACCCCCGGCAAGCTCCGGGCCTGCTCCGCCAGGGCCTCAGGGCTGATGACCCCGGCAATGTTGTGCCCGCAGTGGCAGATATAGAGGCCGATACGGAGGTCGTCGCTCATGAGTAAGTTGGGACCCCAGTCGCCGCCCTGATAGAAAGCGAGGGATAAAAGGGGAAAAGGCGAAAAGGCGAAAAGGGAAAGAGCAATAAGATAATTCTCATGGGTTGAAGTCTCATGAGTCGCAAGACCTCAATGATTTTATCTGATTGGATAAATAGCGGCTCAATTCCATAACTGCATCCCGTAATTCCTGGTACTGAGACGATTCTAAATAACCAAGTTCAAAAGCCACGTTTAACAAACTCCTGGCTTCTCCGGTGGAGCCTTTGGCGAAATTCAGGAAATTGACGTATTCCTTGCGGGAAGCCCGTTCAAACCCTTCGGCGATATTGGTGGGAATGGAGATAGCCGCCCGCCGCAACTGGTCCCGTAAGGCAAAATCCCTGCCAAGTTCACCTTGTCTACTGAGAAGATAAGCCTGTTTGACGACCTCCATGCCTTTCTGCCAGACCAGGAGATCTTCGAAGCTCTCAATCTTCTTGCGCTTTTCCGTCATTTTCCTTTTCGTCTTTTTCCCTTTTCCCCCCAATCGCTTAACCCTTTGCGCTCTATTGCTGCACTAACTTTGATACCGCGGTGGCCCACGCCTGCGAAAACTCTCCCGCTTCGGCCACCACTTCCTCCCGGACCAGGGTGATGGCCGCGTCGTCGCAGATATTGACGCAGACCCCGCAATAGGCGCAGTTCTCCACCCGGAACCGGACCTGGTCCCCCTCCCGCTCAATCGCCTTCACCGGGCAGAGCTCGATGCACTTCACGCAGTCCGGCGGGCACTTGCCATCGTCGATGACCAGCCGGCCGCGGAATTGGGGATTGACGACAATGGCCTCCTCCTGGCACACCGTCAGGCACTGGGTGCACCGCAGACACAGGTCGGGGGCCGGCATGGTCTGGCCCGCGGCCTCATCCAAAACGATGGCCTGGCGGGGGCAGGCGGCCAGGCACTTGTGGCACTGCTTGGGGCACTCCGTCAGATCGTTGGGGACCAACTGGAGCTGTTGGCGGCACCAGTGCTCCTCCCCCTCGGGCTGCGGGGGACAGGGCAGCAGGCACCGGCTCTTGTCCATGTCGATCTTGGGGAGAAACGGCGCCAGCCCCTGGTGGTCCGCCATGATGGTCTTGACTTCGCCGTTGTAGCTCAGGGTCACCGCCGCCACCGGGCAGAAATGGGCGCAAATCTCGCACATCAGGCAAAGCCGGGGGTCGATGGTGATGTCCAGACCAGCCTCAGTGGGAATAATGCTGACGGCCTCCCGGGGGCAGACCCTGGCGCAGATGTCGCACTTCAGGCACAAAACCTTGTCCAGGCGCAGCTTAACCGTATCGACAAACAGCGCCAGCGTCAATTCCAGCTGCGTCTCGGTTTCGCGTTTGATCACCCGGGGTTTCATGTCACCTTGAGAAGTTCCTCTAAACACCCTTAATGCTAAAAATTATCTTCTAACCACGATAGCCGCAGGCTTTAGCCTGTGCCATCAAAGATTTTATTTCCTGGTGCCCCATCAGGAGCGCGAAAACCAGAGGAAATTATTGCTTTTCTCCCCTTTCTCCTTTTCGCCTTTTACCCTTTTCGCCCTTCCTTTTTTCCTACTTCTTCTTCCCTTCCAGCTTCCGGTGGTATTCCCTGGCCGTGAACTTCAACTGGCGGCGGCGCAGATTGGTCTTCACGTCGGGAAACTGCACCAGGAGCAGCGCATACTTGTCGCAGGGCTCCAGATCCGGGCATTGATAACAGTGATCCAACCCCCGGCCCTGGGCGCAGACCCGGATGGGGCAATCCTCCAGGCCCCGCCCGTTCTTGCAGCCGGGGCATTCCGTGTGGGCCAGGAGCCACTCCAGCCCCTTATTGAACTCCGGCAGGCTGAACCCTTCCTGGCCGGGAAAGCAATGGAGCCAGACGTTGCCCCGGACCTGGTCCAGGTAGCCCTTCAGCCGGGTGACCGTCTCCAGGAAACCGGGGTGGCCCAACTGGCAATCATCACACAAACCGCAATAACTCTCTCTCATGGCCGTTCTCCTGTGAAAGCTTTCAGCTGTCAGCCCTCAGCCGGCAGCTTTGATCATAACAGGCAGTGGCGCCCCGGACCCCTGTCGGGGCTTGTGCATCATATTTTACTACGCTTCAACCTTTTGCCGGCCATTAATCGCCGCCGGTCCTCAGCTCGCCGCCCAGGGCCGTCTCGATCTGGGCCGCCAACTCCGGCTCGGTGCCCCGGCTCATGCGGATGGCCCCGGCCGGACACTCCGCCGCGCAGACCCCGCAGCCCCGGCAGACCTCGAGGCGTACTTCCGGCTTCGCATCCGACAGGGCCACCGCCCCGAAGGGGCAGAGTTCGACGCACGCCAGACAGCGGCGGCAGGCCTCCGGGGTGATCACGGCCACCATTTCGCTGGCCAGCAGATCCGTCTGGAACAAAATCCCGGCGGCCCGAATCGCCGCGGCCTGGGCCTGGGCCGCGGTTTCCCCCAGGCTTTTGGGATAATGGGCCACCCCGCCGAGAAATACCCCTTCGGTGGCCGAGTCCACCGGCCTGAGCTTCTGATGGGCCTCCTGGAACCACCCGTCCAGGTTCTGGGCGACCCTAAGCTGCTGGGCCAGGCGCTCGCTGCCCGCCGCCGGTTCCATCCCCGTGCTCAAAACCACCAGGTCCGCGGGCAGGGCCACTTCCTGGCCCAAAAGTTCATCTTCCACCCAAACCGTCAGGGGCCGGCGCTTCGCCGCCGCCACCCGGGGCGGCCGCGCCGCCTCAAAGGGAACGAACGTCACCCCCCGGTCCTTGGCCTTGACGTAGTAATCTTCCCGAAACCCGTAGGCCCGGAGGTCCCGGTAGAGGACGGTGATCTCCATCAGGGGGTAGCGTTCCTTGAGCAGCAGGGCGTTCTTGAGGGCCTGGGAGCAGCACAGGCGGCTGCAATAGGGGTGGTCCGGCTCCCGCGACCCCACGCACTGGATCATCACCAGGCGCCGCACCTTGGCCAGATCCAGGTCGCCAAAATTGATCTTGCCCTCCAACTCCCGCTGGGTGAGCACCCGGGGGTCCTCGCCGTAAAGATAGTGGCCCTGGGGCCGAAACTCCCGGCCGCCGGTGGCCGCCACGATGACGCCGTGCGCCAGTTCCCGCTCCTCAAAGCCGTCCATGGTGACCCGGCGCACGGTGCTGGTAAACTGCCCCACGTGCCCCGTGAGCTTCATCAGTTCGGTCTGGAGGTGGATTTCGATGTTAGGGTGTTTATAGACCGCGGCCTGGAGCTGGTGGAGAAATTCCTGGGGGTCCGGGCCTTCCAGGGTGAAATACAGCTCCCGGGCCAGGCCCCCCAGGGAGCCCTCCCGTTCCACCAGGTAGGTGTGAAAGCCCTGGTCCGCCAGGGTCAGGGCCGCGCTCAGGCCCGCCACCCCGCCCCCCAGCACCAGGGCCCGGGGAATCACCGGAAAGCTCTGGGGCTGGATGGGCGTCAGGACCGCCGCCCGGGAGACCGCCATGGCCACCAGGTCCAGGGCCTTGGCCAGGGCCGCCGCAGGCTCCGCCTGGTGGACCCAGGCGCACTGCTCCCTGATATTGGCAAAGGCGAAGTAGCCCGGGTTCAGGCCGGCCGCGCCCAAAACCTCCCGAAACACCCCTTCGTGGGTCCGGGGGCTGCAGGCGGCCACCACCACCCGGTTGAGTCCCATTTCCCGGATGGTCTCCCGCATCCGGGTGGTGGCCTCCACCGCGCAGGCAAACAGGTTGTCTTCCACATGGACCACTCCGGGGAGATGCGCCACGCCCGCAGCCAGTTTCGCCAGGTCGATGGTCTTGGCGATATTGGTGCCGCAGTGACAGAGAGAGACCCCGATCCGGGGCGGAAATTCCGCCACCTGGCTTAAAGCCGGCTTCGGCTTGGGGGCCCAGATGCGATGGGCGGTGGTCAAGAGGCGCGAGGCCACCGCCGCGGCCGCGGACGCCGTGGTCACGGATTCGGGGATGTCCATGGGTTCCCGGGCGGTGCCGCAAACCAGCACTCCCGTCCGGGCCGTGGTCACCTGCAGCAGCGGCGAGGTCTTGATAAACCCGTGCTCATTGAGCCCCACCCCCAGGCGCCGGGATAGCGACGGCCACCCGCTCCCGGGCCTGAGCCCCACGGACAGGACCGCCATATCAAAGGGCAGCTCCCGGGGCCGGCCTCGGGCGTCGGTAAAGCGCACCAGCACCCCGCCTTCGCTCCGGGGCGTCACCCCGGTCACCCGGGAGCGCACCAGACCGACGCCGTGACCCCGGGCCTGCTCCAGATAACCTTCATATCCCTTGCCCTGGGCCCTGAGGTCCATATAAAAAATGGTGGATTCCACGTCCCGGCTGCTAAGCTCCCGGGCTACCAGGGCCTCCTTGAGGCTGGCCATGCAGCACACCGTGGAGCAATATGCCGCGCCGGCCTGGGGGTCCCGGGAGCCCACGCACTGGATGAAGGCCAGGCGGGAAGGCTCGGTCTGATCCGACGGCCGCACCAGTTTCCCTCCCTGGGGACCGGTGGCGCTCAGCAGCCGCTCGAACTCCAGGCTGGTCACCACGTCGGGATGCCCATATCCGGGGAAATCCGCGGCCGGCGCCGGGGCCGCCCCCAGGGCCAGGATGACGGCCCCCACGGATTCCGTCCATTCCACCGCCTTGTCCTGAAGATTTATGGCCCCGGCCGGGCAGACCTTGAGGCAGGCCTCGCAACTCTTCCCTTGAAAGATCCGGCAGGCCTCCGGGGTGAGGTAAGCCGCCTGGGGAATGGCCTGGGGGAAGGGCAGGTGGATGGCCTTGGTCCGGCTGAGCCCGAGATTATACGGGTCCGGGAGACTCTGGGGGCAAACCCGGGCGCACTCGCCGCAGCCTGAGCACTTGTCCACGTCCACGAACCGGGGCCTCCGGCTCAAGAGCACCTGGAAATCCCCGGCCCGGCCCCGGACCTCCATGGCCCGGGTGGACGTCTGGATGCTGATCAGGGGATGGCGGGAGATTTCCAGCATCCGGGGGCTCAGGATGCACATGGCGCAGTCGTTGGTGGGGAAGGTCTTGTCCAACTGCGCCATCCGGCCACCGATGGAGAAACCCGCTTCCGCCAGGGTCACCGGCAGCCCCACGGCCGCCGCCTCCAGGGCGGCCTGGATGCCGGCGATGCCGCCGCCCACCACCAACACCCGGGGCTGGGCCACCCGATCTAATGGCCGGATCAAGGCCATCACACGCACGCGCTCCTTTGGAAAACTCGGGGAGTCATAGCGTTTGCCATAAATTCATTCCACGTGCTGATTTCTCAATCCCCCTAAATCCCCCTTTTCCAAAGGGAGACTTTTAAAGCAATTCCTTGTAGGTCCTCCCCTTTGACAAAGGGGGGGTTAGGGGGGATTTGGGTTTTTTGAGCCTGCGCTATGAGGATCGGCGGAGGACGCCGCTCCCCAGCC
This sequence comes from Desulfobaccales bacterium, assembly GCA_052139855.1. Lineage (GTDB taxonomy): Bacteria > Desulfobacterota > Desulfobaccia > Desulfobaccales > 0-14-0-80-60-11 > 0-14-0-80-60-11. The sequence continues at coordinate 23,380 of JBKQVS010000014.1, forward strand.
CTTCCCACATAAATACTGCTGCCGGGCTATTCATGGGTGCAATACATCGACCCCCTATCGGGGTGTTTTTGTCGGGGCGGACCACCCCTACAACAGCCTTTCATGATTTACCGATGAGCCAAAGGCTCATGCGCTCCTGCCACGAAAAATACCGGGTCAATCTACCTCCTCGGCGATCCGGGTCAAAGCGTCTTTCACCTCCAGCTCTTCAGACCCGTCCAGGATCTCGCCGATGAGACGCCGCCTGAGTTCCTGAATCAACCGCTCCCCCTGCTCCAACCGGGCCACCCGGGCCGGGCTGATGAATCCGTCCCGGAGCGCCAGATGACGCAGACCCAGGATGATATCCAGAAATCGCACGTCCTGGGGACACTGAAAGGAGCACCGGGCGCAACGGGCGCAGTGCCAGAGGGCCGGCGAACCCAGCAGGGCCGCCCGATGGCCATAGAGCACCTGGCGGATGATCTGGCTGGGGCTGAAGTCCGGCGTCAGTTCGCTCACCGGACAGGTGGCGGTGCAGACCCCGCAGGCAAAGCAGCGCAAGAGGTGCTGGCACCCGGGTTCGGCGGCCACCTCGTCTTTAAACTGGGGATCCAGATCCTGAAGGTTTACGGTTTCGGTCATAAGGAGCCTTCAGCTTTCAGCGGTCAGCAGTTAGCCAAAGCCCAAAACTAACGGCTTACGGCTCACTGCTTACTGCTCACTTCAAAACAACTCAATGGCCTCGGTGGGGCAGTACTGGGCGCACTTGCTGCACTTCTCCGCCGCCTGGACCAGGCGGGTGCACAGTTCCTGGTGGACTATCACCACGGTGCCGTTGACCATGTGAAAAACCACCTGGTCCTGGGGCCGGGGCCCCTTGCCCAGCCGAACCGCGGCGCAGTTGCCCAGGTGAAATTCACACATGGCCACGCAAATGCCGCAGCCGTTGCATTTTTCCGGGTCGATGCGCATTCCCGCCGCTGCCGCCAAAGGCCCCAGAAGTTCGTGCAGGGCCTCGATGAACCCGGCATAGTCGGGCTCGTGGAGCACCGGGCAATCCTCCGGGGCCGCTTCCCGGACCAGGAGTGCGGCGGCAAACTCGGCGCAGCTCAAGCCGCACTGCCGGCAATCGGCGCCGGGCAAAAATTCCAGGATTTCTGCCACCGTGGCCATGGCCTATGCCATTTCCCCTTCTCATTCAACCATATCAAATATTGAACTACTTCATATTACGCTCTCATATAACCCAAAACCCAGAACCTGAAACCCTATGAAACTCCCACCCAGGGTCCGCCCAGGCCTTCCGGGACCCAGAGGTTTTCCCGGCGCAGACTCTGGAACTGGCAGATTTCCTCCAGCATGGGGGTGGCCTCAGCCCCGGTTTCCCGGTAATACGTGGCCCGGGCCACCTCCGGGTGCACCAGGCTGAAGTTGTCCACCACCACCTCCCCCGCCTTGAGCAGGGTGCGGCAGCGGCCCAGGTAGTTGCGCCACTGGCCGGGGGGGGCATACGTCGGCACGTCATAGATGGCCACGTCGGCCCGGGCGCCTAAACTCAGCCGGCCCCGGTCCTCCAGGCCCAGCAACCGGGCGGGCAGGGCGCGGGTGGCCCAGACCCACTCCGACAGCGAATAGCGCCCCGCGCCCAAATCGTCCTGCCAATCCTGCCGGCGGGCCGCGTGATCCCAGAGCCAGGAGAACAGCCGGGGATATTCGGTCACCGGCGCCTGGGCCAGGCCGGCCCCGGAAAAGGCCACCTGGGAACCCTGGCAGCACAGGGCCAGGGCCAGAGCCCGCCGGCCCGCGGCCTCATCCGCCGGGGGATTGAGGTCCAGGGGACGGAACCACCCCAGGTCTATTTTAACCGGCCGCGCCGTCCGTCCGGCCTGGCCACCGGGGAGCATGAGCCCCAGGTCCCCCGTGGCGCCCGCCTCCAAGTGGGCCAGGGCGGCCTCCACCAAGTCATCGGCCGTCAGCGCCGGGCCCAGGGCGGCCAGATGGAAGGCCCCGGGCTCCGGCAGGTTGGCCCGCAGCACCTCGGGGGAGGCCTCTAGAGCTAGGGGCGACCCGGTCATCCGGGCCAGGCCGGCCAAGGCCTCCAGGGCCTGCTCCGGTTTGATGGTGCGGTGGGCATAAAAACCCTGCCGGTACCGGACAAAGGGCTCCACCACCCGGAAATTGAGGGCCCGGGTCTCGTCCAGCACATACAGGAGGGTTTGCCCCACCTCCTGCAAGTGCTCCGGGGACCGCAGCCACAGGTCGAGCTCCCGCAGGTTGAGGACCAAGGAGGCGGAGGTGTCCACCACCGGCAGGCGCCCCAATTGGCGCTGGACATAGCCCGCGGTCCAGGCCGTCAAAAACGGCTCGTGGACATGCGTATATCCCAGCAGGGCATAGGTCTCCCCCAATTCCTGCAGGGAGGGCGCCCCGTTGGTCAGGCGCAGGAAGTTGAGGCCGTAGGTGGCCACCTGACCCCTAAGCTCGATCCCCGCGGCAGTGACGATCTGACCCCGGGCCTCGATCTCCCGGTCCACTTCGGGCAGCGGTGCCACCAGGCGCCCGTCTTCGATGTAAAGGTCGCCGGCCTCCCCCTCCCAGCCGCAAGTCGGATCATACAGGCGTCCCCCGGCAATCTTCAGGCGCATGGCGCAGGCCCCAATCTTCCAGTAAGGCGTATCGTAATCAAGGAACAATCCATAGGGCGGCCTGCGGCCGCCGTTTCAGGCTGGTTCCCCCGGTCAGCCTCAATCTTGCGCCCCGATCAACCGGTTAAGGTCCGTGAGCACCTGGTGATCCGGGACCAGCGCCGTCTCCACCAGTTGCTTCAGGACCAGGGGCAGTCCATCCATCCGGTAGGCTACCTCGGTCGTCTCAATGCCGGCCAGGGCCGTGGGCAGGATCACCGCGGCCTGGCCGGTGGTCCGGTTGGCAAACGGGCTCAAGGCCACGATGGGCACCCGGCGGCGCTTCAGGTCCTCCGCCTGCTCCTCCGGCAGGGACCACCATAAATCCGCCCCGGCCACCAGCACCGCGTCCACCTCCCGGAAATCCACCGGGGTGAAGTGGCTCGTCGCCTCCCCCGCCCCGAAATCCGGCGCCCCGGCCGCGCCCATTTCATTGAGCAGCAGGTGGTAGAGCCCGTCGGAGTTGAAGTCGCCGGACAGGGGAAAGAGAAACCACCGCGCCTGATCATTATTGAGAAAGGCCGTCAGGCGGGCCAGCCGGTCAAACAGTTCGACCGCCGGGCCATAACTGACGCCCCGGCCGCAAAAGATGACGCCGCAGGCGGCCTTGGCCAGAAATTGGGCCAGCCGCACCGTGCCTCTAACCCTGGGTTCAGGGGGCGGCTCCCCGGCCAAAATGGTCGCGACCCCACGGACCAGGTCCAGTTCCTGGCCGGGGTTGATCTTGATAAACAGAGGGCAGAATTTAGCCAGCTCAGTCCGGTAGATATCCACCGCCGCCATCTGCCGGTCTTCGATGCCCCGTTCGGTGAAGCGGCCCCGGGCAAAGACGGCATAACGCACCACGTGCCGGGGGGCGGAGTGGATGGGATTGGCGCCCCAGAACAGCACCGCGTCGGCCTCATCCCGGATGACCTCCAGGGGGGCCCAGGCCAGGCCGTGCTCCTGGATGCTCTGGTAGTACGGGGCCTTGAAGGCCAGATCCGCCGGTTCCAGGCGGGCCCCTAAACTGCGGGCCAGCTTCAGGGCCGCCTCCTGGGCCAGGCAGCCGGAATTGGTCAGCCCATAGATGAGCGGCCGGCGGGCCCGGCTCAGAAGTCGGGCCGCCTCCGCCAGGGCCGCGTCATACGACACTGTCTCCCGGCGCCCATTACGGCGCACCTGGGGCGCAAGCAGCCGGTGACGCTCTTTCTTGGGATGAAATTTCTTGGCGTGGAAGAAGCGGCTCACACCCCAGAGGCAGACATTGGTCACCTCGACGATCCGGTCTCCTTCGACGGTGACATCCAGGTCATCACAGAGGCAACCGCAACCGGGACAGATGATGGATTCGTGCCTGGCTTCCACGTATTGCTTGCACCTAACTTGGTTTAGACATAAACATACTACCATCAATCCCCGGCGCTGCCCAGCACATAATCAGACAACGGCCGGTTCCGGCGGATCTCCCCCGTTGCCGGTCAATCAGGTGGTCTACCCTAAAGATATGTTATAGTATACGCAGTTCTTCATGGGCCTTCGGTCCACTCGTAAAGCATGAAAAGTTCATGTCTGCCTTTGCTCTTGACCTTGAACCTTGAACCTTGAATTTTGCAACCGGCAGGTCTCCATGCGCTACGACGGCCCCATATATCGCCCCCCCAGTGAAGCCGACAGCCTGCTCGTCCAGGCCACCGTGGGCTGCCCCCACAACCTTTGCACCTTTTGCATGGTTTATAAAGACGGCGTCAGGTTCAAGGTAAGGCCGGTCGCTGAGATCAAGGCCGACCTGGACGAGGCCGCGGCAACTTCCGGCCCCCGGGTGCGCACCCTGTTTTTCCCCGCCGGCAACACCATCGCCATGCCGGCGGCAAACCTGGCGGAAATCTGCCGCTACAGCCACACCCTCTTTCCCCGGCTTGAGAGGATCACCGTCTATGGTTCGTCCCAGTATATTTGCCGCAAGGTGCCGGATTCGCTTCAGGAATTGGCCCAGGCCGGGTTGGGGCGGATTCACGTGGGGGTGGAGTCCGGCGACGACGTCATCCTGACCCGGATCAGGAAGGGCGCCACCGCCCGGGACCACATCAACGCCGGGCAAATGGCCCGGGCCGCGGGTATTGAGATCAACGCCTACGTCATCCTGGGGATCGGCGGCCGGGACCGCTCCGAGACCCATGCCCGGGAGACCGCCCGGGTCATCAATGCGATGCAGCCGGCCGTGGTGCGCCTCCGCACCTTTGTCCCCAAAATCAACACCCCCCTGCTGGCAGACGTCCAGGCCGGGCGGTTTGCCATGCTCAGCCCCCACCAGGTGCTGGCGGAAACCCTGGCCCTCCTGGAGGGGATCACGGTTCCCACCCAGGTTACCAGCGATCACTATACCAACTACATCGAGGTGGCCGGCCGGCTCCCCGAGGACCGGGATGCCATGCTTGAGACCCTGCGCCAGGCCCTGGCCCGGGACGAATCCACCTTCCGCCCGTTCTTTATCGGCACGCAGTAAGGTTGAGGGGAGGGATGGATCGTAGGGGCGGGTGGCGTACCGCCCCAACCCAGCCAAAATGTCGGGGTAAACCGGCG
>JBKQVS010000015.1:0-8721 GCA_052139855.1 Desulfobaccales bacterium
AATAATTGCAAGCAATTTAATATAGTTACTGATTAATAACAATATTCTATTTAACAGGTCGCCAGATTATCTCCACCAGGCGGCATACAATAAGGCCAGGGTGAGGGTGAGGCCCGTGAGGAAATGGGTCTGGATGGTGAGGGCCTGGACGGGGACGAACTCCGGGTCGTCGGGCGGGGTGCGGAAGCCCAGGCGCACGGCCCGGACCGCCAGGGGCAGGGGGGCCAGGCCGGCGATGATGAGATCGGGCAGATGAAACAGTTCGATGAGCACGAAGAGACTGAGAAACGGGGCGGCCATGAGAGCGGCATAGACCCAGCGGGAGGTTTTGAGGCCCAGGCGGGCCACTAGGTGATACTTGCCGGCGGCCAGATCCGCTTCCATATCAGGGAACTCGTTGATCCAGATGATGGCGGTGATGAGGAAGGCCAGGGGCAGGCTGACGGCGGCGCCCACCAGGCTGAATTTCCCGGTCTGGACGTAATAGGCGCCCCAGGTGAGGAGGGGACCGAAGGCCAGGAAGATGAGGAGTTCCCCCAGGCCGGCGCTCATGAGCTGGACCGGGGAGGCGGAATAGCCCAAGGCGGCGCCCAGACCCAGGAGGCCGATGACGGCCACATAGGGACGCCCCTGAAAGATCAGGATCAGGCCGCAGCCCACTCCCAGGGTGAAGAGCAGGCAGGCAAGGGTCCTGACCTGGACTGGGGTCATCCGCCGGTCCTGGATCACCCGGCTGCCGCCGGAAAAGGGGGTGAAATTGCGGTTCAAGGGATCGCTGCCGAAGGAGTCGTAGTAATCGTTAATGAGGTTGGCGCCCAGGTGGAGGGCGGCCACGCCCAGGACCGTGAGGGCGAAGAACGGGAAGCTCCAGATGTGGCCGGTAAGATAGGCCAGGGCCGTGGCCGCGGCCACGGGAAAGAGGGAGCCGGTGAGAAAGGGGAGCCGGGAGGCCCGCAGATAGACAAAAATCCCCATAGGCGTGATTCCGTAAGGGATTATAGGCGGGAGGCCAAGGGCTGTCAACGCCGGGCCGAGAAATTTTCGTTGCAGGATGAACGTAAACGGGTTAAGTAAAAACGGTTGACAATCGCATGGCCGGGGAGGTTGGGACTGCCCAGGTCCTTTCTCCCCAAAAATATCTCGCAAGGAGGAACATTATGGGTCGCCCGAAGATTACGGTTGTAGGAGCGGGCAACGTAGGAGCTACCTGTGCGCATTGGGCTGCGGCCCGGGAGTTGGGCGATGTGGTGCTGGTGGACGTGGTGGAAGGGATGCCCCAGGGCAAGGCCCTGGACCTGATGCAGGCGCGTCCGGTCTTTGGCTTTAACGCCGAGGTGGTGGGGACGAACGACTACGCCGCCACCAAAGGCTCCCAGGTGGTGATCATCACCGCGGGCATCGCCCGGAAGCCGGGGATGAGCCGGGAAGATTTGATCAATACCAACAAGAACATCGTGGCCACGGTGACCAAGGAAGTGGTGGCCAAATCGCCGGACGCCTTTCTGATCATCGTCAGCAATCCCCTGGACGCCATGTGCTACGTGGCCAAAAAGGTGAGCGGCCTGCCCCGGGAGCGGGTTATGGGGATGGCGGGCATCCTGGATACGGGGCGTTTCCGCTGCTTCATCGCCATGGAAATGGGGGTGGCGGTGGAGGAGATTCAGGCCATGGTCCTGGGGGGCCACGGCGACGATATGGTGCCGGTGGTGAGCGCCACCAACATCTCGGGGGTGCCGCTTACCGACCTGTTGGCCCCGGAGCGGATCAGCGCCCTGGTGGAACGCACCCGCAAGGGCGGGGGAGAAATCGTGGCCCTGCTCAAGACCGGTTCGGCTTATTACGCCCCGGCGGCCGCGGCGGTGCAGATGGCCGAAGCCATCCTCAAGGACCAGAAGCGCCTGGTGCCGGTGAGCGCGTATTTGGCCGGGGAATACGGCCTGAATGATCTTTACTTCGGGGTGCCGGTAATCCTGGGGGCCGGGGGGATTGAAAAGATCCTGACCTTGAAACTGAGTAAGGCAGAAGAGGCCATGCTGCAGAAATCGGCGGCGGCGGTGGCTGCCACCCGGGATGAGTTGAAGATGTAATGCAGAAGTAAGAAGATGCACGATGAACCGGGGGGAGGGAGATCATGGCCCCGCAGGACCCTCCCCCTATCCCGCCTGCAGGTTTCCTGATTTACCCGCCCTTGTTGAAGAATTCCGAGAGCCGAATAAAGGCCGGCCCCAAGAGAACCACCATGATGGCCGGAAAAATGAAGAGCAGCATGGGGAAGACCAGTTTGACCGGGGTTTTGGCGGCCAGGCCCTCGAGGCGCTGCCGCCGGGCGGTGCGCATATAATCCGATTGGGTTTTGAGGGCCTGGGCGATACTGGTGCCGAAGCGTTCGCTCTGGATGAGGACATTGCACAGGGAGATCAACTCATCCACGCCGGTGCGTTCCCCCAGGTTCTTCAAGGCCTGCTGCCGATCCAGCCCGGCCATGGTCTCGAGGTTCACCAGGAGCAATTCCTGGGAGATGATGGGACTGCTGTCCTGGAGATCTTCGGACACCCGCTTGATGGCGGCGTCCAGACCCTGGCCGGCTTCGACACAGACCACCAAGAGGTCCAGGGCATCGGGAAGGGACTCCCGGATTTTATGCTGGCGTGAACTGATGAGGTGGGACAGGATGAGGTTGGGGAGCAGATATCCCAAGGTGCACAGGACGATGGGAACCCCCATCAGCAGGGCACGCTGGGTGGTGCTGCCCCACAGGATGAATAAGACCAGTAACGGCAGGACCAGCAGTCCCCCGAGTTTGACCCCGAGAAAAAGAGGGATGGCCCGTTCACTGTAAATTCCGGCCCGGATGAGGCGGGCCTGGAGTTGTTTGATGGTGGGGCCGTCTTTTTTCAGATCGAGTTTCGCTTCGAGCTTTTCGGCCAGGTTGGGGCTGAGAAAGGCAGGTTTGTCTTCCATCTGGGGCCGCATGAGATCGGCATTGAGACGGGGATTGACCTGGAGCCGCCGGCGCACCGATGAGTAGCGCTGCTGGAGAAAAATACCCAGGAAGGCGATCATGCCGCCGACCAAAAGTCCAAAGATAACCGCCTGGAGGATTTGCATGTCACACCTTGATGTTGACAATCTTGTGGATACACCACATGCCCAAGAGCTGAAATCCTAAAGCCACCCCGCACATGGTCCGCCCCATGGGATGATGGAAGAGTTGCAATTCGTATTCCGGGTTGACCGCCATCAGGATAACGACCAGCACCGGCGGCAGGAGGAGGAGGATAAGCCCCGACAGCCGGCCTTCGGCGGTTAAGGCCTTGACCTGATTGCGCAACTTGAAGCGTTCCCGGATAAGGACCGAGATCTTCTCCAAAATCTCCGTAAGGTTGCCCCCGGTTTCCCGCTGAATCAAAACGGCGGTGGTAAAAAAGCTCAAATCCCGCAGGTTGATGCGATCACAGAGATTGAGCAAGGCGGTATTGAGGTTCAGACCGTGGTTAAATTCCCGGAAGGTTTTGAAAAACTCCGTTCCCAGGGGATCGGCCATCTCTTTGGCCACCTGCTGCAACCCCGTGGGAAAGGCATGGCCGGCCTTGAGCCCCCGGGCCAGCAGGTCCAGGGCATCCGGCAGCTGCTTTTCAAACTTTTGGAGCCGCCGCTTTTTTTTACGGGCCAAAATCTTGTAGGGGATGAGCAGACCCAGCCCGCCGCCGGCCAGAGCCCCCCAGCCCCCCCATTTTGCCAGTCCCACCCCGGCCAGCACCAGTCCGGACAGGGCGGCGACGGCCAGAAAGGTCCCCATGTTCCAGGACAGATCCGCCTGAAGCATCATGATCTGCAGCCGGTTAAAGAGGCTAAATTTAGCCAGCATCCGGTCGAGAGAGGATTTTTCCAGGCTGGCCTGTTTGAGCAGGGTGTTGACGTCGAGGGATGAATCCGGGCGGTCCACTTCCCGGAGCCGCTTCTTTAACCGCCGCTGGTGAAGCCGCGCCGGGCTGGCCAGGAATAAGAAGGTGGCCCTGATGAGGAAAAAGAAGCTGAGAAAGACGAAGAAAACCAGAATCAGAAAAGAGGAATCCACAGAGTGAAACATGTCGCTGACCATCAAGCCTCTCTGGCGGGCAGCCGCCCCTGGTTCCAGGGCGGGGTTGACGCCAGGTTCAGGAGCAGGTTTTAAGGGGCATCTTTCGCCATCATCGGGTTAGGCGTGTTCCTGGAAGAGGCTGCTGGGCAACTTGAGGCCCATGGATTCCAGGCGTTTCATAAACTTGGGGCGGATGCCGGTGGCCATAAAGCGGCCTTTGACTTTCTTGTCCTCGGTGAGCCCCATCATGTTGAAAGCAAAGATCTCCTGCATGGTGATCATTTCACCTTCCATGCCGACGATCTCGAAGAGGTTCATCATTTTGCGACTGCCGTCACTCAACCGGGCCAGTTGCAGCACAACATCGATGGCAGAGCACATCTGGTGCCGGATAGCGCGTTCGGGGATATTGAGGCCGGCCATGGAGACCATGGTCTCGAGGCGGGTGAGGGCGTCCCGGGGGGAGTTGGCATGGATGGTAGCCAGGGAGCCGTCATGGCCGGTATTCATAGCCTGGAGCATGTCCAGGGCCTCGCCGCTTCTCACCTCCCCCAAGATGATGCGATCGGGCCGCATACGCAAGGCATTCCGGACCAAGTCCCGCTGATTGACCTCGCCTTGCCCCTCGAGGTTGGGGGGGCGGGTTTCCAGCCGCACCACATGGTCCTGCTGCAACTGGAGTTCGGCGGAATCTTCAATGGTGATGATGCGTTCATCGTTTGGGATGAAACTGGACAAGACGTTAAGGAACGTGGTTTTCCCGGTGCCGGTGCCGCCGGAGATCAGGACGTTGAGACGGGCCTCGACCATGCCGTGGAGGACCTCGGCCATGTCCTCGGTGATGGCGCCGAAGGCGATCAGATCCTCAACTTTTATGGGGTCCCGGGAAAATTTGCGGATGGAGAGGGCCGGTCCATCCAGGGCCAGGGGCGGAATGATGGCATTGACCCGGGAGCCGTCGGGCAGCCGGGCATCCACCATGGGACAGGATTCATCGATGCGGCGACCCACCCCGGAAGCGATTTTTTCAATGATTTTGAGCAAATGGGCGTTGTCGGTAAACCGGATGATGGAGGGTTCCAATTTACCGTGACGTTCGATGAATACCTTGCTGTAGTTATTCACCAAGATATCGTTAATGCTGGCATCGGCCAGGAGGGGTTCCAGGGGCCCGTACCCCAAGAGTTCATTGCGAATTTCCCGGCAGAGCCGCTCCTTTTCCGGCGAGGGCAGGGGTATCTTCTCTTCGGTGAGGATCATTTCGACCCCGCGGCGCAAGTCCTCTTGGATGGCACCCTCGGAGGCCGCGGTCAGGCGAGAGAGATCGAGCAAGCCAAGGAGCTTCAGGTGGATCTTGGCCTTTAATTCATTGAAGACATCGTCTTTTTTTTGACGCTCCCACTCTTTCTTCTGATCCTGGCCAGGGGGCGGGGGCTGGCCGGTTTGCTCCTCTAATTGCCGTTGGCGGATGCGGTCCAGGAGGCTCATGACTTTTTCTTGCTCCAGAGACCCTGAAGCCATTTCCACCGCGAGCCATTGGTGGGTTCCGGGGCGTTTTCCCGAGTGAATTTTTGGGCCAGCAATTTCAGGTCTGCGGCTATGGGATGGCGGGGAAGATTGTTTACCAGGAGTTTCCCTTCGTTGACGCTGAAACTCGCCTGTTTGTAATCGCACGTAATGATGCCGGAAATCGTCTTCCCCAAGAAATTTTCCACGTCGGATGCGGTCAATTCATGTTGGCGGTCCCAGTAATTCACCCAGACTTCGACTTCGAGCTCTCGTAATTCCAGGAGGTGGAGGATGTCCAGCATTTTCTTGGCGTTGGACAGGGCCGGGATGGATTGAGCGGTCACCAGGACCAATGATTCGGAGAGCTCCAGGGCTTTCATGGTGATTTCATCGAGTTGATGGCAGCAATCGATGAGGATCCAACGGAAACCCAGGTTTTTTTTGAGGTAGCCGACAATCTTCTCGAGGTGGCCGGCGTTAATGGCCTCGGCTTCTTCCAAACGGGCCGGAGCCGGGAGCAGGTAACAATTATCACCGATGGGGGAGAAGATATTCTGCAAATAATTATTGTCCAAGCGTTCGAGATTGCCGATGACCTCGGTCAAGGTGTGCTCGGGGTGGGCATCGAAAAAATAGTTGAGCTGGCCAAAGCCCAGATCCAAGTCCACCACCAGCACCTTGCCGCGATGCTCCTGGGCCAGGAGGGTGGCAAGATTGGCGACCAGGAAGCTGGTGCCGATACCGCCTTTACACCCGAGAAAAGAGATAATTTGGGTGGGTTGGCCCGTGCCTTTCCTGACTTCGGTCCGGGCCATGATGCGCTTTACCGCTTGTTGAAAATCTTCCGCCTGGATGGGGAAGGTGAAGCATTCCCTGGCTCCCAGGCGAATGGCCTTCCACAGGTTGGTGGTGGAGATTTCCTGAAAGTAGAGGAAGATGGCGGGACTTCTGGGATTGGCGGCAATCTTCTCGATCCACTGGTCCAGGGCGAGATTGTTTTCCTGATATTCCAAGAAGACTACATCGATGCCATTCACCGCCTGGGGAGGCAGATGGGCCAGATCGTTGCTTTCCACCAACTTCCCGGCGCCGGAGGCTTCAATAATCTGCCGGAGGTATTCTTTATTTTCCGGGGAATTATAATAGATGCTGAATTGGGTGGACATCGCGGTTTACGATCCTCAGGTTGAGGGGGTCAGGTTGTTAATTTCCGGTGGTTACCGGGGCCCGTTGCAGGCCTCGGATCATTTCTACGGTGCGGCCCGCAGGAGCAACCGCGGCCGGGGCGGGCGCCGGAGGGACGGCCCGCCTGGGTTTGCCAAATAACTTGCTGGCATCCACTCCCAGGGTTTCCACGAGTTGCTGGTCTCCCCGGCCCCGCAGCACCAAGGAAATTCGCCCTTCCTGGGCGGCCAAAGCCAGCCGTTCTCCGATTTCGGGAGTTACTTCCAGGGTGACCGTGGGCACAATCTGGGGTTTGTCTCCCGGGCGATTCTCCAACTTTTGGCCGGTGCCCAGAACTTTGAGGTTCTGGAAGAGGAGCTTGGCGAGGGGGTCTTTGTCGTATTCGCCTTTATCCACGATCACCACTACGTCCACCCGGTCCCCGGGGGTCAGGAAGCCGGCCACCCCGGAGGCCTCGTCCACCTTGACGGTCATGGCCCGCTGGTTGGGGCTCAACAGGGCGGTGATCCCCGGAACGGTCCCCCTGGGGGCCAGTTTGTTTTCCGTGACGAGTTCGCCCGGCATAATAGACGATGCGGTTACCCGCCCCAGCACCTGTTCCAGGGTGGCAAAGGCGCCTGGGGGGGGCTTTTCCTGATGCCAGACTTCCGTCTTGAGTTGGGCCTCGGTCAGAAGGCTGGTGGGGGCCACCTCATTTTTAGCCACCACGACGAGGGTGGATTTTTCTAGGACAGGAGGTTTTACGGCAGCTTGCCGTTGTAGCCACCCCAGGGCCATGTAGGAGGCCAGGGTGGCGAAAGCGATGGCCAGAAGCAGCCAGGCCCAGCCCGGTAAACGAGGCATCGTGTGGTTACTCCCTGCAAAGGGGTGCGGTTGGCCGCATCCGCATGAACTTGCCGATCCGGGAAGTCCGGGGCCCGGTTTCCCCGGTAAGGCAGGGGCCGAAGCCCTGAGACTTCGGCTTCTGCACGGTTAAGCCAGGGGATGGTTACGTCCCCAGCTGTGCCGCGGCGTTATTGAACATCCCGCCGATCTTGGTGCCGAGGGTGGTCGCCCCCGCGGTAATTGCCAAAGCGATCAGCGCCACCAGAAGAGCATATTCAATGGCCGACGCACCTTCTTCATCCTGTAGGAACGATAAGAACTTCTGCAGATAAGTTTGCATGGTGGTTCTCCTTAGGTGAGGGGTAAAATTGCATGCCAATGGTGGATACCAATGGGGGTCTGGACAATGGTGCCTTTGATTCGCACCTCCTGCGATATGGTGTGAATCCACGCCGCCCACCGGTTCGGGTCTGTCGTCTGGTGTGGTGCCATTGGGCAGTCTCACCTTCACCACTTCGGCAATCCCACTACCTTAGCCCGAAGGCCGTAGGCTGGAGACTTTGCGTCCTCCCCTTTCGGTGGAGTTTGCCCTTCTCGGTGGCGTGGAAGCAACTGATGTATGTATCGGCACCGCTAGCTGAAACTTTAAAAATCCTTAGGGGGCGGGAAGAAGCAGCGCCCGCCGGGGCTTCCCGCCTCTCTGCCACCGGACCTCCTGAGGAGAAATGGCCCGGCTCCCGGCAGGGGAACCTGGGGTGAGGGGGAGCAGTTGAGGAACTGCCGGTTTAAAGGGAGGGTGATGCATGGGTAGGCAGGTGTAGCCGGGGGCGCCAGGCCCGGGTTCAGTAGGCTCCCCGGCCCTTGATGACCGCGGGTATGGTCTGGGCCAGGATCTTGAAATCGAGCCACAAGGACCAGTGGTCGATGTACTCCATATCCAGTTGCATCCATTTCTCAAAGGGCAGGGAGAGGGGGTCCCGGCCGTAGATCTGCCAGAGACAGGTGATGCCGGGTTTGACGCTGAACCGGCGCCGATGCCAGTCTTGATTGAAGCCGGCGTAATCCCACGGTTATTAGATAAACATGCAATAATTTATGATGATTTACTCGCATAATCGAAG
>JBKQVS010000016.1:0-7516 GCA_052139855.1 Desulfobaccales bacterium
TGTTCCACCGCCCATCCTGCCATCTGGGGCAAAACACCTCCCAAAACAACCGCGTCCTGTTCAAGTCCCCCACCGAAGCCTACTGGCAAGGCTACAGCCCCTGCCGCACCTGCAAGCCATAAGGTGATAGATTGCGGGGAAGGGTGCTAAGGGGCAGTGGCCCCTTACCCCCTCCCCCACGCCCCCTCCCCCAATCCCTTAAAGGGTTGGGAGGGGGGTGCGGGGGGAGGGCAGGGACTATTTTGTAAGTGTCCCTGGCCCTTCCCCCGCAATCCTCATGTCATCCGGGCCTCGATCCAGCCGCCGCCCAGGAGCCGGTCGCCGTAGTCGTAGAAGGCCACGGCCTGCCCCGGGGCCACGGCGGACTGGGGCGTGGCAAAGGCGACCGTTACTTCGCCATCGTCGCCGGGGGTAATTCGGGCCGGGACGCCGGGATGGCGGTAGCGGATCACCGCCACGGCCTCGAGGCCGCCGGCCGGGGGGGGGATGAGCCAGTTCATTTGGGAGGCCGTTAGTCCCGGAGAGAGGAGTTCCTGCCGGTGGCCCAGCACCACCCGGTTGGCCTCCGGCTGGAGGTCGATGACGTAGAAAGGCTCAGGGGCGGCGATCCCCAGGCCCCGGCGCTGTCCCACGGTATAGTTTTCCAGGCCGCGATGCCGGCCCAGGAGGCGTCCGCCGGCGTCCACGAAATCGCCGGGGGGTCCGGAACAACCCCGGCGGGCCTGGAGGAAATCCTGATAGCCGCCGCTGGGGATAAAGCACAACTCCATGGACTCCCGCTGGTCTTCCCGGACCGGCAAGCCCGCTTCCCGGGCGATGCGCCGCACCTCCGCTTTGGTCATCTGTCCCAGGGGGAAGAGGAGGCTGGGCAGGAGGGTTTGGGGCAGGCGGCTGAGGAAATAGGACTGGTCCTTGCGGCGGTCCACGCCCCGGAAGAGGGCCGGGGCGCCGTGGTCATCCAGGGCAAGCCGGGCGTAGTGACCGGTGGCCAGGTGGGTGAAGCCGCCGCTTTTGAGGTGGTCCCAGAGGCGGCCGAACTTGATGGCGGCGTTGCAGCGGACACAGGGGTTGGGGGTGCGGCCCCGGGCATAGTCCGAGACAAAATAATCCAGCACCTCCCGGGCGAATTCGGCTTGGAGGTCGAGCACCGTGAGGGGAATGCCCAGGTGTTGGGCCAGAGCCAGCACCCGGTCCTCCGGCGCCACCTGGGGAGAGAGGCGCAGGTGGACCGCCTGGAGGTCCCAGCCCCGGCGCTGCAAGAGGACGGCGGCCACGGCGCTGTCCACCCCACCGCTCAAAGCGATGGCGACTTTATGACCGCGCGCCATGAGCCGACAGGTTTAACTGGGGAAAAAATGTCAATTTTCTGAGCCCCTGTTTCTTTTATATAATTAATTGATATAGTTGGGAATATTAATTTTCAGGCGAAAGATGGTTTTGTTAGGTTCAGGAATTAAAACATCTGCTGGGCGGGAGTGGCACAGAAGGTTAAACCTCCCAGGAAGTTCAGGGCCACCCCGGCTTGGGGGCGGTTGGGCTCCGGGGGGTCGAAGCGAATGACCTCGCCGGTGGCCTGAAGGTGGGAGATGTCGGTGTCTTCCAGGTAGGGCAGGGGGGCGGAAACGGTGAGGGAGATTATCTGACCCGGTTGGAAGGAAGTGCCTGGATCTACATGGAAATAGGTGCCGCCCAGGCTGATGTCCCGCAGGATTCCTTGACCCTGGAAGGGGGCATCGGTGTCGGGCAGACGGGTATGATACTCCACTGGGAGGGAGACCATAATCCGGCTAAACCGTCTTCTTTCCAGAGGGGAGTTCATGGAACAACCTTAAACTATTTCATAGCATTAATCTAACATTATTGAAATATATGCAGGGGTCGTGCCATTTTGTAAAACAGGCGGCGCGAAAATCGTTCTGGCGGCCCCGGCCAGATAATCCTTGACGGGGTTCCGCCTATACCTTATCATACCAAAAAAATTCCGCAAAAGAGCCGCGAGTCCGCGGCCTGAGTCCTGATCATGTCCCACATCGTGGCGATCATCAACCAGAAGGGCGGTACGGGGAAAACCACGACCACCCTTAACTTGGGGGCGGCGCTGGCCTATCAGGGGTACCGCACCCTGATTGTCGACCTGGACCCCCAGGGCCACACCAGCATTGGCATCGGGATCGAGCCGGACGTTATCGCGGCTTCCATGGCGGATATCCTGCTGATCCCCAAGAAGCGCATCAGCGAAGTGGCGATGCCCACCTATATCCTGGGGCTGGATATTGCCCCGGCCCACATCCATCTGGCCCGGGCGGCGGAGCAGGTCTATACCCGGGTCTTCCGGGAAGCGATTCTGGCCACTGCCCTCAAGGATGTTGATTATGACTTCGTGCTCATCGACTGCCCCCCTTCTCTAGGGGTCCTGACCACGAATTCCCTGTATGCGTGCGATTTTATCGTCATTCCCTGCCAGATATCCCGCTATTCCCTGGATGGCCTGGCAGACCTGCTCACCACGGTGGAGACCGTGAAGAACGTGTCCATGGAGGATCTTTTTCAGGAAGATCTGTTCCGAATTCTGCTCACCATGTTCGATAAACGCAACAGCATCACCAACGAATACATTCTGGAGCAGTTAAAACCGTATCGGGAAAAAACCTTCACTTCGATAATTATGAAAAATGAGGCCTTGAACCAGGCCCAGATAGCTCAGAAAGCGATTTTCGATTACGAGCCCAGGTGTTCCGGGTCCTTGGATTATTCACAACTCTGTCTTGAATTTCTGGAAATATGGCGAAAAAGAAACAGTTTGCCGGCAAAAAGACCAAGCTTGCAAGGCTGCCTCTAACCCAGGCTCTCACCAGCCAGGCGGAGAGTGAGGCGGAGCTGTCGCCGCCCCCGCCCCGGTCATTATCTCTCTTTACTCAGACGCCCCTCACGTGGGATGAGGTCAGCGACGGACGCGGGGGACCGTTGGCCGCGGCTTTCCTCTTCCTGGTCCGGGAACTGGCCGATCTCAAGTTAGCCTTGCAACCCTCTCCGGGGTCGGCGGCGGCCTATCACCGGATTTACCTGCCCGGCCGGGTGCCCCAGCCTCCCGGAATCATGCAGGCCCTGCGTCAGGCCCGGCAAAGCCTCCGGGATCTGCAGACCCTGCTGTCCCATTCATAGCTCCGCCTCGTCTTCCCCTAAAGCGAACCGCATCGACACAAGGACGGCGCCGATCCCCGGCTCTCGGCCCCGAGGGAGATGCGGCCCACCACACCATCAAAATAGCACTTCTGAAAACTTGAGGAAAGCCGACGCAGGACAAAATGAAAGGGCCAGAGGGTCTCATGACTCCTGGCCCCCGAAATGAGATTAGCTGAGGGTAAGCCGGTCGGTTTCGATGCTCATCATCCAACAGCGCCACTTAAGAAGAAAAACGGGGCGGTGGGGGCCCGAAGGCCCCCAAAATTACTTAAGAACTTTCTTCGGTGGCACCATCGGCGGGGGGGTTCCTGGAGGCGGCGGAGTACCGGTCGCGGCAATCTTGGCCTGGAGTTTCTGGATATTCTCCTGAATGATTGGGGCGATGGAGCTCTTTTCGCCCAGTTCACGCAGGGGTTTTACCGCCAGGCAGCCGCCACCGGCAAAGCAGGTTTGCGTTACCTTGTCCAAATAATCATTGGCATAGGTGGTAGCATCTTTCAGGTTGGCCAATGCGTCGTTCAGTTTTCCTTCCCGCTCTTCCAGGACCGCCATGTTATTAAGGGCAAAGGGATTGTGACGATCCCGTTTCACCGCGATGGCGAATTGGGCTTTGGCAGCCTCATACTTGCCTTCCCGGACGAAGTCGTAACCCTGGGCAATGGGGGTGAAAGAATCCATTGGCATCAGGGCGCCGCCCTTGGGCTGGGCCAGCACCGGCATTGCCATGAAGAGGCAGAGAGCCGCCACTACGGTTAAAATGACATATTTACGGGTGTTTCGCATAATGTCTCTCCTTAGAGTTTAGAGCTGTAAGTCAAACCCGCCCCGTTCGACCTGCATAGATAATTAAGGATTTTTTCATCAATGTCAAGAAAAGTACTGTCTTAAACCGATTATTAAGGTGGTTTCCGGTAAAAAATTATCCTTCCCGGCCGCTCCGAGGTTCCCGGCGCTCCCCGGCCTTCCCATAAGGTTCGGTCCCGGGGTGAAAGTCCCCGAAGGTTTTGGGGCGCAAGCCGCGGGCCCCGTCAAGCCGCGCCCCTGGCCCCGGTTATGGTTCATGCCTTGATGCCGAAGCGCTCCCGGACCACCGGCCGCCAGCGGCGAGGGCCTTCCAGATCCAGGGTGACGGTGATGAGGGCCTCGGTTTCGCCGCCGCATCTGACGATCCACTCCGCCAGGTCATCCCAGGCCCGCACCTGCCGGGCCAAGGCGGCGTTATCCTCCGGGGCCGGTGGCTGGATGGCAAAGGAACGGCCCCCCTGCAAGGGGTAGTGGCGTCCGGCAATCTCGACCACGGTTGCCGCGGTATTCACCCCCACTACCGGCAGGTAATAATCGAAGGCCCGGGTCAGGGCCCCGGTCTGCCAGTGGCCCCGGAGGATGGGGAAAATCGCGGGATTAACGATGAGATCCGCCCCCGCCGCGGCCAGGTGCCGGGCCGCCTCGGGCTGGCCCCAAAAATCGATGCACACCGGGGCGCCCAGGCGACCGAAGTCGGTGTCCCACACCTGCCAGCCCTCGCCGGGGACCACGCCGAAGCCCCGACGCTCCAGGTTGCCCAGGGTGTGCTTGCGCTGGCGGCCCAGCAACCGGCCCCGGCGGTCGAACAGGGTGGCGGTGTTGTACCGCGTCCCTCCCGCTTCTTCCACCAGCCCGGCGATGATATGAGCCTGGAGGCGAGCCGCCGCCGCCGCCAGTTCCTCCTCTCCCCAGAAGGGAAAATATTCGGGAAAGCAGATCAAATCCGCTTCCTGCCCCTGGCAGCCTTGGAGCAGCGTCAAGGCCCGGGTCAGATTCTCCCGGCTGTCCAGGCGGGAGGCCGGAAGGGCCTGGATGAGAATGATTTTTGCCATGCGGTTTTCCTTATGGGTTAACGGATGGGTTACTTCAATGTATCACCGGGAGCGCGGTTCACCCAAGGATTTATGCGAACCGGCCCTTCTGCACCCCGGGGGAATTAACCTTTTTTGAGAAAAATTCCGAGGATTAGAGGAAACAGGCGCGATATGCCGCTCCGGAGGCGAAGTTGTCCGACTGGCTGTCCGGCTTGGGCCCCTGGCTCAAAGCCCACCCCGACCTGATGCTGCCGCTCCTTCTCAGCCTGGGGATGGCCGGCTGCGACTTCAAGACCAGGCGAATCCCCAATTACCTGACCCTGGGCGGCGCCCTGGGGGGCCTGGCCTTTCAATTCGGGTATCAAGGGTTGCCGGGTCTTCTGGATGGGTTGGCGGGGTTGGGGCTGGGGTTTATCCTGCTGCTGGGGCCCTATCTGCTGGGGGGCATGGGGGCCGGCGATGTCAAGGCCAGTGCAGCCCTGGGCGCCTGGCTGGGATTGCGGCGCGCCTTTTTCCTCTTTGTCTACATGGGAATCTGCGGCGGGCTGATCATCCTGGTCATGCTGCTGTGGCAGGGGCGTCTGCTGGCCGGAATCCGGGAGGGCTGGAATTTTCTCCTGAACTGGCTCCTTTGCCGCTCTTTCGACGCCAAACCGCCGTCGCCCGCGTCCGCCCGAACCACCACCATTCCCTACGGAGTGGCCATGGCCTTAGGAATGGCCGTGCTCTGCTGGCGTCTGGCTTAACTTCCATCTTGGCTGAATACTCCCCGTCCCCGGACCGGTGCGGCCGGTTCCACCTCTCCTGGTACATTAAGACCCCTGCGAAAGTCTCAATTTCTGTCTTCTCTCCTTAAGATGTGAAGTAGATGCCCCGCCGGCGCGTCTATAAAGTAAGAACAGCCGAGGGCGACTATTTCACCCAAGACTTGCCCAGAGATCTCAAATTACTTGACAAGGCAAGAGAAGTGTCAGCATACTAACGGCGCATAATCCCTATGACTAAAGAGGAATAATCCCATGGTCAGCGAAACCCTCAGATTAACCGCGCAAATCATCATATCCCATGCCTCAATGACTGAATTGACTCCCAAGGAATTAGTGGCGGAAATAAAACAACTCTACCATATCCTTGCTTCTTTGGAAGATGAGGTTGAGGCTCCAGTAACCAAGGCGAAGGTTTCCCGCGCCGCCAAAACTCGAAAGGCAAAAATGGTAGAATCTCCTGAGGCCAAGGCGGTTCAGGATGAAGAGGCGGAGTTATACGGCGGCGAAGATCAGGTAGAATTTATGGCAAGCCGGGAGGGGTGAGCCCTGCATGGGCGAGATTGCCATTCCGGTTTCCAGGCGGGAGCCTGGGCCGGACCCCTGCCGCCCGCCTGCCTCAAAGCGACCGTCATTGCCTCCGGGGGGCCATGGTTTTAGGAATGGCCGGGCTCTGCCGGCGTCTGCCTTGACGGCTGGTGTATCCGGATCGAGACCCCCCCGCCCCCTGATGGGCGCGGCCGGTTAGGCTTTTCATCCCTCAAAGGGAGCCGCTTCGCCTTCCGGCCGGGCCCCTGTATCCCCTCCGGTTGCTTTTGGCCCTGAACCCTGGTAAAAAGGCGAAGGGTGCTGATTTCGCCCCCAGGGGTGAGCCCCTCCGGCCGTCACCCGCTCGTCAGCCTGCCATGGTAGCTGGCCCCGGCAGCCGCATTTTTACCGTGGCGCTTAGTGGAGAATAACCATGCTCATCGTAATGGACAAGGACGCCACCGAGGCCCAGATCCGGGAGGTGGTGGCCAAGATCGAGTCGCTGGGCTACGAGGCCCAGCCCATGCCCGGCGGGGAGCGGGTGGCCATCGCCATCCTGCGCAATCCCGGTCCGGTGAATGCAACCCTGTTCGTGGATATGCCCGGAGTTATCCAGGCCATTCCGGTTTCCCGGCCCTACAAGCTGGTGAGCCGGGAAATGAAGCGGGAAGACACCGTCATCCACCTCTCCGGCCTGGATCTGGGCCGGAGGAATTTCGTGGTCATCGCCGGCCCCTGTGCGGTGGAAAGCGAGACCCAGGCCCTGACCATCGCCCGGCACGTCAAGGCGGCGGGGGCCACTATCTTCCGGGGCGGCGCCTACAAGCCCCGCACCTCCCCCTATAGCTACCAGGGCATGGGGAAAGCCGGCCTGAAGATTCTCGCCAAGGTGCGGGAGGAGACCGGGCTGCTCATCGTCACCGAGACCGTGGACCAGGATTCCCTGAAGCTGGTGGCCGAATATGCCGACATCATCCAGATCGGCGCCCGGAATATGCAGAACTTCAGCCTACTGCGCTGCGCCGGCCGGACCAAGAAGCCGGTGATGCTGAATCGGGGCATGTACGCGACTCTGGATGAGTGGTTCATGGCGGCGGAATATATCATGTCCGAGGGCAATTCCCAGGTGATCCTCTGTGAACGGGGAGTCAGGAGCATCAGCGAACATGCCCGGAATCTCCTGGACCTGGCCACCATTCCGGC
>JBKQVS010000017.1:0-6112 GCA_052139855.1 Desulfobaccales bacterium
TCTTTCCCTTTATGCGGGGGTTGGGAGGGGAGTTTGAGGGGTGGGCGGGGGGAATTATTTCCCCCGGTCCTCCCCTCAAAAATGCTTTTCCACTTTACTTCACCCTCACCCCATCAACTCCTTGATCCGTTCCCGGTGGGTTTTGAGTTTATTGAGTTTATCGGTCTGGGCCTGGAGTTTGGCCTGCTCTTTTTGGAC
This sequence comes from Desulfobaccales bacterium, assembly GCA_052139855.1. Taxonomy (GTDB): domain Bacteria; phylum Desulfobacterota; class Desulfobaccia; order Desulfobaccales; family 0-14-0-80-60-11; genus 0-14-0-80-60-11. The sequence continues at coordinate 199 of JBKQVS010000017.1, forward strand.
GACTTCCGCCGGGGCCTTGGCCAGGAAGTCTTCGTTGCTCATTTTGCGTTGGGCCTGGCTCACTTCTTTGCCCAGTTTCTCCAGTTCCCGGTCCAGGCGGTTGGCCTCTTCGGCAAAGTCGATGATGCCGGCCAGGGGGATAAAAATTTCCACAGAGCTTTTAGCATTAAACCAAGGTTCTTTAAACCACCCAGCTCCTGCGAACCACCCACTCTCCACCACGGCCTTGGCCGCGGCGGCGGGAGGGCCGCCGGCGGAGTTGCAATGGAGTTCCTGCACCCGGCCCAGGATCTGGATGGACTGCCGGTGGCGGTTAAGGGCCTCAATGGCCCCGGCTTCCGAGCTGTGGAGGAAGACCTCCACCTGGGTGGCCGGGGGCACGTTCATTTCGCCCCGGATATTGCGGATGGCGGTGAGGGTGGCCATGACCAGGTTCATTTCGGCTTCGGCCCCGGGGTGGTCGAATCCGGGGTCTTGTACGGGGTAGGGCGCGGCCATGATGCTGCCCCGGGCGCCGGGGAGTTTTTGCCAGATCTCCTCGGTGATGAAGGGCATGAAGGGATGCAGGAGGCGGAGCACGGCGCTGAGCACCCGGAGCAGAACCCCCTGGCAGCGGCTGCGGGCGGCGGCGTCCTCTTTATCGTAGAGTTGGGGTTTGATGAGTTCCAGGTACCAGTCGCAGAACTCGTGCCAGATAAACTGGTAAAGCACGTTGGCCGCCTGATCGAAGTCGTAGGAGTCCAGAGACTTGCGGGTCTCACGGATGACCTGTTGGAGGCGGCTCATGATCCAGGCCTCCACCGCGGTTAAAGGTTTTTCGTCAGCTCCGCCGGCCGGGGGCTCGGGATCGAAGCCCTCCAGGTTCATGAAGGTGAAGCGGCAGGCGTTCCAGACCTTGTTGGCGAAGTTGCGGTAGCCGGCGATGCGCTCCTCGGAGAGGCGCACGTCCCGGCCCATGGCGGCGAAGGCGGCCAGGGAAAAACGGAAGGCGTCGGTGCCGTATTTATCCATGAGTTCCAGGGGGTCGATGACGTTGCCCTTGGACTTGCTCATTTTCTGGCCTTCCGGGTCCCGCACCAGGGCGTGGATGTAGACCTCCCGGAAGGGGACCTCATCCATGAAGTGAAGCCCCATCATCATCATCCGGGCCACCCAGAAAAAGAGGATGTCAAAGGCGGTGACCAGGACGGACGTGGGGTAAAAGAGCTTGAGCTCCGGGGTCTGGGTGGGCCAGCCCAGGGTGGAAAAGGGCCACAGGGCCGAAGAGAACCAGGTGTCCAGGACGTCGGTTTCCTGGACCAAGCCACCGCCGCAGGGGCAGGCGGCCGGGTCTTCCCGGCTGACGATGGTCTGGCCGCAGGCGGCGCAGGTCCAGGCCGGGATGCGGTGGCCCCACCAGATCTGCCGGGAGATACACCAGTCCCGGATATTGGTCATCCAGTCATAATAGCTTTTATCCCAGTTGGGGGGGATCAGCCGGGTGCGGCCGTCTTGGACCGCGGCCACGGCCGCCTCGGCCAGGGTTTTGACCGCCACGAACCACTGCTGGGAAACCAGGGGCTCCACCACGGTCTTGCAGCGGTAGCAGTGCCCCACCGGCACGGTGTAAGGCTCGACCTTGGCCAGGAGGCCGTCGGCTTTCAGGTCCTTGAGGATTTGGGCCCGGCAGGCGAACCGGTCCATTCCCTGATATTTGCCGGCTGCGGCGGTCATGAGGCCGGCTTCGTCGATGACCTTGACCGCGGGCAGATCATGGCGCCGGGCCACTTCAAAGTCGTTGAAATCGTGGGCCGGGGTGATCTTCAGGGCGCCGGTGCCGAAATCCAGGGACACGTAGGCATCGGTGATGACCGGGATGGGGCGTCCCAAGACCGGCAGCCTCAGGGTGGCGCCATGATATTTCTTGTAGCGCTTGTCTTCGGGGTTCACGGCCACCGCGGTGTCCCCCAGGAGGGTCTCGGGGCGGGTGGTGGCCACGGTGACCGCTCCATCGCCCTCAACCAGGGGGTACTTGATGTGGTAGAGGTGGCCGTCGGTGGGTTCGTGCTCCACCTCCAGGTCGGCCAGGGCCGTCTGGCAGCGGGGGCACCAGTTGATGATGTAGTCCCCTTTGTAGATCAGGCCTTCTTCATAGAGACGCACAAAGACTTCCCGCACCGCCCGGGAAAGGCCGGCGTCCATGGTGAAGCGCTCCCGGCTCCAGTCGCAGGAGCACCCCAGGCGCTTCAACTGGGTGATGATGTGCCCGCCGGAGGCGGCCTTCCACTCCCACACCCGCTGAATAAAGGCGTCCCGGCCCAGGGTATGGCGGTCTTTGCCTTCGGCGGCCAACTGGCGCTCCACCACGTTCTGGGTGGCGATGCCGGCGTGGTCGGTGCCGGGCATCCACAGGGCGTCGAAACCGTCCATGCGCTTGAAGCGGATCAGGATGTCTTGTAACGTGTTGTTGAGGGCGTGGCCCATGTGCAGGGAGCCGGTGACGTTGGGGGGCGGGATAACGATGCAGTAACCCGGCTTGGCCCCGTCCGCTTTGGCATGGAAGAAGCCGTGCTCTTCCCAGTATTGATACCACTTCGCTTCGATCCGCTGGGGATCGTAGACTTTTTCCAAAATTTCGGCCATGTGAGTCCTTGTTTGTGGGGGAGGAGGTTAAGGGCTTTTTCATAGGTGCCCTTACCCCCTCCCCCACACCCCCTCCCCCAATCCCTTAAGTTTTTGGGGCGGGTAAGCCTGGGTCAAGCCCCAGACTCCACCCGCCCGATTTTTCGGATTAGGTTGGGGAGGTTATCTATTAAAGTCCTGAGAGGTGAATGTCGATCTTCCTCTGGTGGAATGTAACTAACTATTGAATATCATTACTAAGTAACATTAAGGGGGGGAGATGTCAAGGGAATTGGGCAGGAGAACGGCAAAGGCTTGACAGATTGCCGCGGGATTTGATATGACCAAGTGGTCATGAGTGAAGAACCGGCCCTCTCGACTTTTCGGCACCTGCCCCCGGACAAGCAGGAACGGGTGCTGGATGCGGCCCTGGCGGAGTTTGCCGACCAGGGCTATCATCAGGCGTCGCTCAACCGCATGGTGGCCCAGGCGGGCATTGCCAAGGGCTCGCTTTACCAGTATTTTCCCAACAAAGAGGGGATTTTTTCCTATATCTTCCAGTACGCCCTCAAGGTGGTGCGCCACACCCTGACCACGGTCAAGGAAGAGACCCTGGAAGAGAACTTTTTCACCCGGCTGGAAAAATCCCTCCTGGCCGGGGTGGCCTTCTCCCGGGAGCATCCCCGGATTTTCAGCCTCTATCTCAAGATCCAGTTGGATAACCATGTGCCATTCCGGGAGGAATTCCTGGCCGCGGTGCGGCGCCACGCCACGGAATATTTTGCCTCCCTGGTGCGGCGGGCCCAGAGCCGGGGAGAACTGCGGCCCGGCGTCCCCCGGGCTGCAACGCTCTTTCTCCTGGACGCGGTGTTCGACCGGTTCCTGCAAGCGGTGGCGGTCCCGGCCCTGGACGTCTCCCTGGGCCTGCACCGGGCCACGGACGCGGCTATCCATAAACATATCCGGGAAATCATCAGCCTCCTTAAGGAGGGCCTGGCGGCTTAGATAGTAGTCAGTTGCCAGTTGCCAGTGGTCAGTAAAAACAAAGTAAATTAGACTTAACCGGCCTTAATTTTTTTTGCAGATAATGTGACCGGTCAGTCATAAAGGAGGCAGATTCATGGTTTGGGCAGGCATTCAGGACCCGCAGCTTGCACCCATATATGAGAAAGTGGCGGCGGGCAAGCGTCTGAATCGGCAAGACGGCTGCACCCTGTTCGAGAGCCCCGACCTGTTGGGGGTGGGGCGCCTGGCCCAGATGGTGCGGGAGCGCCTTCACGGCCGCAAGGCCTACTACATCTATAATCAGCATATCAACTACTCCAATATCTGCGTCAACGGCTGCAAATTCTGCGCTTTTGGGCGCAAGGCCGGGGAGCCCGGGGCCTATGAGATGAGCCTCCCGGAAATATTTGAGAAAGTGGAGGCCCGGGCCCGCGAGCCCATCACCGAAATTCACATCGTGGGCGGCTGCCACCCCGATCTGCCGTTCACCTATTATCTGGACATGCTCCGGGGGATCAAGGCCCGGCGCCCGGAGGTCCACCTCCAGGCCTTCACCGCGGTGGAGGTGGCCCACCTGGCCCAAAAAGCCGACCTGAGCCTTGCCGATACCCTGGCGGCCCTGAAAGAGGCGGGCCTGGGGTCGCTCCCCGGCGGCGGCGCCGAGGTCTTCAGTCCCCGGGTGCGTTCCAGTCTCTGCCCGGAGAAGCTTTCGCCCGACGGCTGGATCGAGGTGGCCCAGATGGCGCACCGGCTGGATCTCAACACCAACGCCACCATGCTCTACGGCCACCTGGAGAGCCTGGCGGAGCGGGTGGACCATCTCGTAAGATTGCGAGAAGCGCAGGATGAAACCGGGGGGTTTTTGGCCTTCATTCCCCTGGCCTTCCACCCCGCCAACACCGGCTTGAGCGACCTGGCCGGCCCCAGCGCCATCGACGACCTCAAGACCCTGGCCATCTCCCGGCTGATGCTGGACAATTTCCCCCATATCAAGGCTTTTTGGGTGATGCTGGGGCCCAAGCTCTCGCAAATCTCCCTCTGTTTCGGGGTGGACGACGTAGACGGCACGGTGATGGAAGAGCGCATCACCCACATGGCCGGGGCCCGGACCCCCCAGGGCCTGACCCGGACGCAATTGCAAGCCCTGATCCGGGAGGCCGGCTGCGAGCCGGTGGAACGGGATACGCTGTATCGGGTGATTGACGCATGAATGGTGAAGACGACCGATTGCAGGCCAAGCTGGCGGCCGGAGACCGCCTTACTTTTGCCGAAGCCAACCGGCTGTGGGACCTGGACCTCCTGAGCCTGGGGAGCTGGGCGGATCAGGCGCGCCGGCGCCTCAATCCCGGCAACCGGGTCACCTTCGTCATCGACCGGAATGTCAACTACACCAACATCTGCATTTCGGGCTGCCGCTTCTGCGCCTTCTACCGGCCTCCCGGGGCCGACGACGGCTACGTCCTCACTTGGGACACCCTGGCGGCCAAACTCACGGAACTCAAGGAGCACGGCGGCAGCGGGGTCCTGCTCCAGGGGGGCCTCAACCCCGCATTGCCGCTCGCCTATTACCTGGAACTGGTTCACTTCATCCGGGATTTCGGCCTGGCGGTCCACGGCTTCTCGCCGCCGGAAATTTTTTATATGGCTGAACAAAACGCGCTTAGCCTGGAAGATCTGATCCGGCGCCTGATGGATGCGGGGCTGAGCTCCATCCCCGGGGGCGGGGCCGAGATCCTGGTGGATCGAGTGCGGCGCCAGATTTCGCCCCAGAAATGCTCCAGCTCCCAGTGGCTGGAAGTCATGGCCGCGGCGCACCGCCAGGGCCTCAAAACCAGCGCCACCATGATGTTCGGGCACCTGGAGACCCGGGCGGAGCGGATCGAACACCTCGTCAAAATTCGGCAACTCCAGGACGCCACCGGCGGCTTTACGTCCTTCATCCCCTGGACCTACCAGCCCGGGGGCACCAACCTGGCGGGCGCGGCCCTGGGCGCGGTGGAATACTTAAAAATGCTGGCCATCTCCCGCCTGGTGCTGGATAACGTGGCCCACCTCCAGGTCTCCTGGGTGACCCAGGGACCCAAGGTGGCCCAGGTGGCCCTGAAATTCGGGGCCGACGACTTCGGCTCCACTATGCTGGAAGAAAACGTGGTGGCCGCCACCGGAGTGGGCTTCCGCCTGACCAGAGCCGAAATCGAAACCCTGATCCAACAGTGCGGCTACGAACCGCAGGTGCGGGATCACCGGTATAAGTTGGAGGAGAGTTGAGGAGTTGAGGGGAGGGCCGGGGGAAGTCAATTCCCCCGCC